>NZ_PZZP01000001.1:918180-1224240 GCF_003046315.1 Desmospora activa DSM 45169 | reverse complement strand
CCGCCAACTGGCCGCCGTCGTGAGGGAACAGACCGATGCGTTGGTGGTGGTCGACGGCGTCAGCGCCGTCGGAGGAGCTCCGGCGCTCGCCGATGAATGGGGAATTGATATCCTGGTCACAGGAAGTCAGAAAGCCTTGATGCTTCCCGCCGGACTCTCCTTTGCCGCCGTCTCGCAACAAGCGTGGAAGCGGATCGAGGCCAATACCCGCCCCCGCTTTTACCTGGATCTAGCCGCCTATCGCGATAGCCTGGCGAAAAAAACCACCCCCTATACACCCGCCGTCTCCCTTTTCTACGGATTGGAAGCGGCCCTCGATATGATCGAAGAAGAAGGATTGGAAACCATCTTTGTCCGCCATGAGTTGATGATGCGCATGACCCGTGCCGGCGTTCGGAGCATGGGGCTAGAACTGCTGACGACGGAATCGGATGCCTCCCCTACCGTTACCGCTGTCAAAGGGGAAAATGGGAGCGCAGAGTCGATCCGTGCAGAGATGAAAAAGCTAAATATCCGTCTGGCCGGTGGGCAACAACATCTCAAAGGTAAAATCTTCCGGATCGGCCATATGGGCTATAGCGATCCCTTGGACATCGTAACAACGATCGCCGCCCTAGAAGTAGCCGCTACCCGTGCCGGAGTGCCGATCAAGCTGGGAGCCGGCATCCAAGCAACCGAGGAGGAATGGATTGATGCATCGCGTGCTGATCACTGACCCACTTAGTGAACAAGGAATTGAACAACTACTGCAAGCCGAAGACATTGAAGTGATTCGCAAAACTGATTTGACACCGGAGCAGCTCCTGCAAGAAATCAAAGAAGCGGATGCGTTGCTGGTTCGCAGTCAAACCCAGGTCACCGCCGAAGTGATTGCTGCCGGTAAGCAGCTAAAAGCGATTGGACGAGCGGGGGTAGGTGTAGACAACATCGATATCCCGGCCGCTACCAGCCGCGGCATTATCGTTGTCAACGCTCCCGACGGCAACACCATCTCCACCGCTGAACACACTTTTGCCATGCTCATCTCCCTGGCCCGCAACATCCCCCAAGGCTACCGTTCCACCATTCAGGGAGAATGGAAGCGAAAGCAATTTGTCGGTGTAGAGCTAAACAAAAAAACCTTGGGGATCATTGGATTGGGTCGAATCGGCACCGAACTATCGAAGCGAGCGCAATCATTTAATATGAAAGTATTAGCCTTTGATCCGTATCTCACTCAGGAACGGGCCCATAAAATCGGTGTCACGCAGGCGACTCTTGACGAAGTAATCGCCCAGTCGGACTTTATCACCGTTCATACGCCACTGACCAAAGAGACCCGCCATTTGATCAACGCAGACGCTTTCCAACGGATGAAAGGCGGGGTGCGGATCATCAACTGTGCTCGAGGCGGCATCATTGATGAAAACGCACTGCTGGAAGCGATCCAGGCAGGTAAAGTAGCCGGGGCCGCTCTCGACGTTTTTGAAACGGAACCGCCCGGTCACCATCCATTGTTTGAGCTGCCTCAAGTGATTGCCACTCCTCATCTGGGCGCTTCTACCCGGGAAGCACAGGAGAATGTGGCGATCGATGTTGCAGGGGAAGTGCTTCATATCTTACGGGGTGAACCTTTTAAAAACGCCGTCAATCTGCCTTCCATCCCCGCAGAACTACAGGAAAAACTGCGTCCGTATCAGATGATGGCGGAGAAGTTAGGCAGTTTTGCCAGCCAAGCGGCAGCAGGTGCACTACAGGAAGTAACCGTCAGCTTCTCCGGTGAACTGGCCGAGTGGGATACCGCTCCTTTAACCCGCATTATTCTAAAAGGAGCCCTCTCCCACTACCTGTCTGATGTCAACTATGTCAACGCTCCCCACCTGGCTAAGGAGCGCGGTGTGAAGGTGACAGAGCAAAAAGTGTCCAAACGGCATGGCTTCACCCATCTGATCCGGGTTCATGTCGCAACGGATACCCAGGACATCACCATCGCCGGTGCCCTGTTAAACGGATTAGGTCCGCGCATTGTCCGTATCAACGACTACTCCGTCGATGTGGAACCGGCCGGTCATCAGCTCTTCATCCAACACCATGATCGTCCCGGTGCCATTGGACGCGTCGGTACCATCCTCGGCAATCACGATGTGAACATCGCCGCCATGCAGGTCGGTCGCCGCGATCTTGGCGGCCGAGCCATCATGATGCTCCATATCGATAAGGCGGTGCCGGAGGGATTGTTGGAAAGCCTGGAAGAACTGGACGAAATCGATCACGTCACCGCTATCGATTTATAAGCCGACCAATGGTCGGCTTTTTTTACCGGCAAGGTTTCAATCCTTCCCCACAATGGGAATTCGGATGAAGGAAGCAAGGACCCGACCAAAAGGAGGAAGCGAAATGTCCAACAACCTTACCGAAAAAACCGCCATCGTTACCGGTGCCAGTAAAGGATTAGGGCGGGCCATCGCCCGTCGCCTCAACCGCAGCGGAATGACAGTAGTGGCCGCCGCCCGCAGTGAAGCAGCCTTACAGGAGATGGCGGCGGATCATCCAGGAATCATCCCTGTCGTTACGGATATCACCCACAGCGACGATGTGAAACAGATGGTAGAGACGGCGCTCTCCCACACTGGGCGCATAGATATTCTCGTCAACAACGCCGGCCTTGGCCACTTTGGCTCAGTGGAAGAATTAAGCGAAGAAGAGTGGGACCAGATGATGGATGTCAATCTAAAAGGGGCATTTCTCGCCTGCAAATTCGCCATCCCCCATCTAAAAAAGCAGAAAGGGCACATCGTCAATATCTCAAGCGTCGCTGGTACCGTCACCTTTCCGGGTGGCGGCGGATACTGCGCCTCAAAGTTCGGTCTGCAAGCCCTTTCCGACGTGTTAACCCAAGAACTGAAACAAGACGAAGTAAAAGTGAACACCCTTTGCCCCGGCTCCATCCAGACGGAGTTCTCCCATAATCCTAAATCTTACGCCTTGACAGCAGAACAAGTGGCAGAAACCGTCTGGATGATGGTTTCCGCCGATCCCGCCGTTATCTTCAACCAAATTATTATGCGCCCCCAGGTTCCACCGGAACTGCAAAAGTAAAAACGGAGCTCCCTTCCTGTGTGCGGATGGGAGCTCTGTTTTTAAACGATTAAAAGCTTAAGCGTCACCCTGGGCATGCCAGGGAAGATAAACCTTAAAGGTGGTACCCTCGTTTAGTTTGCTGTTCACCTCAACACTGCCCTGATGAGCCTCCACAATGTGTTTGACGATGGCCAATCCGAGGCCGGTGCCGGCCTGACCACGGGTGCGCGCTTTATCCGCCTTATAAAACCGTTCAAAGATAAAAGGCAGATCTTTCTCAGGAATGCCGCTACCCGTATCATGGACATTAAGCCGTACACCGTTTTCCAATTCAGTCACCTCAATCGAAACCCGTCCCCCGGCGGGAGTGTGACGGATGGCGTTGTCTACCAAATTGGTCAATACCTGCTCCACCTTATCTTCATCCCATTCAACGGTGGGAAGAGAGGTAGGGATATCGCCGATCAGCGTCACCTTCTGCTCCTTGGCGATCGCCTGAAATTTGCGTAAAACGCGGCGAATGAGTGCGGTAGCGTCCACCTTTGCCGTCTCCAACCGAATATGTCCTGCCTCCATTCGGGCCAGATCCAACAGCTCCCGTACCAGACGGCCCATACGCTGCGATTCATCGTTGATCACCTTGGCGATCTCTGCTTGTTCCTCTGGCGTCTGTGCAATCCCATCCAACAACGCCTCGCTGTATCCTTGCAACATTGACAGCGGTGTGCGTAACTCATGGGAGACATTGGCGACGAAATCCTTGCGCAGTTTATCGGTGCGCCGCTCTTCCGTCACATCCCGCAATACCGCCACAACTCCCCTTACCTGCTCATGGGCATATAGGGGAGCCATCACTACGGCCCAAGTGCGTCCATTGACAGTAATATCGCCAAACTGCTCCTGCTCACTCTCCACCACAAGCCTAAAAATCTTCCGTAAAGGAGAGGGCAGAGCGGGAGCTTCCTCTTCATCTCGACGCCAATGCTTCAATAGTTCCGCTGACGGCGGATTGGTCACGATCACCTGACCCTGGGCATTCATCGTGATCACTCCATCAGCCATACTGTGCAAAATACTGGCCAACTGTTCCTTTTCCTGTGATAGCGCATGAATTGATTCCTCCAACTGGGCCGCCATGCGATTGAAAGTGGCCCCCAGATCCGACAGCTCATCACGCTCATGGGAACGAACCGGCACACGGGTGGAAAACTGACCCTCCGCCATTTTTTCGGCCGCCTTTTTCATCTGAATCAATGGTTGCGTAATCCGCGTCGACAGAAAGAAGGCAAAGATGGTCGTCAAAACAATCCCAATCAATGCGGAAAAAAAGATCAGCTTCTTGATTTCATTTTCATTTAACTGTTCTTGTGTACGATAAAGAACCACCGCTCCTGTAATCTGATCCCCGTCATGGATCGGATAGGCCACCATCATAATTTCATCTTTAAACAAGGGAAACGTCGATTCTCCATCCTTACCCACCATCACCCGGCTGCGAAGCACTTGCTTCTCCCCTTGAAAAACCCGATCGATTTCGGTCTGTTCTAGAATATCCTGCCATGGAAACTCGGGAACATCAGGAGAGACTTCCAATTGCTGCGCCGATCTGTCCGGTCCCAGGATGATCGCATACGTGTCCCATAGATCCGCCACTTTTAAAAGCGAGCGGAGATACTCCGCTCGCTCGCTGTCGGTTCCCGGCTCTTCCAGTGATTGTTGTACATGTTGGGCCAACTGCTCCAAGTTGTTTAATTCCGCCTGATAATAAGCGTCCATAATCTGCTGGGACAAAAACAGGCTGAGCATGACCAGGATCAGCGTCACCAAAACAATGATCGTCAACCACAGCTTTCCGACGACACTGCGTAATATCACTCTTTTGGCACCTCAAGTTTATAGCCGACACCCCAGACCGTATTAATCATGGCGGCAGCAGGCGGAGAGACTCGGTTCAGCTTTTCCCGCAGGCGTTTGATATGAGTGTCCACTGTGCGCAAATCGCCAAAGAACTCATAATTCCATACATCGCGGAGCAGTTCTTCCCGGGTGAACACCTTATCCGGGGAAGCGGCCAGATAGTGAAGCAACTCATACTCCTTCGGGGTCAGCGACACTTCCATCCCACCTGCCCGTACTTCATGGGCATCGTGATCGATCGTCAGATCTGGGAACACGATCACATTGTGCGTCTCCGTCTCCGTCGATAAAAACGCTGTCACCGACGAACGGCGCAATACCGCTTTTACCCGGTGCACCAACTCACGCGGGCTAAAAGGTTTCACCACATAGTCATCGGTCCCAGCCTCAAAGCCTTCTACCCGGTTGCTCTCTTCCCCGCGGGCGGTCAACATAATGATGGGGGTTGCTTTTTTGCTGCGAATATTTCGGCACACTTCCAGGCCGTCGGAACCTGGAAGCATTAAGTCCAACAAAATCAGATCATAATCGGTTTCGATCGCTTTTTTCAATGCTTGCTCGCCGTCTTCCGCTTCATCGATGTGATAACCTTCCCGTTCCAGATACATGCGGAGCAGGCGGCGGATGCGATCTTCATCATCCACAACTAATATATGTTCCGGCTTGCCCACCTGACTCACCTCTTTTTACAATCCTCATATTCAGGCGTCTCTGATAATCCCACTGGATGCAGGAGGGTTGATACCGTTGTACCAATCGATAACGGACATACCGGATCGTACTCCCGCATATGGAAGGGATCAGAACGCTTAACAGACTATCTTTATCATACCATATCTTGTCATCCTTCTACTCAGGCATAAGAGTGAAGCCCTGCAATCACCAAATTGATCACAATCAAGTTGATCAAAATAATGATAAAACCGCCCACCGCCAACCACGCCGATTTGACTCCTTGCCATCCGCGCGACAGACGCAAATGAAGGTAAGCACTATAGAACAGCCAGGTGATTAGTGCCCACACTTCCTTGGGGTCCCATCCCCAGAAACGTCCCCAGGCTTCATGCGCCCAGATCATCGCAAATATCAACGCACCCAAGGTAAAGATCGGATAGCCGATGGCAATCGCCCGGTAACTAATCTCATCCATCGTTTCCAGATCCAAATTTTTCACCAAGGGATACAAGAGCTGGTAGAGTGGTTTACGGAAGGCCAACCGTAATATTCCGTAGAGGATTAACCCCGTCAACACAGACCACAGCACCGCATTCAGCTTGTTGGCCGCCTTTTCCCCCTGTATCCAGGAAGGAGCCTCAAACAGCGGGCCCTGCACCCCCAAAAAGGCAGGCACATCAACCGTTTCTCCCTGGTGTGGCCCTACAATGGGCGGCATCGAATACTCCTGCACCACCTGCTGCCCGTCTATCTGATGCTGGAAGGTCGCCTCATATCCGCCGAAACCGAAGGAGAGCAGGACAAAACTGGCAAACATCAGCACAACTGACAACGTCACCTCCAACCAGAGGGCGGTGGCAGTGTGATCCCGATCTTTACCGACCCAGCAGATCAAATAGATTAAACCAGCCATACATCCCACCGCCAATGCTCCCTCTCCCAGAGCGGCGGTGGTAACATGGATATGGAGCCAATAACTCTGCAGAGCCGGAATCAGCGGTTGCACCTCGCGCGGAAAGACCGATGCATATCCCAGCATAATCACAGCCAGCGGCATCACAAACGCGCCTAAGGTAATGGTGCGATACAAAAAGTAAATCACGATAAAGGCAGCCACAATCGCAAAACAGAGAAACGCGGTAAACTCAAACATATTGCTGGTAAAATGGCCACCCATCATCACTCGGATCACAATAAAACCGATATGGAGGGCGACACCAGCGATCGCCAAGAAGATTCCGCGTCGCCCCCACCGCGACATATGCACTTCTTTGCCGTCACGGGACCCTTTTCCCGTCACTGCCATCACAAATGTGATGGAAGCCAACAAATACAGAAAAAAAGTGATGAGCAGGAGTATTTCCATCGTTTGTTCCATTGTAAGTTCCTCCTACCGTTATTCCGGTTGTTCGGGAGAAAAAGAGAGCGGTGTGCCGGCTTTTGCCGTTGCTTCCTCCAAATCTTTTCTTAACCCGAACCAGTTTTTATTGGTATGAGCCCCCACAAACAGACTCCCTTCATGCCAGCGAATCCATACACGCCGATGGAACCAGAAGAATCCCATACATAAGCCAACCATAAAAATACCGAGTCCAAAGAAAATCACCGGCAAACTTTTATCGATACGAACCATCAACCCGGACGCGTTCACCATCTCAATATCCTTCAGCTCCATGGCATAGCGATTGGCGTCGTTGACATCGTCCAGATTGGTTCCCGAGATCATCCAAGATTTCTCCGGCTCATCCAGTTGGGGCGAGTTCACCGCAAAGATAAAGGCGGGTCGATTGGGGACTTCCGATTTGGTGGTGGGGCGATTCTCCTCCAGCACAAAATCGGGGAAGTAATCCAAAATCCGGACCGTCACTCCATCCTCCAATTGATACTCAGTTTTTGGATCATATAGATCAATCGTAATCGATCCCAGATCCTTATCCCCTTCCCGATCTTTCATATTCAGGACAATTGTCTTGGCCTGATTGGGTTGAAAATCGGATTGATACAATAACAACCCTTCATATTCCAGCGGATGGTTTACCACGATCGATCCGCTCTTCACTTCCCGTAAATCGCCACTTTCTTCATCTTTCTCATAAAGAACCACTTCGGTTTCATATTTCTTTACAACAGCTGGCGTCTCATCCAGCTGTTGTGGCATTTCATCCTCATCATACAATTCAGCGAAGGCACGCTCATTTTTGATGTAATAAGGAACATCTGGGAGCTTTTTTGTCTCCCCTTCCTGTAGATAGACAAAATCATCCAGATACCAACCGGGAATGAGCCGCATCAGCGTACCAAACAGAAAGATAATCAGACCGATATGGTTAACATAAGGACCCCAACGACTAAAACGCCCTTTTTCCGCCAGAATGGAGTCCCCTTCCCGGCGAACGCGGTAGCGCTTGTCGGCCAGTTCCTCAGCCAACCGGTCCAGCGTCTGTTCCTTCTCCTCAGCCTTGACCGCGTGGGAGCGACTCGCCCGCTGGCGTTGGATAAAGGTGATATTCTTGACGACCCGCTGATTTTTTAACGCTTTATACAACGGCACAACCCGATCGAGACTACATACCACCAATGATATCCCAATCATCGCCAACAAGGCGATAAACCACCATGAATTGTACATATCGGAAAGGCCCAAACGATAAAAGAGATCGCCCCATATGCCGTATTCCTGTGCATAATAAACGTCAGGCCGGTTTGATGGGATAAATCGTTCCTGCGGCAACAGCGTGCCTAAGATCGACGCTAATAACGTAATCACAATCAAATATATCGCCACTTTGACAGATGAAAAAAAGTTCCAGATCCGATCCAAGATCGTTTGGTTTTGCGTTTGCGAACGACGGGCTTTACCCTCGTACCGCATCTCAAGCGGCTGGTCCTCTTTTTCCTCATCTAACGGCTTCCCACAGTACTCACACAACGTGGTACCGACGGGGTTGTTATGTCCGCATTCACACTTGGTGTTAACCACCGATTTCACCCCCGCTTCCCGGGAGGAATCCCAACATTGGAGAAAACCCCCGTTCATTTCCCCATTATACCGCCAGGTCATCGATACAACCGTCGATTCCTATGAAGATTGTTTGAAAACCCAGCTTAATCCCCCATCCGTTTCCACAATTGCGTCACTTCGGCTGGCTTTAACTCACGATGGCGACCCGGCCTTAAACCATCCAGCGTAAGAAAAGCGACTTGTGTGCGAATCAATCGCCGCACCGGATGACCAATCGCCTTCAGCATGCGCCGGATTTGGCGATTCCGTCCCTCATGAATAATCAGTTCCAGCCAGCTTCCCTTCTCCTCTTTTTCCAACAGTCGCACCTGAGCCGGAGCCGTCCAGCCATCTTCTAGCTTGATCCCCCGGCGCAACCGTTGCAGCGCCTCCTCTCCAGGATGGCCCACAACACGGGCCTGGTACACCTTGTCCACCTCATGGCGGGGGTGAGCCAAGCGATTGGCCAACTCCCCATCGTTGGTCAGCAAAAGTAACCCTTCGGTATCATAATCCAATCGACCCACAGGATAAACCCGTTGATCCACCTCGCGGAAAAAATCAGTCACCACCCTCCGTCCATGCGGATCAGAAAGACTGGTGATCACCCCCCGCGGTTTATAGAAAAGAAAATAACGCTTGGACTCCTGGCGTATCTCCCGTCCATCCACCTGAATACGATCTTTGATCGGATCGACGCGTCGTCCCAGCTCTGTCACCGGATGACCGTTCACCTGCACCCGGCCTAAACGGATGAGCTCTTCACACTTCCGCCGGGACGCCACACCGGCATGAGCCATCACTTTTTGCAATCGTTCCATGTTTTCACCTCAATAGCCATCTTATCCATTTGCGGCACCCTTCACAAGCCGCCGGACAATCAGACAAAATAAAAAAAGCCCAACAGGGCTTTGAGGCTGCTGACAAACTAGATTAGGAATAGGGGGAACGATTTCCGACATAGCGCCCTTTGCACGAAAGCACAAGTCTCGACTTGGTCACTCCATTCCCGGATCTCGCTTTGATCGATTACCTAGCGGAGTCTCCGCAGTTCCCAACCGTTTAGCGGCCACATATGCTTTTCGCATATACGCTGGTTGCGGACGAAGGAGGCGGAGCGGGCATCCTCACTTCCTTGAAGCGGTAATAAAGCCTAAATCACCCACCAAACACCCACAACACAATCATCCATGATGCCAACACCCCAGTCAGATCCGCCAGCAACCCCACCTTTACCGCATAGAGCGAACGGCGGATTCCCACGGCGCCAAAATAGACCGTCAAGACATATAAGGTGGTATCGGTACTCCCCTGCATCGTGGCAGCCAATCGCCCCAAAAATGAATCCGGGCCGTAGGTAGACATCAGATTTTCCGCATAAGCCAAGGCGCCGGTACCGGTGATCGGTCGTAACAACCCTAGGGGCAGCACCTCTTCCGGAAAGTGAATCCAGGCCAGCAGCGGCTTAAATAAACTGAGATAAAACTGTAACGCTCCGGTTTCTCGAAAGATAGAGACTGCCACCATCATCCCCACCAAATGGGGAATAATTTGGATAGCGGTGGGAAAGCCTTCTTTGGCACCTTCGACAAAACTTTCGTATGCCGGTACTCCCCGCACCAAGGCGTACAGGGGGATAAAAGCTAGAATCGCCGGAATCGCAATTGCCGATAAAAACGAGATCGTTTGCATCATTCTACTCCCCCTCACCCCTAGAGCCTATGATTCCATTCGTCTGCTCATCCGACGGCGAAACCAACGGTCGAGCAAAATCGCAGCCAGTGAGGAGCAAAAGGTAGCCACCAATGTCGTTCCGATGATGGCTGTCGGCTCAGTGGAACCCAGGTCCATTCGCAAACCGATCATTGTGGTAGGGATTAAGGTTAAACTGGATGTGTTGAGTGCCAAAAGCGTACACATCGCCGGAGTGGCCACCTTTGGATCGGGATTTAATTTTTGTAATTCTTCCATCGCTTTCATCCCCATGGGAGTAGCCGCATTTCCCAAGCCAAACAGATTAGCGCTCATATTGGATACAATATAACCCATCGCCGGGTGATCCCGGGGAACATCAGGAAACAAAAGTCGTACCACTGGGCCCAGTAAACGGGCCAACACTTTTAAAAGCCCGGCATCCTGTGCAATTCGCATAATCCCCAACCAAAATACAAGAATACTGATCAAGCCGATACATACGGCCACCCCATCTTTCGCTCCCTTTAAAGCGGCCTGGGTGACAAGGTCCATCTGTCCCTGAGCGGCGGCTGCAACCACCCCGCTGATAATCATAAACAACCAGATATAATTGATCACGGCGCCTCTCTCCCCGCCATATAACCGAGCACCTGCAGCCATGAGGTAAAGAGGGAACCCGTTTCCACCTGCTTCACTTGTGACACCAATGGGATGGAACCTACCTGTTTTCCATCGACATAGATACGAGCCGTTCCTACCCGCCTCCCTTTTTCTTGAATGGCCGCTGCGGGAAGCGTAAGCATCGGTTTTACCTGGATGCGGTTCCGTTCTTCCTCTTTTAAGGGATAAGTGAAACCTTTTTCCGCCACTGCCACCCAACCGGGATCCTCCGATTCGGGCATATCCGCCACTTGTTCACCCTTTTCCAACAGAGGCACTCGCTCAAATTGATTAAACCCATACTCCAATAAGTGCATCGAATCGTCCCAATCATCGGGTGCGTTTAACGTTACCGTTGCCACCTGCCGTCCGTTCCGGGTGGCGGAAGAAACCAGGGTTCGCTTCGATAATTTGGTATAGCCCGTTTTTACCCCATCGGCACCGGGATAAAGGCGTAACATTTTATTTTTGTTGTACCATTTCCGATGCCACTCTTCTCCCGGCCAGGGAACCGTTTTAATGGGAGTAGATACGATTTTTTTAAAATGAGGATTACGAAGGGCATAAGCGGTTAGTCGGGCCATGTCCGCCGCTGACGAATAATGTTCCGGTGCGTCCAGGCCATGAGGATTAGCAAAATGAGTCTGCTCCAGTCCCAGATACTCCGCTTTTTCATTCATCAGCATGACAAACCCTTCCAACGACCCACCTACATGCTCCGCGATGGCTACCGCTGCATCGTTGCCCGATCGCAACATCAAGCCGTACAAGAGGTGTTCCAAGGGGACCTCTTCCCCTTGTTGCAGGTAGATGGAGGACCCTTCCACCCCCACCGCACGGGGACCTACTTTTACTTTCTCCTGCAGGTCGCTGTTTTCCAGCGCCACAATTGCCGTCATAATTTTGGTCAGGGAGGCGATGCGCATCTGCTTGTTCGCTTCCTTCTCATATAACAACCGACCGGATTCCACATCGATCACCGCCGCCGCATGGGCACTTAGCGAAAGAGAATCCTCCTCCCCCGCCGCCTGCGGCACCCGAGCGGTCCATACCAGCGCAACCGCGCACAGGATTGCCATCATCCGCATGGGTTCCCCACCTTCAGGCTTTATTTTGGTACATGTATATGCCGGTTGGACAGGGTTATGAAAAATAAAAACCCGCCATTATACGTGGCGGGGAAAACTCAAATATCGGATTCCGGACCGTTAAAACCGTTTCTTTTTCCTTTTACCATTCGTTGCAATCGCTCCACCAATCCGGGAGCGAGATCAAGTAGACGATCATACAGATGGTTGGACCCTTCTACATTGAGCATGCGAACCCCGGTCTCACTCACTACCAGAAAGCCGATGGGGGTAATGGAAACCCCGCCCCCGCTGCCACCACCAAATGGGAGGGGAGGGGGTTCACTGCCTCCCTTTTTATCGCCTTCTCCTTGATCGCCCGGCTTGGAGCCGGCAAATTCACTTCCGCCCGCTGCAAAACCAAAGCCCACTTTTGAGACGGGGATAATCACGCTGCCGTCAGGCGTTTCAACTGGATCTCCGACAATGGTGTTAACATCCACCATCTCCTTGATGTTCTCCATCGCCGTCGTCATCAGGCCTTGAATTGGGTGTTCTGCCATGTCCCTTCACCCCCCTTTCCGCGCATGCGCATCAACAGTCGAAGAATAGCAAGAATAGCATGCCCGATGCGAAAGCGGATCATGCAATCCAATTCCGTTTCCAGGCGACGCTCCTGAAAATGAGGAACCACATCCAAGCGCGGACGAACCAACCAATCGATATAAGATCCCAACATCCCCACCAGACTGGTTTTAACCCCCCATGCCAAGCCGGTGATCACACCCGTCTCCGCTGCATCCCCGGTTCCGAGATGACTTTTCCAGATCAAGCGTTCACAGGTAACATGACGGAGAAAGCGATAAAACACATCATATAAACCAATCACTCGATATTTTAAAATTCTCCAATCCTGTCGCACTCGCTGCAATGTTTTCAACCCGATCGTTTCAAACCAGGCGGGCTTTTTTCCCGACAACGGTGCTTTTGTTTTCTCCTTTACATCTACTCCCTCGGATGTGAGCCGAAATTGCGGAAAACGATACTGGAAGCGAAGGAGACCTGCCCACATACGAACATGAACCGACATCTCATCATCTTCGCCTTGTCGGCGGTACAACAAACGGATACGTACCGTCGAAACAATCATCACCACAAAAAACAGCACCGCAATACCGGCTGCCAACAACCAACCCATTTTACGCCACCGCCTTATTCCTTCACATCGATAGTATCGACGGCAGCTATTCGCTTCATACCGGGTAGGAATAGAAAAAAGCCCCGGATATCCGGGGCTTCAGAATGATAATGTGGCCCGAGTCTCGATTTTCGTCTTCGCGCCTCTTTCATTCATCAATCATTTGTCAGCCAGGTCGTTCAGGGCCTGGCCATCAACTGCTTACGATCGTTCTGCTGCTTCCAACGGTACCTCTGCTACCTCATCCTCCAACTCTTCCTCTTGCGGTTCCACACCCAAACGCTGATACAGCTCTTCCCGTTCCTGTTCCCACTCTGTCCAATGAAAAATGGAATCGACAGGAGGGAGTTCATCCAAACTCTTTAATCCAAAATAATCCAAAAAATCCCGTGTCGTCCCATATAAAATGGGTCGGCCAACTCCTTCCGCTCGTCCAACCTCTTTAACTAGCCCTTTTCGCTTCAGTTGGTAAATCGTTCGCTCACACTTCACCCCACGAATCTCTTCCACATCGACCCGAATGATCGGCTGTCGGTAAGCGATAATCGCCAAGGTTTCTAAAGTGGAACGGGAGAGTTGCGAGCGGGAGGGAGATTCCGCCAATTTTTCAAAGTAAGTACGGTGTTCCGGCAGTGTAGTCAATTGGAATACCTGGGCCACTTCCACAATTTGAATCCCACGGCCCGCTTCTTTCCACTCCACCGCCATCTCTTTTAACAGCCGCCGAGCCTCCCGCGTATCCAGCTGCAAAATTTGTGCAATTTCTTTTGGCTTTAACCCCTCTTCTCCCGCCGCAAACAACAATCCTTCAATAATGGGTTTCCAATTCTGCTGTTCCAGTGGGTACCCCTCCATCCGGCTTTACGCCCACAATTTCGATGTCTTGGAACAGTTCCCGTTGCATAATATGGACACGTTTGGTTTTCATCAGCTCCAACAGCGCCAAAAACGTGGTCACCACCCGATCCTTGGTTACCAATTCCCATACCAACAAATTGGAAAAATGCATTCTGCCGCCTTTCTGCCACAACGTTTCCGCGATTTCCTCCATCCGATCACTTACCGAAACCTCATCCCGGCTTAAGTTGGTCATCGGCGGTGGTTCCTCATTACGCGGGCGAGTCAATGCCTCGGTAAACACTTGTAACAGATCATCGACAGAAAGCCCCTCCACCGGGTTTTCCACCGGCGTATATGGCGTCAGGTCCATCGGCATCCGGGTATATACCTGGCTTCGCTCTGCTTCCCGTTCCCGTAGCACCTCAGATAAACGCTTGTATTTCTTGTATTCCAACAACCGCTGCACCAATTCTTCCCGGGGGTCAAGCCCCTCATCCACCTCCATCATATCACTGAGATCGACGGGCTCCGCCCGTGGAAGCAGCATGCGGCTCTTAATCGCCAGCAGCGTCGCCGCCATCACCAGAAATTCACTGGCAACATCCAGTTCCAGCTGTTGTGACGATGACAACACTTCCATATACTGATCCGTAATACGGGCAATCGGGATCTCACATACATCCAGCTCAGAACGGTCAATCAGATGAAGCAACAAGTCCAAAGGCCCTTCAAACATATCCAGTTTAATCTTTACGTCCAAAGATCAACATCCTCTCCTCAATCCGAGAGACCCTTTTGCAAGGCTGCCTGCACATTGGCCGTTTCAATGGCGCTAACCGCCGCTTCCCATCCTTTGTTGCCCGCTTTGGTACCAGCCCGCTCAATCGCTTGCTCAATCGTATCCACCGTGAGTACACCAAAAATGACCGGCAGACCTCGCTTCAGACTGATGGCCCCCACACCTTTGGCCGCTTCATTACATACATAGTCAAAATGAGGGGTGGAACCGCGAATCACCGCTCCTAAGGTGATTACCGCATCAAATCGGCCTGAAGCAGCCATCTGATCGGCAATTAACGGGATTTCAAAAGCTCCCGGCACCCATGCTACCTCCACATCTTCATCCTGGGCACCATGACGCTTGAGAGCATCCTCTGCCCCTTCCAGCAATTGTGACGTGATAAATCCGTTAAATCGACTCACCACAATTCCAAACCGTAACCCTTGTGCCGTTAACGCACCTTCATATCCCTTCATCGTCTCTCCACCTTATTTTTAAAAATGTAGCATATGTCCCAGCTTGCTTTTTTTGGTCTGTAAATACTTTTCATTGTCAGGGACGGCTGGCATCTGGATCGGCAACACATCTGTCACTTCCAATCCATATCCCTTTAAACCGGTGATCTTGCGCGGATTATTGGTTAACAGACGCATCTTACGAACACCGAGATCGCGTAAAATCTGGGCGCCAATGCCGTATTCCCGCAGATCCGGCTTAAACCCCAGTTGTAAGTTGGCCTCCACCGTATCCAACCCCTGTTCTTGCAACTGGTACGCTTTCAACTTGTTCAACAAACCAATGCCTCTTCCCTCCTGCCGCATATAAAGGAGGACGCCACGCCCTTCCTGCTCAATTTGAGAAAGAGCGGCATGCAGCTGGGGCCCGCAATCACAGCGGTGCGAGCCAAACACATCTCCGGTCAGACACTCGGAGTGAACCCGTACCATCACCGCCTCTTCCGGCTGAATCTCGCCTTTAACTAACGCGATATGTTCCTTGTGATCCACATCGTTTCGATAACCGTAAGCGGTAAACTCCCCAAACTCCGTCGGCAAGCGAGTGGAAACCACTTGTTCCACCAGCTTTTCCTTGCGGTTGCGATAGTGGATCAGATCTTGAATGGTGATGATCTTGAGATCAAACTCGACTGCAATCTGCATTAAATCGGGAACACGAGCCATATTTCCATCCTCTTTGATCACTTCACAGATAACAGCTGCCGGATATGTGCCACACAACCGGGCCAAATCGACGCCCGCCTCCGTATGGCCTGCCCGTTGCAAGACGCCCCCTTTACGGGCGATCAAGGGAAAAATGTGACCGGGACGGCGAAAATCTTGCGGTCGTGTTTGCGAATCGATCAACGCCTGAATCGTAGCAGCACGCTCATGGGCGGAGATGCCGGTGGTAGAGGATGTATGATCCACCGACACGGTAAACGCCGTCTCATGTTTATCGCTATTATGCCGAACCATCGGCGGCAGATCCAACTCTTGCGCCCGCTCCTCCGTAATCGGCGCACAGACCAGCCCACGCCCATGGGTAATCATAAAATTGATCACCTCAGGGGTCGTCTTCTCCGCTATCGCTACAAAATCCCCTTCATTTTCCCGATCTTCATCATCCACCACAATAATGACACGACCTTTTTTCAACTCATCCAGTGCTGCTTCAATCGAATGAAAAGCTTCCATTTTGACCCCCTCACTCCGTTAGCCCGGCTTGTTTTAACACCTCAGACATCGAATCTCCCTGCTGCTTCTGTAATAACTTGGCCACATATTTCCCGATCATATCACACTCGATATTTACTTCATCCCCCGGACGAGCATTTTGCAGTTGTGTATGTGTTAACGTGTGCGGAATAATCGATACCGTAAACGAACGCGGGGTGACCGTCACCAGTGTGAGGCTGATTCCGTTAACCACCACTGAACCTTTATCCACCATCCATTGGGTCAAGGTTTCAGGCACTTCCACCTCAAACAGAACTGCATTCTCCACCGGCGTGCGAGTGCGGATACGGCCGACACCATCCACATGCCCCTGGACAAAATGGCCGCCAAAGCGCTCGCCCGCAGCCAAGGCCCGCTCCAGATTAACCGGAGAACCGGGCCGTAGACGCCTCAAACTAGTCTTATCCATGGTCTCCGGCATCACATCCGCTTCAAATTCTTCCTTGCCCAGTCGGGTAACTGTGAGGCAAACACCGTTGACGGCGATGCTATCCCCGATCGTGGTATCGGTTAACACTTGCTGTGCTGAGATGATTAATTGCATCGCACGGCTGTTCCCGTCAATCGAACGAACACGTCCCACTTCCTCTATCAATCCGGTAAACATGATCATCCCTCCCATCGCGTTTGCCGCAGCAAACCCGTTATACACCAATCCTGCCCAAAGGGGCGCATTTCTAGCTCATCCAGTTCCCATGCCTGCTCCATTCGCTCCCAGCCCTCTCCTTCCACGGCGGTGGGACTCTCTTTGCCCCCGAGCAGCTTAGGCGCGATAAAAAACATCACCCGTTTTACCCATCCTTCCTGTAACAAGGAGGCATTTAGCTCACCCCCCGCTTCCGTCAAGACTGACAGGATTCCATTGTCACCCAAATGTTGAAATACCCGCTCCAAGTTGACCCGTGGACCCGGACCGGTTCGAATAACCGATACCCCGCGCTCCTGCAACAACACTTTTTTGGCAGTATCCACCTCATCACAGCAAAATACCCAGGTTGGCGTAGCAGCAGTATCCGTCACTGGTGTATTCAGCGGCATGGAAAGGCGGCTATCCAGGATGACGCGAATCGGATGATTCCCCCCTTCCGGCAAACGAGCGGTTAAGCGTGGATGATCCTTAATCACCGTACCGACTCCAACCATCACCGCATCATGAATATGGCGGAGTCGTTGTACTTCTTGCCGTGCTTCTTCCCCTGTTACCCAACGGCTGTCTCCGGTGGCGGTAGCCATTTTACCATCCAGTGTGATCGCTGCTTTTAGCGTGACAAAGGGGTACCCGGTACGGCGGTGGTGAAAATAAGCCTCGTTGATCCGCAAGCAATCCGCTTGCAACACCCCGGTTACCACTTCGATCCCGGCTTCCTGCAACCGTTTGACCCCTTCCCCGGATACGCGTCGATCTGGGTCTAGACTTCCGATTACCACTTTATGGATGCCAGCGGCAATCACTCTCTCCGTACAAGGAGGGGTACGTCCGGTATGATTACAAGGCTCCAAGGTTACATAGAGTGTACTTCCCACTGTTTCCTCTGAAGCCATATTGAGGGCATGTACCTCGGCGTGGGGAGTACCCGCTTTCAAATGAGCCCCACTTCCCAACAAGCGCCCATCCTTCACCACCACCGCCCCCACCAGCGGATTGGGGGATGTCTGTCCCTGAGCTGCTTTGGCTAAATTCAGAGCTAGACGCATCCAGTGTTCATCAACGCCTTGTACACCTCGATCCATCCAGTTCCTCCTTCCCTTGTCAATCCAAAAAAGCCCTGACCATCGTCAGGGCTTTCCATCTATGAACCGGAAGCACATGTTGAAAAAGCCATCAATGCAACAGGAAAAAAAGGGTTTTTGTCATAAAATCCCTATTATTGGTGCAGATAGCGTGCCATCCCGTCCATCCTTCTCCCATCCAGACTTTCACTGTCGGTTCCGGACTAACACCGGATCAACCGCTTAACGCGGGTCACGGACTGAGGAAACAAAAGTTTCCATCACCGCCGGTCGGGATTTTCACCCAGCCCCGAAGGATTGACCGTATGTGATTGTAATCGTCTCCAGGTATTAGCCTCACCTGTTCTTTTTATTATAGGCACCGATCTTAAAAACAGCAAGGGCCGCTCCTGAGCGGAACGACCCTTGCCATATCCTTTAGGCGGCAATCTTTAACTCACGCTTGCGGTTTTTCAACCACTGTACCAAAATGATCACCACTAACAATCCGATTCCTGCTAGATCCGTCCATAGCGCTTGGTTAATCAATACGACAGCGCTAGCCACTGCCAAGATGCGTTCCAGCCATCCATACTTTGATATCAGATATCCTTGAATAAAACTGGACCAGACAATAATCCCGATAAAGGCGGTTGTAATCGCCCACGCCGTCTGAGCAAACGTGACACCATCCGCCTGTAAAATCAAAATGGGATTTAACGCAAAGGCAAAGGGCAACAGAAGGGCACCCATGTCAAATTTAAAGCCTTGGACACCGGTTTGAACTGGATTGGCTTGTGCGATCCCGGCGGTTGCATAAGCGGGCAAATTGATCGGTGGGGTATCATCCGCCAATATGCCGTAGTAGAAAACAAATAGATGGGCGGCCAACAACGGGATTCCCACTTGCACCAACGCCGGGGCCATCACTGCCGCCAACACAATATAGGTGGCTGTGGTCGGTAACCCCATACCCAT
The DNA here is from genome assembly GCF_003046315.1 of Desmospora activa DSM 45169. NCBI lineage: Bacteria > Bacillati > Bacillota > Bacilli > Caryophanales > Thermoactinomycetaceae > Desmospora > Desmospora activa. The sequence goes on along the minus strand of NZ_PZZP01000001.1, from coordinate 1,204,922 downwards.
AATAATACAGGCAAACATCGTAAATAAGAGCACCAACAGCAACTGATTATTGGCCAAATCCAGAATCATCCCCGACAATATCGGCCCCAACCCAGTCATGGTTACCACCCCGGTCAAAATTCCTGCGGTTGCACAAGCGGTAACCACACTAAGAGAATTACGGGCACCCAATTCCAGCGCCGCCACAAACTCCCGCCAACCAAAGGCAGTCTGTTTTTCCCCAGGGATCTTTTTACCAAGCAGATACCAGATCAAAGCAAATAGTAAACTACCTGCGGATACCAGTGTCACATATTCATTTAAACCAAACAGGAGGTGCATTGCATAAGCGCCTCCAATAAAGAGCAGCGACACCAAAAAACCGGCGCCAAAACGGCGTTGCATCCGATAAGAGAACAATGCGATCGTCAACGCACCGACAATCGCCATAAAAGAAGCTAAAATCGGCGTCAAACGCAACACCAACAACGTGATCAAGGCAAACACCGGCAACATCAGATAACCACGGGTGGCGAGGATCTTCCAAGCTGGTGTCAATTCTGTTCGAGGCAAGCCTTGGATATTAAATTTGCGGGCTTCCAGATGCACCATAAACAAGATGGCAGTATAGCTCAACAACGCCGGAATCGCCGCCGCTTTTGCAATCTCCAAATATGGAATCCCAGTAAAATCCGCCATGATAAAGGCGGCTGCCCCCATCACCGGCGGTAACAGTTGTCCGCTGGAGGAAGCTGCCACTTCAATGCCACCTGCCACATGCGGGCGAAAACCGGTTTTTTTCATCAGTGGAATCGTAAAGGTTCCCGTTGTCACCGCATTGGCCACCGAACTACCGGAAATCGACCCCATCAGCCCGGAGGAGACAACCGCCGCCTTCGCGGGTCCCCCTTTGAAAGAACCCACCAATGACATCGCCAAATCGATAAACATCCGTCCTGCACCCGTCACTTCAAGAAAAGCACCAAACAGCACAAAAATAAACACATAGCTGGCGGAGACGGTAATCGGGGTGCCAAAGATCCCCTCATTGGACAGATACATAAACTCAAAAATTCCTGTCCATGAAAAGCCAAAATGGTTAATGGTATCTGGAAGGATATAATTTCCTCCGAGAAAGGATGGCACTGTTTTATCCCCCAGCCAAGCATACAACATAAACAAAAAGGCCAGAATAACAAGCGGTTTACCCACCACCCGGCGGGTCGCCTCCAGCACGAGCAATACAGTGACGGTCGCCATCACTGTATCCAGCAGGGAAGGATTGGCAACACGGGCCAAAATATCAGCAGAGATAGAGAGAATATAGATGCCGGATGCTCCCCCGAGCGCCGCCAGCAAAAAATCATACCATGGAATCACCCTTTGTCCCATCTTCTTACGGATGGGGAAAATCAAAAACGTCAACATCAACGCAAAGGCAAGATGCATAGCGTTTTGTTCCATCCGCGGAAGCATATCGATTCCTGCGGTGTAGAGATGAAACAATGACATCCCAACAGCCACCATCAACACCAGTAATGCCATCCATCCGCTGAGGACGCGATCGCTTCCTTCCAACTCACCGATTTTACGATTCATTTCTTCATTTGTAACGGTTGTTTGCTGCTGCATGACGAACCTCCTTTACGACTGCTTGCTTACGATAGACCGAACCTCTCCCACCAATAGTGCCAAACCCTTGTCTGTTCAACGGTCAGGGTGATGGTCTCACCCACAAAAGGCGGCTGAGAGAGATTCCAACTCCGTTGGTCCACGCTTAGTTTATCTTCAGTAAATGTAACCGGATGAAAAGCCAGTTCCGGCATCACTTGACGGATATTTTCAATTACATAGTATCCATCCACCAACCGGTCCACCGCTCCAGGGGGAGGCTCTGTCGCAATCCCCGCCCCGAAGTTACAGTTCCAACTCTCCATCAATACCATGCGATATTGATCATCTACCTCAAACTTTTCGATAATCGGACATTTGGCGACGGAATGAATATAGCGGTGGCTAAAAGCCGTCCCACTTTCGACGCGTTGAACTAGTAGTGTATTTCCCGCTTCATCAGCAATGCGGAGCACAAAGATCGGTTGACTTAGAACAACCCCCACCCACACGAGCAACACGACTCCAATCATGAAAGAAAAGGCATTGCGAAAACGCAACGCCTTGTTAAAGGGGCGCAACCGCATTATTCCGTTGAGATACCCTGCTCATCGAAATATTTTTTCGCCCCGGGGTGCAGGTCGATCGACATCCCGTCTAAAGCGGATTCCAACGTGATGTCCGCTCCGCGTGCATGTGCGGCTTCCAGTGCTTCTTTCCCTTCAAACATCGCCTTAGTCAAATTGTAAACGAGGTCTTCTGAAAGCTCATTGTCTACGATCAACATCGCCATGACGGAGACGGTTTTAATCTCTTCTTCCTGACCCTGGTCTTTATATGTGTCGGCGGAGATGGTCTGTTCCGTATAATACGGATACTTTTCCGTCAATTCTTTGATCACATCATCCGGAATGGACAACACATGTACCTTTTGTGTGGCCCCCAGCTCCTGGATGGCACTGGTCGGTGCCCCTGCCGTAATAAACGCGGCATCAAGAGTACCGTTTTGCAACCCTTGGGCTGCATCACCAAAACCGAGATAGTTGACCTCGACATCATCGTATGTGATTCCGGCGGCTTCCAGCACCTGCTTGGCGTTTGCTTCGGCACCGCTTCCCTGGTCACCTACCGCCACTTTTTTACCTTTTAGATCCTCCAAGCTTTCCAAACCGCTGTCCTTACGCGTCACCACTTGAATATCTTCCGGATAGAGAGTTGCCATACCGGCGATGTTTTCTACCGGCTTCCCGTCAAAATCGCTTACGGTTTCACCGTGGGCTGCAAAATAAGCGATATCGTTCTGTACAAACGCCATCTGATATTTTCCTTGCGCCAGCTCCTGGATGTTGGCAACCGAAGCGCCGGTCGTCACCCCACGGGCTTGGCTAACCCCTTCCACATTGCTGAAGATCTTTTGCGCCATTGCTGTGCCGAGCGGATAGTATGTGCCACTGTTGCCACCGGTTCCAATCGTGATGCGGACATCTCCACTCTCACCGTTTTCGTTGGCGCCACCATCCGGAGCGCTTCCACATCCAGCGAGCGCAAGTGCCAAAATCGAAAGAATAATCGTAAGGTGATAAAAATTCTTTCTGGACAATTTGACCTACCCCCTTGAGAACGTCTAATACTAATTGTCTGGTTATTCAACATGTTAGTCAAGTGGATTTTATTCACTTTCTAGCTTGGACTATCATGGGTAACCTTTTTCACGGTAATAAAAAGTGAAAAACCGCTCACCATTCGGAGCGGTTTTTCGTCCAAGACCTGTCGATCGATCGTATACATAAAGGCCAGACTACAACTCATGGTAGCTGACTTCGCCACTGAACAGGCATGCGGGGGCATCCTCGTAAGCCACCTCTGCTTGGTACGTTTCTTTCAGTTTCACTTGACACTGACCAAGCCCTACTGGGAAAGCGGTTGATCCGTCTGTACCGAGCGATTCTTTTCATCTTTCTTCCAAGGCAATCCCACCTGTAGACAGAGATAGCAGAGGGATGCAAAATAGGCAGCAATCAAGGTTGTATGCACCAAGGCAATCACCAATTGCAACTGGGACAAGACTACCAATCCTCCGCTCACTACTTGCAGCAGCGTCAACACGAGACAAAGTTGAGACGCCTTGACCAAATCCGGATAGTTGGCATAATGCTTTCGTACCACCATAAACAACCATATGGTAAACACTAACAACATTCCAGCAAACAGACGATGGGTTAGCTGAATACCTGCTTGTGTCGTTAAATCCGGAAACCAAACCCCGTCACAGAGAGGCCAGCTGGAGCAGCCGAGGCTGGAACCGGTATGACGGACATAGGCTCCGGTATACACCACCACATACGTATAGACCGCCAGTCCGTACAACCCCCACTTCATCCGCTGGGAGACACGGGGCCGCTGTTGCAGGTGGGGTTGATCCGCTCGGCCCAGTTGAAACAGCAGAACCGCCAATAAGGCAATACTGGCGAAAGAGAGCAACGAAAAGCCGAAATGAAGGGCCATGACGGCTTCATTTTGCCCCCAGACGACAGCGGCCGCACCCAATAATCCTTGCAGCACAATAAAAAATACACTGAAGAAGGCCAAAAACTTAACCGCGCTGTTTTGACGATAGGTCGACCACGCCCAGGCTGAGGCGATGACGACGATCAGACCGACCAAACCGGAAACGATGCGATGGCTATATTCAATCCACAACTCCAACGTATGATAGCTGGGAAACACTTCGCCGTGACAAAAGGGCCAAGTATTTCCGCACCCTTGCCCGGAGCCGGTTTTGGTCACCAATGCCCCTTGAATCAAAATCAAAAATGTGCCGAGTACACCGACAACAGCGATACCACGTAAAAAACGTCCCATATGGGGACCCCCTTCCAACAACCGTCCTGATACACCATTATTATCTTAACACAGACCGCTCAAACCCCGTTGCCATAACGTTAAACAGGCACAAACTCGCCACAGTTGCCAAAAAATCAAGTAGAAGCGGGGCACCGTCTTCGGATAGAATCGCTAGCCGAACAGATCCAATAGGGTGGATAGGTTGTCGTTTTTATCACGAGGTATAGTATATAGGTGGAATCATTTTTAGAGATGTGGTGAATCAATTGAAAACCATCCTGATCGTGGATGATGAAGAAAAAATCCGGGAAGTCCTCGCTTCCTATCTGTCCCATGCGGGATATCAGACGCTGGAAGCAGCAACGGGGAAGGAAGCCATAGAAGCCCAACGTAACCAATCGGTCGATCTCGTCATATTAGACCTGATGCTCCCCGACCGCTCCGGCGAAGAGGTTTGCCAGGAAATTCGGCGGCAGTCTGCAGTCCCGATTCTGATGTTGACGGCTAAGGTAGAGGAACAACACCGGATCGAAGGGCTTTCGATTGGAGCAGACGATTATGTGATCAAACCTTTTAGCCCCAGGGAAATCGTCGCCCGAGTCCAAGCCATCCTGCGTCGGTCCGGGGAGGATCTGCTCGCGGAACGCATTTCTTTCCAAGACGGAGAGTTAATCGTGGATACCGGAGCAAAAACCGTTTACAAGCAGGGTGATCCCATTCATCTGACCCCCATCGAATATCGGCTCGTCCAAATCCTGGCCCGCAACCCGAAGCGCTCCTTTTCCCGCGAAGAACTGGTTGAAAAACTTTTTGGTTTTGATTACTCCGGAGACACCCGAACCATCGACCAACATATGAAAAACTTGCGGAACAAGGTGGAATCTGATCCGAAAAATCCGCTTTATTTCAAAACGGTATTTGGCTTCGGATACCGGTTTGATGGTGAAAAATCATGAATAAAACGCTACGATACCGCCTGACTTGGGCGTTTATTGGGGTTGCAGCCGGAATCGTGCTGGTAGCAAGCTTTATCTTTATTGTTGTAACCCACTATCATTTTTTGATCTATCAAGAGGAGTACCCGGACACCGGGTATATTGCCGGGCTTAATTATCATTTTGAGCTAGCGTTAATCCAGTCCACTTTGTGGACAGCGCTGGGAGCCGTGGTACTGGCAATCGTCCTCAGTTGGTTCGTCGCTCGGCGGATTACCGCTCCATTGGTGCTCATGAGGAAAAGAGCCGAAGATATTACTAAAGGGAACTTACAATCCCGTGTTCCTATCCATGGACGGGATGAAATAGCGGAACTGGGACAAGCCCTGAATCACCTAACCGAAGAATTACAGCGTCAGGAAAACCTGCGCAAGCAGATGACCTCCGATGTCGCTCATGAACTCCGCACACCCCTCGCCACACTAAAGAGTCACATGGAGGCTTTTGAAGACGGAATTTGGGAACCCACTCCCAAACGGCTCCAAGCCGTCACGGCTGAAATCGATCGCCTGATTGGTCTCGTAGGGGACATGCAGCAATTAACCTTGCTTGAATCACCGGAATTTGAGCTGGAACGAAAAGAGGAAGACCTCTCAAAAATCGTGGAGCATACACTCGTCAATATGCGCACTTCTTTTAACCGCAAAGGCGTTAGCTTGCAAACGGAGAACTCGGGTCCGGTATATGCTTTCGTAGATCGCCGCCGGTTAATCCAAGTGCTGGTAAACCTACTGTCTAACGCTCTTAAATCTACTCCCCATGGTGGAGTGGTTACAGTTCAAACCGAGCAGCAGGAGGAAGAAGCGGTCCTAACCGTCCAAGACACCGGGGAAGGGATTCCCCAAGCAGAACTTCAGAAAATCTTTGAAAGATTTTATCGGGTGGATCGTTCGCGCAACCGACAATCCGGCGGCAGCGGAATCGGACTAACCATCGTAAAAAAATTAGTGGAATCCCACGAAGGCACCATCCGGATTAAAAGCACACCTGATACGGGGACGTCTATCCAAGTCTATCTGCCAAGCCAAAAATGAGTTTTTTTGATTCCCACGCTTTCTTCATCACTTCCTCACAAGTGACGGTTACCATATTCCTATCACCGATAGGAGTGAGGCAAACCATGATGAAAAAACGAGTGTGTACCGCCATCGGAAGTGTCTTGGTGTTCGCTATCTTTTTCAGCGGATGCTCCAACGGTACAGACAACGAAAACCAAAATCATGAAAACCATGAAAACATGGATCATGAAGACACGAACCAGAAAAAAGAAGGGTCCGCTGACATGTCGATGATGGACCAAAAAGCAAACCAAAACGGTGACCAAAACCGCCTGACGATGGACACCAAGAATATTACACGTGTCGGTCAAGACGACCCGGTTAAAGTTGCCGTGGAAACGTCTCAGATAATCTGGCCCGCTTCTCATAAGGGTAACCAACCGGGTACGGTGCTGCTCGGGATGACGAACGATTGGAAAACCACCCTCCCTGCAGTCACCCTCGTCCACCATCCCAACGACGGCCCGTTGCTGTATGCGGAGAAAAACAGCATCCCTGAAGAGACCATGAACGAGCTGAAGCGGCTCAACCCCAAGGGAAGCAAAATGAACCAAGAGATCCAGGTCATATTGATCGGTGACTTCTCAGACAATGTCCGTACTCAGCTGAAGGACGAAGGATTGAAGGTAGATACCGTGGAGGGAGAAAACCCTGCGGACACCTCAGCCAAGCTGGATGCTTATTATGCCAAGGTAAGCGGTAACCTTCCACAGAGCGTAATCGTCGGTTCCATGAACACACCGGAATACACCCTGCCCGCAGCCAACTGGATCGCCCATATGCCGGAGCCGCTCCTGTATGTCGGTAAAAATAATATTCCCACAGAGACCATCGATGCACTGCAAAAACGGGAAAACAAAGCCAATATCTACATCCTTGGTCCGAAATCCGCCGTCTCCGCTTCAGTAGAAAAAGAACTGGGTCAATACGGCGAGGTTACACGCATCAGCGGTAAAACGCCAGAAGCAAACGCCATCGCCTTCGCCAAATACAAGGACAAGTCCACCAAATTCGGCTGGGGGGTAACCGATCCCGGCCACGGCCTAACCTTTAACCGTACAGACAACGTGGATGCAGCGATCGCAAGCGCACCCTTCTCCCACATGGGCAAACACGCTCCCATGCTTCTGTTGGATAAAGAAGCCCTGTCTGAACCAATACACCAATATCTGATGAGCCTACAACCTACATTTGAGGATGATCCCACCGTCGGGCCGTACAATCACGCATATGTCATCGGTTCCGAAAAAACGATCCCCTTCACTACACAAGGAATGATTGACCAGATGTTGGAGATCACCCCCGAAGACGGCGGCGGTCACGGTGGACATGAATAAGAAAAAGCCCATTTCTGATGGGCTTTCTTTCATTAGAAGTACCTATTTGTGCTTATCAGAAGAGGAGAGATCAACCTTTTCCTCTTGCATTTCCGCAGGAGTAATTGAAGACACAATTTCTTGGTCCGCCATCGCTTCCCAACCCGTAAACCGCTCTCCGTCATATGAGTAGGCTACGGAGACAGAAAGGGATTCCCCTTTCTTCAGACAGCGGATTAATTGTGCTCCCCACTGTGGGGTCATCTTTTTGTACCAAATTCCGTCGGGATAGGTGATGACCGTACAAGCATCGATGCACCGACCGTTGCATCGAGTCAAGGTGGTATGAATGTCATCAATCGCTTGATTTTTAATTTCAGCCCGGATCGCTTGTGCCACTTCTTTTCCACCGTTCTTCAGACACGTGCTTCCATTGCAAATCAGCACATGTTTGCGTACGTCCTCTAACTCCATCCATCCCTTCCTCCCCCAATCTCTACTTCACTTCCACCACAAAGGGATATACCTTCACCTCACCGTCGACTTTAAACTCTCCCCAGATTTTATAAATGCCCGGTTGCTCAAATGTTGTGGTGAACCGTGTCTCTTCATCGGATACCGGATGGACGTGGATAAACTTCTCCGCCCCTTCGTCCAGAATTACCACGTGACCCAGCGCCCCCAAATACGGCTCCGGCTTTCCACCTTGCAACGAGAAATTGAGGGTAACCGGTTTGCCGGCTTGCAAAGACGTCGGCCTCATCGTAACGGTCGTTTCGCGAACGGTCTGGGTAAAGTCGTCATCCGGTTTTAAATCCGCGTGTTTTCCCTTTTTTTCACCCACTTGAAAGGATAGGGGCTCCACTTCATAGGCAAGCTGTTTTGGTTTAATATCGACAAACGCTTGGTAGGAACCCGCTGGCAAGGAAGCCTTTACTTCAAACACACCGTTTTTCACCAATCGGGGATGCAGATGTTCATATTGTTGCAGATCTTGGCTGACAACGATCAAATGAAGAAGGCGTTCATGGTTTACTTCCAGATCCTTCTCTGACAACGGATTTCCCTCTTTGTCTTTCAACGTGATAGTCAACTCGTTACCTTCGGCGGTTATGGATGGGGACACTTCGCTCTCTCCCGCCGTCATATCGTGATGCTCATGTCCGCCGTGATCCTTGGTGTCCTCTTGTGCAGAGCCGTGATTTTCATGAACAGGATCAGGTGCTCCGGTCACAGCGACATAACTATAGTACCCACCGATGACCAAACCGAGATACAACACCCCAGCAATCATCCATTTCGTTGTCATGTTCATTTCTTTCACTTCCTTTCCTTACAGTTTCACCCGTTGCAGACGCAAAGCGTTCAGTACCACGGAGACGGAACTGAAAGCCATGGCAGCCCCCGCCAACCACGGAGCGAGAAAACCGGCAGCCGCAATGGGAATGCCCATGGTGTTATAGGAAAAAGCCCAAAACAGATTTTGTTTGATGTTGCGAATCGTGCGCTTGCTCATCTGGAAGGCGTCAGCAATGCTATTCAAATCCCCGCGCATCAACGTGATGTCTGCCGCTTCCACCGCCACGTCCGTCCCGGTCCCGATCGCCATCCCAATATCCGCCGCGACAAGAGCCGGTGCATCGTTGATCCCATCGCCCACCATCGCCACTTTGTGCCCTTCCGCTTGCAACCGTTTGATTTCATTTACTTTCCCTTCTGGCAGCACTTCGGCGATGACGTGATCGATACCCGCTTGTTTGGCGACCGATTTTGCCGTCCGTTCGTTGTCACCGGTAACCATAATCACCCGCAACCCGATCGCTTTCAATCGCGCTACCGCTTCTTTGGAGGTATCCTTCATCGTGTCCGCTACGGCAACAATCCCGGCTAACATCCCATCCACCGCCACTAACATCGCGGTTTTCCCTTCGCTCTCCAGTCGTTCCATCGATGCAAGCGCGTTGTCTATCGCGATTTGATGTTCCGTCAGCAGGCGTCGCGTTCCGATCAACACCGCACGTCCATTCACATCGGCTCGGATGCCGTATCCTGGGATCGCTTCAAATCGATCGGCGTCGGCCAAGGGCAATCCTTTTTCCCGGATTCCCTCCACAATGGCTTGGGCCAAGGGATGCTCCGACTCCTTTTCTGCCGCGCCTACCAGCTGCAGGAACGCATTTTCATCGGTCTGATACGACACGACATCGGTCAATTCAGGCTCCCCTGTGGTAACGGTACCTGTCTTATCCAGCACAACCGTATCGATTCGATGAGCCGATTCCAGATGCTCGCCGCTTTTGAACAGAATACCCGCTTCAGCGGAGCGCCCGGATCCAGCCATAATCGACGTCGGTGTCGCCAGCCCCAAGGCGCATGGGCATGCGATCACCAGAACGGCGATCATGTTCTCGAGGGCCGCCGCAACATCTCCCGGAGCAACCGCCAAATACCAGATCAAAAACGTGACAAATGCGATTCCGACCACGATGGGTACAAAAATACCGGAGACTTTGTCAGCCATCCGCTGAATCGGGGCTTTGGAACCTTGCGCTTCCTCCACGACTTGAATGATCTGGGCGAGCACCGTATCCCGACCCACCTTGGTCGCCCGAATGCGAAGGGAACCGTTCTTATTGAGAGTGGCACCGGTTACCGTATCCCCTGCCGCTTTATCGACGGGAATACTCTCCCCGGTCAACATCGATTCATCCACTGCCGAGCGTCCTTCCACCACCTCTCCGTCCACCGGCACTTTTTCTCCCGGTTTTACTAGTACAAGGTCACCAACTCGAACCTCTTCCACGGGAACAGTCCGCTCCTGGCCGTCCCGAATCACCGTCGCGTTTTTCGCCTGCAAACCCATCAACTTCTTAATCGCTTCCGATGAACGGCCTTTAGCCCGAGCTTCAAACCATTTCCCCAGCAGAATCAAGGTAATCAAAATGGCGCTGGTCTCAAAATAGAGTTCCGCCATCCCTTCCGAGGGGACCACCAGGGAACGCAGGGACAGATAGACACTGTAGAAGTAAGCGGCTGATGTCCCTAAGGCCACCAACACGTCCATGTTGGCACTACCATTGCGCAAAGCTTTGAACGCTCCCACATAAAACTGCTTTCCGACTACGAACTGTACCGGTGTAGCCAAGGCCAATTGCACCCAGGGGTTCATAAACAGGTCCGGCAACCAGATGAACGAAGTCCATTCAAAATGGCTAACCATCGTCCACAGAAGCGGTGCTGACAACAAGATCGCAAAAAACAGCTTCCCTTTCTGGCTATCCGCTTCCCGCCGCTGGTCCGTCGGGTTTTGGGTACGATCCCCTTTTGGTGTAGCCTTGTATCCGATCGCTTCCACTCTGTCCAAGATGTCCTTCACCGCGATTTGGTGAGGAGAATATTTAACCGTAGCCGTTTCCAACGCCAAATTGACGCGAGCATCTGTCACCCCTTCCAGTTTGTTCAATCCTTTTTCAATACGGGTAGCGCATACTGCACAGGTCATGCCTGTAATTTCAAGATCCACTTTTTCCCGGGGGACTCGGTAACCGAGAGAGTCGATTTTTCTCTCCACTTCAGCCATCGAAACCTGGTCCGGGTCGTATGTGACCTTCGCTTTTTCCGACGCCAAATTAACGTTGGCGTCTAAGACCCCCTCCACTTTCTTTAACCCCTTTTCGATGCGAACTGCACAAGCAGCACACGTCATTCCCTCAACATTGATAATCGACTGTTTGGATGTATTCACCATGGTCAACTCCTTCCGTTATACAGGGTGGGGGTATATGAGAGCGATGAAGAAATCGTGCCATAAAAGCACGATATGTGTGAACGAAACGACTTAATAACCTCGATACTCGATTATTTCTCATTTCATCAGTTTTGATACGGTTTTCATGAACTCTTCCGTAATATCCGGATCCTCTTGTTTGAGCCGATCGAGCACACAGGTATTGATGTGACTCTCCAACAACAACCGAGATACGGAATGAAGAGCAGACTGTACCGCCGACATTTGGTTGAGAATGTCATCACAGTATACATCACGTTCAATCATGTTCCGAATGCCTTTCACTTGCCCTTCTATTCGATTCATTCGGTGAACCAGATTGGTCTTCAACGGGTCAGGAACCTGCCCTGTTTTGGTATCACAACATTCCGGTCCCTTTGCTTCCACTACTTCGTTCTTCGTTTCGGTCTGACTCATCCTTGTGCCTCCTTCCGAGAACCATCCGAACTCATTATACCCCGTATGGGTATATAAAGGTCAAGGGCAAAAAAACACTTTTATCATTCCTTATATTTCATGAGGAATAATACAGATCGATCAAATCAACAAATTCATGATCAACATATACATCACCGGGGTATTCTATATAAACCCCACTTAAAAAGTGGTAAGAGGGAGTAAACGTCGATTTTGGTTTTTCATTTTTCCATCCTACACCTTCATTGTAATTTTAAAGCTTAGAACCGTGCTCTAAATAATTTGCACCTCAATGCTTCGCAACGGCGCAATAATATTCCATTGATTTCTCCCTAAATTGTTCGATGCTGATATTTGAATAACCTGTTTCTTTTAGTAAGCTTTCGACTTCGTCAACTTCTGGAGTATACAAAGAAAAATCATACTCCTCAGAAGCCCATTGCGACATGATGGCTTTAGAACGAAATCCGATGGCCAACTTGCCCCCAGGCTTGAGCACCCGCTTCATTTCTCGTAGTGATTGATGTGGATTCGACCAAAAGTAAATCGTGTTTACTGTAAAAATTTTATCGAACATCTCATTGTCAAAAGGAATTTTTTCGATATTCCCTTGTTCAATACAAACTCGCCCCTGCTCGATGAAAGCTTGGTTGCGTTTGATTGCAGATTGCACCATCGCTTCGGAAAAATCTAACCCGAACACATGAGTTCCCTTCACATTTTCTACGATTTCAGCAATAAACTTTCCATTTCCGAAGCCGATTTCCAGCACATAGTCCTGTTCATCAATACCAAGACATTGAATTGTCGTTTCGTTCATTCGCGTATTACTTTTGTTCATCAATCTCCCCATTAACTTACCAATGATGCCTGTGGGTTTTCGAGATTGACTGGCTAGGTACTTTTTCAATCCCACGCTATGCTCTCCCTTCTCATTCGTCCTCTCCTTTAAAAAATAACGATAGCGGAACCGCATAAGCAAATGCTTTAAAGCCTTCATCATTTGGATGAAGATGATCACCAGAATCATATGCTGGATGGATTTTATTGGGCGTTTGTGGATTAGCCAACGCTTGATCGAAATCAATGATCCCATCAACGATTTCATTCGAGCGAATCCATTGGTTAACCTTTTGTCTAATCGCTTCCTTGTCTTCTGAATAGTAGTCTGAATGAGCAAATGGAGTAATTGTACCGATAAAGATTCGTAAGTTTCGCTGCTGCACCTTTGTAGCCACTTCTTTCATACTCGCAATGATCTGATCCGCATCGGCGTTTCCGAAAATATCATTAATGCCCTGTAACAAGATGACGTCTGTCACTCCAGTTTGAGAAAACACATCCCAATGTAAACGAATCGGTGTCTTTTCACCCGCATTGGCTAAACCAAGATCAGCACCACCTTCTACATCCGCTACATCGATTGAGATTAGATTGCCCGTAATACCTGCATTGAGAACGGAACAATTAAGCTTAGGATATTCCTGATAAACCCGATCCCGCAAGAAATCAGGCCAGCGATGGTTGGCATTTAAAGTTGAAGAAAAACCCTCCGTAATGGAATCACCGATCGCAACAATCACACATGAATGTTCTGCTTCTGTCATCACATCTAGACCGGTTAACCAATAATAAGAATCAATAATTGTGTTGAAATGAGTGGTATCACTCTCTTTTGTATGATCACCAGTTGCAACGTAAGTTGAACGTGCGGGTGTAAAGTGCCAAGTAGAGGTCTTAGTGTAAGAAGGGAGATACATACTTACAGCCAAATCAGATTGTGCATTTACTTTAAATGAGACAGGATCACTATATATCTCTTCACCTACCGGAATGGTAACGCTTGATTCCCCCTGAAAAGTTACATCACCATCTGTTTGTGTATTGATTTTTCCATCATGCAGATGACGGGCAACTGTTACTTTACCAATGGTTAATGGCTCCACACCATATCGGTTGGAAAACTTTAAACGCAATATTGAACCGGGGGCATGTGGATGTACAACCATCCGCAACGTTTGATTCTCAAATGAGACTTGAGGAAATGTAAAATCAAAAAATCGAGTATCAAATTTGGTTTGACTTGCATGCCATGAACCGATCCATCTAGTCATTGTTAAGCATGCCCCTCTCTCCCTACAATAAGGACAACCGCTCGCAGCGGCCAATTTTTCAAACGATGTCGTAACCTTGACTTTCAATCGCTTCTTTTACCTGTTCCAGTGTTACACTACGCTCATCAAAAACGACCTGAACCGTCCCCGCTTCCAAATCGACCTTTCCTTCCACCCCAATTCGCTGCATGGCACCTTCTACAGCATGGACGCAATGACCACAGGACATGCCTATAACATTTAATGTAACCTGATTCATAAGATTTCCTTCTCTCATATACCCATGGCGGGTATGTCATCAGATTTAATATACTATACCCCCGGATAGTATGTAAAGACTAAAAGTATCATCTTGCAAATAAGCATGGCTTCATATGATGTTTCTGTTCCTGGGGCCGGAGGTTTCCCACTGACAATCTTTCCAGCGCCGTGGACACCCTTACCGCTAGCAGCTACACCTTCACCATAAAGAACATGCCCATGTCAGGCACCACAAAAAAACCCATCATCAACAAAAGTTGATGATGGGTTTTTTACGCTATCCGCCAAAGTAGCCCATGGGATTGACGTGATTTTGTATGCCTCGATGTACTTCAAAGTGCAAGTGGGGGCCGGTGGAACGGCCGTTGTTGCCGACAGCGGCAATCTGTTGACCCTTCCGTACCACATCACCCGTACGGACGCGGACAGAAGAGGCCCACATATGAGCGTACAGAGTGAAGATGCCACCACCGTGGTCGATCATAATGTAGTAGCCGTATCCACAGCCACAGGTTTGGCTACGAACCACCTTACCGTCGGCGGCGGAGTACATCGGTGTCCCCACCGGCGCCGCCCAGTCTACTCCAGTGTGAAATTCACTCCCTCTATAGCCATAGGGAGAAGTGATACGCCCGTTGACCGGGTAACGCAACGGACCGGTGTAAGCAAAGTTTCCTGCTCGAATGTGGTCCAGTCTGAGCTCCGCCAGCTCCTGTTTGGTGATCTTCTCTTGGTTGTCCAGCTGGGCCAAGGCGCTCTCATTTTTTTTCATCTCAGTTACCAGTTCATCATAGACCTTCTTTGCCTTAGCCGCTTCTTTCTTCTGCTTATCACTTAGTTTTTTGATCTTATCCCGCTCTTTTTGTACCTTTTCTTTTTCTTTGTAGTACTTACTTACTACGTCATAGTCGCGCTTCACCAGCAAGCGCATAAACTCCAACCGGGTTAAAAACTCATTGAGGGATTTTGCGGCCAATAACTTTTCCATGCGCGTGTCCCCATACCAGTACATATTGCGAACACTGTTTTTAAACTGGCCGTTGTATTTCTCCAATGTTTCCTGCGCTTTTTCCAGATCTTCTTCCGCTTTGTCCAATTCTTGCAGCGTTTTATCCGCTTTCTGCTCCAGCTCGGACAAGACACTTTTCTTCTCCTCAATCTCTTTCTGCAGCTCTTGAATCCCTTTTTCCGTCTCGCCACGTTTGTCTTTGATGTCATCCAACTGTTTGTTCAAGTCATCTTCCTTGTTGGCAAAGGACAACTCAGCAGGCCAGAGGGAAAAAGCCAGAGCGAAGGATGTAACGACAATAACGGTTGCGCGAAATAGACGCCCTTCTCCCGGCAGTTTCCAGATATTCATCACCCTCTCCCGTCGGATTCTCCTCTCCGTTGTCCACGAACGCTTCGGATAAACCTTGACGGGGTTAAGTATACAAAAGGTTGAACAAGCCATCAATAACTACAGAGGACGACAAAAAAATAGACCTTCCTGCGCATGCAGGTAGGTCTTTCGTAGGATTTACGGTGATGTCTCTGCTTCAATCGTTCGCGATTGTTAAAAAATAACTACCTAAATTAGGGAAATATATTTTTTCTGCTTTAAAAAGTGGTCACTTTTTTCCTTTTTAATCGCTCCGGAATCACATCCTGGCTGATGAGATCGTCCAGGGTTTCCCTGCGAACGACTAACTCTGCTTTCCCGTCGGCAACAAAGATGACCGCCGGTCGGGGCATACGATTATAGTTGTTAGCCATCGAGTAGTTATAAGCACCGGTACAGCCGACCGCCAAGATATCACCGCTTTCCACCGACGGCAAGACCGTATCCCAGATCAACATATCTCCGCTTTCACACAGCTTGCCGGCGATCGACACTGTCTCCGTCGGTGTTTGATCTGCTTTATTGGCCAGATGCGCTTCATAGGCAGCTTGATATAAAGCGGGGCGGAGATTGTCACTCATGCCCCCATCCACAGCCACATATTTGCGCACACCCGGAATTTCTTTGATACTGCCTACAGTATACAGAGTCGTACCCGCCTCGCCCACAAGGCTACGCCCCGGTTCCAACCAAATCTCCGGCCGTTCTTCCTCAGAAAAGGTTCGCTTCACTTCCTCGGCGATCGCTTCCACATAATCTGCCGGTTCTAAGGGGGTATCGTCTGCTTGATAGCGAATGCCAAAGCCTCCACCCAGGTTCAATATTTTCGTATGGGTGCCATAGCGTTCCTGACAATTGCGGATCAGTTCCGCCATTTTGCCCACCGCTAAACGGAAGCCCTCCACTTCAAATATTTGCGAACCGATGTGGCAATGAAATCCTTCCAGATGAAGAGCCGGCGATTTCATACAGGTTTGAACCGCTTTATACACTTGATCGCTGCCCAGATCGAACCCAAATTTGGAGTCTTCCTGGCCCGTCTGAATGTAATCATGGGTATGCGCCTCAATCCCCGGTGTTGTCCGCAACAATACCGGCACCTTCATTCCTCGCTCCTGAGCCAACAATTCCAGCAGTTGCAATTCTGTAAAATTATCCACTACAAACAGGCGAATACCCGCCTCCAGCCCTTTTACCAACTCCGCCGGTGTCTTATTGTTCCCGTGAAAGTAGATGCGTTCAGGGGGAAAGCCCGCCGCCAACGCCGTATGGAGCTCCCCTTCAGACACGACGTCCAAATGAAGCCCCTCTTCATCAACCAACCGACACATCGCCAAGGTACTAAAGGCTTTGCTAGCATATGCCACTTGAAAAGCGAGGCCGGTTGCCTGAAAGGCTTGCACAAACTGTTTCATCCGCTGCCGAATCCATTTCTCATCCATTACATATAGGGGCGTACCCCATTGCGCTGCTAATTCTACCGTATCACATCCGCCAATCTCCAAGTTTCCTTTTTCATTGATCCGGCTGTTTCCATATAAATACATCATTTTTTCGGCCTCCGATTCCTGAACTAAAAAAGCAACGGACGCATGCGTCTGTTGCTTGAACTCCCATTTCCGATGGTAGCGCTCCACAACTAGCTGTTGCAGCAGTCCGTCGCCTGTTCGGCGAAAGACCAGCATGGTGGGAACGGGTTTCCCCCCACACTTCGGCGAATCGCCCTTTCCCTTTCTTTCCTCGATCCCCGCTCTCCAGAAAGGTACTGATGCAGATTCGCACCTCTACGCATGCAGACATGACATCATCTTTTAAGTCAAACCGATTCAATTTGACAAGAGGATATCACATTTACATCCTCTTGCCAAGGGACAAAAGGCTTAACTGAGAACGGTTTTATATTCCGCTTTTTTCCATAATCAGACGAACCGCCTGGGTTGTCACTGGCGCTCCCCACATGCGATCGTCGTGGTGCTTCATTTTCCCCACGTCTCCAATCCCCACCACCAACGGAAAATGGTACTGCCGCAACACATCCACGGTATCTCCGATGATACGCAACGGTTCTTGTGCCAGTTCCACTCCGTCTTTATCGACACCATGACTGACGACACGACCCTCTTGATCCAAGGCGATGTCAACAGCGACTCCTTCTGCTGCGGAACAATTGGAGGCTACCGCGACCACCCCCAGCACATCGATATCCGGGTGGTTCGCCACCACTTCCAGAGCCCGTTCCCCTTTTCCTTTGTGCTTGGAACCACAATCGTCAAACATCACCAGTATCGGTTCATACGCTGCACTTTGAATTAAATCCACCAACTGCGCACCCGACAAAGGGGTGGGATTGCCGGCGGAAGCAGAGATACAACGTCCTCCCACTTTCTGCGCCACATACTCTACCGTTTCCTTTGCCACTTTGTCCCCGTCTGTGATCAAAATCACCTTACGCTTATTCATATCCTTCAACCTTTGGGCCGGAAGACCAAGGCGGTCAAAAAGCCAAAAATAATAGCGGCGGATATACCGGCACTGGTAATCTCAAAGATTCCTGTCAATACCCCGACTACACCGCTTTTTTCTCCTTCAGCTGTCGCGCCGTGTACGAGCGCATTGCCAAAACTGGTGATGGGAACGGTTGCCCCCGCACCTGCAAACTGAATCAACGGTTCATACCAGCCCAACCCGTCCATCACCGCTCCCACCACTACCAACAGACTGAGAACGTGTGCCGGGGTTAGGGGCGTCAGATCCATCAACAACTGCCCCACCACACAGATTAAACCACCAACTAAAAAAGCGGACCAAAACGTACCCATCTCATGATCACACCTTTCTTTCAAAATACTAGCCACTGAAACAGCGAACCCACCACTTTCCCAAAAATCATCGCCAACAACAACCAGGGAAGGCGGCTCTGCATCCCCAAGCGCTTTGCTAAAATCGGCAATACGTTTAATACTTCCGTCAATCCCGCCGCCAGTAAACCGACAAAGCAACCGGCAATTAAGCCGACGAGGGGTACAGCCACCATCATCCAGTCCAGACCGTGCCAACCACGAAAATCGACCCAGGTGGCAACGACCGCCCCCATCACCAAAGCGCCTTCATACCAGTGAATCCGACTGATGCTACGGGTTAATACTGTCAACCGCGGAATTACATCCAACACCGTCAAAAACGCTACCAATCCGCTGCCGACCGCAAGCCCTCCCGCCAACCCCACCATCACCTCAAGCGTCTCAAGAAGAAGAATCATGTCCCTTCGCCCGTTTCATTTTTTCATGGTCAATCACAAATTGATCAATACTGTCTTGGTACAAAAAGACTTCTAATTCCAACGGGGTTGGTTCATCGTTAAACTTACGCTTCCATACATGGTTAAAAAAGATTCCCATCCCTAAGCCGATCCCGATGGAATATGGAATTTGCAACAGCAAGGGACGCTCTGAACGAATCCCTGTCATCAGATAATGGATGCGTTGATGTACATAGGACATACTGACATCTGCATGGAAATTCATAATCGCCAAACCAGAGCCGATAAATAATAAAACCCACACCAGGAACGCCAACAATATATGGGATCGCGGCGGCGGTGAGATCCTCTCCACGATAGTGTGTGGCGGTCCCACCTGCCGGATATCCCAATGGGGATAGTGATGTGACAACACGCGCACCACATCCATCCATTCTACCAGGGCGACGGGGTTCTCCTGGGGATAATACTGGGTCACCGGCAAGTGTTTCAGCTTTTCTTCCTCTCCTTCCGCCAGGATATTGGCCACCTGTCCGAGCAAAAGTGGTCCCTTTACAGCATGGATTCGCTTTTTCATCTGGATGTAAACCACCTTGGACACCGTGATCCCTTCCCTTTTAAAAGCTTTCTCGCTCCTTTAGTATGAGTCGCCCTCCCGTCGACCATACAAAAAACGCCCGTCCGTTGGACAAGCGTCGCAATCAAGCTTAAATGATGAAAATGTATCACTCACATTTAAACTCCTTCTTTTAACCGGCACCATCCATCTCCTCACGCATGCGCCGGATGATTTTTTTCTCCAAGCGAGAGACTTGTACCTGTGAAATTCCTAAACGCTCCGCTACTTCCGACTGAGTCTGATCTTTAAAATAGCGAAGGTAAACGATTAAGCGCTCCCGTTCTTCCAACTGTTCCATCGCTTCTTTTAAAGCCAATTGATCAAACCACGCCTCCTCGGATTCATCGGATATTTGATCCATCAGGGTAATCGGATCACCGTCATTTTCATAAACCGTTTCATGAATCGATGATGGAGTACGGTTGGCCTCCTGTGCAAACACAATTTCCTCCGCGGTCACCCCCATCTCCTCCGCCAATTCCTGTACCGTGGGAGAACGCCCCAGCCGTTTAGTCAATTCATCTTTTCCCTTGCGAATGCGGTTGGATAGCTCTTTTAACGAACGACTCACTTTTACCATGCCGTCGTCCCGCAGAAAGCGCTGAATCTCTCCGATGATCATCGGCACCGCATAAGTGGAAAATTTCACATCGTAGCTAAGATCAAATTTATCCACCGCTTTCAGCAAACCGATACAACCAATCTGAAAGAGGTCCTCCGCCTCATACCCGCGGTTAAGAAAACGTTGCACCACAGACCAAACAAGCCGAATATTGTGACGAACCAGCCGGTCGCGCGCCTCGGTATCCCCTTTTTGGCTGGATTGGATCAATTGTTTGACTTCAGTGTCGGACAGATGTTTATGTCTGGAATTACGTACATCGGAATCCATGGATCCACCCACCCTCAATTCCGAATGGTCTGCTGTTGGGTTTTAAGGCGCTTCTTTAAGTGAATCCGGGTTCCTTTTCCCACTTTTGACTCCACTTCCACCTGATCCATGAAGTTTTCCATGATGGTAAATCCCATGCCGGAACGTTCCAACTCCGGTTTGGATGTATACAGTGGTTGGCGCGCTTCCGTCACATCGGCAATCCCGATACCTTCATCTTCGATCGTAATCACCATTTCGGTACCATGAATCTCGGTACGGATGGTGATCATTCCGTCAGTCCGCTCTTCATATCCATGGATGACGGCATTGGTTACCGCTTCTGACACAACTGTTTTAATATCGGTCAACTCTTCCATGGTGGGGTCCAATTGCGAAATGAATGAGGCAACCGCAACACGGGCAAAAGATTCATTCTCCGAACGGCTGGCAAACCGAAGCTCCATCACATTGTAAAAATCACTCATGATGCCACCCCGCAAGCGCTTAATGCTGCATGTTCATTATCGTGGAGTGATAGTATTTTAAACATCCCCGACAATTCAAACAAGCGATGAATCGAGGGATGAACCGAACATAAAAACAACTTTCCACCTTGCTCCGAGATTTGTCGATACCGCCCCAATACCACACCCAAACCGGAACTGTCCATAAACGAAAGCTCGGACAGGTTGAGAATCATATGGGCATAAATTCCCTTGGATAACTCCGTATCCATCCGTTGCCGTGCCTCTGTGGCGGTATGGTGGTCCAATTCCCCTGCCAGGCGGACGATCAGTACGTTCCGTCTGTGGGATACATCCACATATAAACTCATATTCGCTTCCCCCCTGCTGAATCTGGTTTGTCCGATCCCATGCTCTCCTTCCATTCCACGGGATTGATATCGGTTCCTGCCATCCGACAAAAGAAGAAAAAAATCGAGCCTCTCTGTCATAGAGAGGCTCTTTTTGTCGATGGTTTTTAACCTTTTTTGCGTCAGAAGTCTCCTACTTCAAAGCGGTGAGATGAATGACGCTTTACTCGATATCCCCTTTGGAGATACAGAACAAAACTTTCGGGGAGATTCATTTGGGAACTTCTTCAACCGGTGGTGCTTCCTCCGGCAGAAACAGCATCTTTTTCAACGTACGCTTAAACAGCGTCCACGAGCCAGCCCGCGGAATATCGCGCGCAGACAGCAGCTCCAATTGTGATACAACTTTTCCGTCTTTCTCCACCAACACCCGACCCAATCGTTCCCCTTTTTGAATGGGGGCTTTGAGCTCTTCCCATTGCAGACGTGTACGATATTGGTCGGGATTTTCCCCTTTTTTAATCAAAATACTAAACTGCTGTGGGGCACGAACATCGATTTGATTGCGTAACCCTTTATCGACATGTAGGTGGGCGATCGGATCACCCTGGCGATAGACGACATGATTGGTAAATTGACTAAATGCGTAATCCAACATTCGCGTAGTTTCGCGATTGCGAGCCTTGGGATTGGGTTCACCCATCACAACGGCGATTAAGCGAAAATTCCCCCGTTTGGCAGTAGCGGAGAGACAATATTTCGCTTCAGCGGTAAATCCGGTTTTTAAGCCATCCATGCCTTCGTAAAACTTGACCAAGCGATTGGTATTAACCAGCCAAAACGGATTGTCCGTCTCTTTGCGCAAGTAATCTTCGTAAATACGAGTAAACTCGGTCACTCCTTTATGCTTGAGGAGTTCTCGTGACATCACGGCGATATCTTTGGCACTGGTGTGGTGATCCTTGGCGGGAAGACCGTTTGGATTTTGAAATCGGGTGTTTTTCATCCCTAATTTTGCCGCTCGTTCATTCATTTGCGCAACAAACGCTTCTTCCGTTCCC
The DNA here is from genome assembly GCF_003046315.1 of Desmospora activa DSM 45169. Taxonomy (NCBI): domain Bacteria; kingdom Bacillati; phylum Bacillota; class Bacilli; order Caryophanales; family Thermoactinomycetaceae; genus Desmospora; species Desmospora activa. The sequence goes on along the minus strand of NZ_PZZP01000001.1, from coordinate 1,182,532 downwards.
GCAATATGTTCGGCCAAGGCGACGGAAGCATCATTGGCGCTACCCACCGCCACCGCTTTAAATAAATCCTTTACCGTCATCGCCTCCCCCGGTTCCAGATAGATCTGGGATCCCCCCATGGAGGCGGCGTGTTCACTAATTCGAACTGAATCATCAAAAGAAATCTTCCCATGATCTAAGGCCTCTATGATTAAAAGCATGGTCATTATTTTAGTGACACTTGCCGGGGGAAGGGACTCATCACTGTTTTTTTCATAGAGGATTGTACCGGTATCTGCATCCAGCAAAATGGCGGAACGCGCATCCGGTGCCAGGTTTAGTTCCCCTTCCGCCGCAGCGGCAAGCGGGGTCGGAACTGCCGCTGATAGCGTCAAGAAGGATACCAACATTCCCATAAAGAATCGCATTTGCATCAATGCTTCCCTCCTCTTGGTGGTGTCCCTAGTTTGAGCGACAGAGAGGAGGAATATTCCATGGAAAAATATAAAAAGCGCTCCCTTAGGAACGCTTAGACATCATCCGGTGTGACGACTCCTTTGATCTGTACCGGAGGGGAGACGTTTGTATCGGTGATGCTGATGGCGGACTGTAAGGTTTCACTCACTTCCGCCACCGGTCCACCTTTCCGTATATGCAGAGTGGCTAGCGTATCCCCCGCTTGTACGGAATCCCCTACTTTTTTCTCTAATTCGATTCCAACTCCGTGGTCGATGGTGGATTCTTTCGTTTCTCTACCAGCACCCAGTTTCATGGCACACAGGCCGATCGTTTCCGCCTCCATCGCAGCCACGGTGCCGGAGCGTTTCGCTTTTACCGCTATCACTTCATCCGCTTGTGGTAGGAGATCCGGATGATCGACCACACGGGTGTCTCCTCCTTGCGCTTGTACAAAGCGGCGTAGTTGATCCAGGGCGGTACCATCGTTGATTCGAGCCCGCAAGAGTGCCTTCGCTTCTTCCGGTGTATCGGCACGTCCGCCCAGAATCAGCATATAGGCACCCAACTCTAAGCAGAGCTCCGTTAAATCTGGCGGCCCCTCTCCCCGCAGTGTCTCAATGGCCTCACGCACTTCCAATGCATTGCCGACAGCCCGACCCAGCGGTTGATCCATATCGCTGATCACTGCAATCGTGCGGCGGCCGACATGCTTGCCGATCCGTACCATCGCTTCGGCCAACTCCCGCGCCCGCTCCTCCGTTTTCATAAAAGCACCGGCACCCGTTTTTACATCCAATACAATCGCATCGGCCCCAGCCGCTATCTTTTTGCTCATAATGGAACTGGCGATCAGCGGGATCGAATCCACCGTTGCCGTCACATCCCGCAACGCGTACAATTGTTTATCGGCAGGGGTAAGATCCGCCGTTTGCCCCATCAACGCGATACCAATATCATTAACCTGTTGGATAAAAGCGTCTATGCTTAAGCTGGTGGAAAAACCGGGAAATGACTCCAACTTGTCTACCGTTCCTCCAGTATGGCCTAACCCGCGGCCGGATAATTTGGCCACCGGAACACCGCAAGCCGCTACCATCGGCCCCAACACTAAGGTGGTGGTATCTCCCACCCCGCCGGTACTGTGTTTATCCACCTTGATTCCGCGAATCGACGATAAATTCACCTCATCCCCGGATCGTACCATCTCCAAGGTGAGATCAGCGGTTTCGCGGGCGTCCATCCCTTGGAAATAAACGGCCATCGCCCAGGCTGACAGCTGATAATCAGGGATTTTCCCTTCGGCATATCCCTGAATCAGAAAACGGAGCTCATCCGATGAAAGCGCAACCCCATCCCGTTTCTTCCGAATCATTTCAGAGGCTCTCATCACACCGCCACCTCTGCCACAATCCCTTTTACCAAGCGGATAAAGCGCGGTTTGGTCCGATTGGCCACCTCTACGACTTGTTCATGGGTTAGCGGCTCCAACTCTTCTCCAATCGCCATATCGGTGATACAGGAGATACCGAGACATCGCAAGCCAGAGTGACGTGCGGCAATCACTTCAGGAGCGGTCGACATGCCGACGGTATCACCGCCCAGGTTGCGCAACATCACCAACTCTGCCGGTGTCATATAGGCGGGTCCGCTAATAGCGGCATACACCCCCTGTTGCAAGGAAAGCCCTTGTTTTTCCGCGACGTCGTGAGCCAATTGGATCAAATCTTTATCATAAGCGTTGGACATATCGGGAAAACGGACACCTAACCGCTCTTCATTGGGGCCGAGCAGCGGATTGCTGCCTGTCATATTGAGATGATCTTCAATCACCATCAGATCCCCCGCTTGGAAAGCGGCGTTCATCCCACCGCAAGCATTGGTAGCGATTAACGTCTTAACCCCCAGTGCTTTCATCACATAAACCGGGAAGACAACCTCTTGTTGCGAGTACCCTTCATAATAGTGAAAGCGTCCCTGCATCGCCACCACGGTTTGCCCCGCCAGCCTCCCGATTACCAGTTGACCGGCATGTCCCTCCACAGTCGATTCCGGAAAATGAGGGATATCGGTATATGCAATCACATCCGCTGCTTCAATCTCATCAGCCAAATCCCCTAAACCAGAACCTAAAATTAAGCCGATCACCGGTTGATGTGAACTTCTGCTTTGAATCATTTCTTTAGCTGCTTGGATTTGCTCATAACGCCCCATCCCTTTTCACCCTTTCTCTCACCCATAGTCATACCGAACGAATATCTTTGATAATTCCTTTTACCAACCGAATAAAACGAGGTTTTACCTGCTCTGCGGTCTCCATCACTTCATCATGAGAAAGGGGTTGATCCAGGATGCCCGCCGCCAGATTGGAAATACAAGAAATACCCAGGACACGAATCCCTGCGTGACGGGCGGCGATTACTTCGGGAACAGTAGACATGCCGACTGCATCTCCACCCAGCTTTCGCAACATCCGAATCTCTGCCGGTGTTTCATAAGTAGGCCCTGTCAGCCCGACATAAACCCCTTCTCGCAGAGAGACGTTTTGATCTTCCGCTACTCGCCGCGCCAATTGACGATAAGAAGGATCGTAGGCGTCTGACATATCGGGAAAACGAACGCCCCATTCCGGCGCATTGGGACCAAACAGCGGATTGTTAAACATCAAGTTGATATGATCCTGGATCAGCATTAAATCACCTGCACCAAAGTCCAGATTGATTCCGCCGGCGGCGTTGGTGACAATCAATCGATCCACACCTAGATCTTTCATCACTCGAATGGGAAAAGTCACCTGGTCCAATCCATATCCTTCGTAATAATGAAAACGGCCTTGCATCGCAACCACCGTTTGTCCTTCCAATTCCCCCAGGACCAATTGACCGGCATGTCCTTGCACGGTAGATACGGGAAAATGGGGGATCTCCTCATAAGGAATCACATCGGCATGGCGAATTTCCTCTGCCAACACCCCTAATCCCGATCCCAGCACCAGCCCAATTACCGGTCGGTGACCGGATCGCTTACCAATATATGCAGCAGCTTCCTGCGCTTGTTGTACCATCGGTTTCATGATCGATGATCCTCTCCTTTCATGTGTGTTATCTGCTGATTTAGGGAGAAGATTTTTGAGGCTGCGTGCTCTTGCTGTTTACAAAGAGGGGGGAACTGTCCGCTTCAGCCACAGAAGGCGGGAGCGGGCAAAACTCGCTGTCGCTCAAACATGTTGCCCATTTTTCCCTGCCCCTCTGTGACTTCCGCTGAGTGGCACAGCAAAGGCACTTCGCTTTCAAAAATCCCTCCCAATACGCGGAAACAACAGGCCGGATTCGAAACTTTAATCACATTAGATCGGCTAAGAAACTGCTTCCATGGGGAGGAGCAGCCAGCCTGAAGTTGGCAGCCACCGTCGCACCCACATCGGAAAACGTTTTTCGTACGCCTAAGGATGCCCCCGGTTCACGCAGCGACGGGCTCCACACTAACAGTGGCACATACTCCCGTGTATGATCCGTTCCTTTATAAGTGGGATCGTTGCCGTGATCAGCAGTAATGATTAGCAGATCATCTTCGCCCACCGACTCCAAAATGTGTGGCAGGCGCTGATCAAACTCTTCCAAGGCGTTCCCATACCCTTCCGGATCGCGGCGGTGGCCAAATTTGGAGTCAAAATCAACCAAATTGACAAAGGCGAAACCGTGAAAAGCGTCACTCATCACCGACAATAGTTGATCCACACCGTCCATATTATCCGTCGTCTTAATTGAACGGGTAATCCCTTCCCCATCATAGATATCGGAAATCTTGCCGATACCGATGCAATCCAGTCCCGCCTCCTGCAACTGATTCATCACAGTGACATCAGGTGGCTTTACTGAATAATCGCGACGGTTGGCAGTCCGTTTAAAAGCACCTGGCTTTCCGATAAAGGGACGGGCAATCACCCGTACTACCGCAAAGCGGTCATCCAGGGTAAGTTCCCGGGCGATCTCGCAGATGTGATACAGCTCGTCCAGCGGAATTACTTCCTCATGCGCTGCAATCTGAAATACACTATCCGCCGAGGTGTAGACGATACAATCGCCGCTGGCTAGGTGCTGCTCTCCTAACTCCTCAATGATGGCCGTGCCGGAAGCCGGTTTATTTCCCAGTACTCCACGACCGGTTCGTTCTTTAAATAACCGGATCAATTCGTCAGGAAAACCATGGGGATAAGTTTGAAAAGGCTTTGTTGTATGTACCCCCATCAGCTCCCAATGACCGGTGGTTGTATCTTTACCGGCGGAGACTTCCGCCATTTTTCCGTAATGCGCGCGGGGATGCTCTACTGGATCGTTCCCAGTAACCGGCTCAATGTTAAATAGACCGAGAGACGCCAGATTGGGTAACTTCAGCCCCCGTACTTTGGCGATATTGCCCACGGTGTGTACACCGACATCGCCAAATTTTTCGGCATCCGGCAATGCCCCGATCCCCACACTGTCCAACACGATTAATGCCATTCGTCGATACGATTTCAACAACCTCGCCCCCTCAAATACACAACAAAAAACGCCGCTTCAGGTCACCCTGCAGCGGTTTCTTTACTCTCCCATACGGTAAAACAAGCGCAGGCGATCCCCGATCTCCATCCACAGCGTCTCATACCCTGTCTGACCGGCGGATGGAGCAAATACTTTAACGGCACGTCCTTTCGGTTCACCGTAACGATGGTCGGGCTCCATCCAGGAAGAGAGGATGGCGATGACATGATAGAGAATCATCGTCCAGATGATAAACATGGTCAACCATTGGATCCAATCCGCCACACGCCGTAGAGAAAACATCAGAGGGGTCGTCCTTTCCGTCTGTTTACCCCATTGTATGGGTGATGACAAACGGATATGCCTTTAGCCCAGAACTGGCTCTTCAAGAATATCGTCCAGTGGGCGGAAAGGCAGGTTAAGGTCATGAGCCACTGCTTCATAAGCGACATGCCCATCGATCACATTGACTCCGCGAGCCAACGGTCGACTCTCCTTCAACGCCTGTTCGACTCCTTTATTGGCAATTTGCACCGCATATGGAATCGTCACATTGGTTAAGGCATAGGTGGAGGTCCGCGCCACCGCTCCCGGTATGTTGGCCACCGCATAGTGGACGACATCGTGTTTGATATAAACAGGATCGCTGTGCGTGGTGACTCGATCGATTGTCTCAATCGACCCCCCTTGATCGATGGCAACATCCACAATCACGGAACCAGGGGACATCGTCTTTACCATTTCCTCCGTCACCAAGCGGGGAGCGCGGTGTCCGGGAATCAACACGGCACCGATCAAGAGATCCGCGTTTTGCACTGCTTGTCCCATGTTATAAGGGTTAGACATCAATGTACGCACTTGGCCGTGAAAAATATCATCCAACTGGCGCAGACGATCCGGATTTAAATCCAGCATCGTCACATTAGCACCCAATCCTAAGGCCATCTTAGCGGCATTGGTGCCGACGACCCCACCGCCGATGATAACGACATTTCCCGGCAATACTCCTGGAACGCCACCAAGCAGAACCCCTTTTCCTCCATGGGGTTTCTCCAAAAATTGAGCGCCGATCTGCACCGACATCCGGCCCGCCACTTCCGACATCGGCGTCAATAAGGGCAGTGATCCGTTATCCAACTGGATCGTCTCATAAGCGATCGCGGTTACTTTTTTCTCCATCAACGCCCGGGTCAGTTCCGGTTCCGGCGCCAGATGCAAATAAGTAAATAGATTAAGTCCCTCGCGGAAGTAATCATACTCCGAAGGTTGTGGCTCTTTCACTTTTAAAACTAATTCCGCTCCACCCCAGACATCAGTCGCATCTGGCACAATTCGGGCACCGTGTTCAGAAAAAGCTTCATCCGGAAAACCACTCCCTTCTCCGGCTCCCTGCTCAATCCAAACTTCATGTCCGGCTCCCACCAACGCGTCCACTCCCGCCGGGGAGATGGCCACCCGATTCTCATTATCTTTCACTTCTCTGGGAACACCGACAATCATGCGTCACTCCTCCTTTTCCCCTACTATCATACCACCGACAACCATAACTTCATACACAAAAAACGTGAGATCTTGGGTGATCTCACGTTACTTTGGAACCCACCAATTTTTTGGGATCTTTCACTTGATCTTTACACCGGTGACAGATCCCATGAAAGGTCAACCGGTGATCGATAATCTGAAAGTCAAATTCCTTCTCCACCCGTTTTTCAATCGGCCCCAACCAATCATCGGTAATTTCGTCCACCGTTCCGCAATGGAGGCAGATCAGATGATGATGATGGTGCTCTGCATCCTCCGCCCGAAACTCATAACGGGTTACCCCATCTCCAAAGTTAAGCTTATGGATGATCTGTAGGTCACTCAAGAGCTCCAGTGTACGATACACGGTGGCCAAACCGATCTCGGGCGCTTTTTCCTTGACCAACAGGTAGACATCTTCCGCGCTGAGATGATCCTGTTCGTTTTCCAGCAGGACGCGGACGGTTGCTTCCCGTTGGGGGGTTAATTTGTAACTGTGCGCAGACAATTGCTGCTTGATTTGTTTGACTCTCTCTTCCATCTCCATCCCCCCTGCGCTCCTGACATCATTATAGGGGAGGCTTAAAAGGAAAGTCAAATACATTATAAAATGTATCAAATTGAAATTATTTTAATCTATATCTAGAAACTAGACCGTCGGTATCACCCACCGCATTAAAACAGGAGAGACATAGGCTTCAAAAAAGGAAGCAAGCACTAGTACGCCAACCATCGCCGTCACCATAATCGAATAGGATAAAAACTGGGGATAAATCGTTCCGCGCCGCAGAATCAACCGATTTCGGGCCAATAACATCGAGAAAGCCGTTCCGCCAACCGCTACAATCATTAGGGCGGGCACTACCAACAAATTGTGAGGGACCACCGCCAAAAAAGCAAACCACAATCCCTGCCAGGATAGTTGGTTAACCAGAAAACCGACGGTAAAGCCGATCACCAGCCCCTTGATAAAAATCAGCACGTAGATCAATGGCATCCCAATTACGCTTACACCCAGGATCCACATCAGCCCTACCGTCTTCAGATGATCTCCCAGAGTATGTTGAAAGGCGACACGGGGTTCAGCGATCGAATCCTGCGCCATCCCCCTAAAGAAGTGCCCCAGGTAAGTGAGGAGGTTTTCCTTTTGTACGGGGGATAAAGTATTGACGATAACCGCCCCAAAAATAACGCCCATCATAAATAGGACAACCACAAACAGATACAACGACATCTGGTTTTGCACATGGGACTGCAACACTTGACTAGCACGGCCGACACGGCCGACACGACTTTTGTTCCGTTTCACGGGACTCCCCCTCCTTTACGCTCTCACCCTCACTCTATGAAGCAAACAACAAAAATAGAATGAGAAAATGAGAGAAAAGAGAGAGTTAGCCCGTCAGGGCATATAACCCGATTCCAGCAGCAGCAAACAGGATACCTACGGACCAGAATACGGTTACCACTTTCCACTCTGACCATCCGACCAACTCAAAGTGGTGATGTAGAGGGCTCATACGGAAGACTCTTTTTCCGGTAAAGCGGAATGAGATCACCTGAATGATGACAGAGAGAGTCTCAATCACAAACACCCCGCCGATCAACACCAACAACAGCTCTGTCTTGGTAATGACCGCCAGCGCAGCAAGACCGCCGCCCAGCGCCAAAGAACCGGTATCTCCCATAAACACTTTGGCGGGATTGGCGTTAAAAACGAGGAATCCTAGCATCGTTCCGGCTACTGCAGTGGAAAAGATGACGACATGAGGATTTCCCTGCATCAGACCAATAATGGCATATGCGCCATAGGCGATTGCAGCTGTGCCGCCTACCAATCCATCCAAGCCGTCGGTCAGGTTGACCGCATTGGAAGCAGCCACCAAGATCAGCACCAACAAAGGCAGATACAGCCAATTTAGCTCCCATTGGATCTCTGTCCCCGGTATGTGCAGTTCGGAAATAGATTCATACTGCCCCCGGTTCACCCGTACCTCCAACAACACCCAGAACAAAACACAACCGATAAACAACTGTCCCAGTAATTTTTGTCGAGATGTCAATCCGAGGTTCCGTTTCATCACGACTTTTATGTAGTCATCCAGGAAACCGACGATCCCATAACCCAAAATGGCGAACAACAGAAAAAAGATATCGGCAAAGGTATTGTCCACCTGAAACATTTTACTCACCGGGATCACGGTAAACACCAACGCCGTCAGAAAGATAACCCCGCCCATGGTTGGAGTGCCCGCTTTGGCTTGATGGGCTTGAGGCCCTTCCTGTCGAATGGCCTGCCCAAACTTCAGCCGTCTTAGCAGCGGGATCACCAAGGGACCAAACAATACGGTTAATCCAAACGACACACCTAAAGCTGTAAGAATCAAAGAAAAATCCATGGTTTCGACTCCTTTGGAATCCAGTATGGAAGTACTCCATCGATCCATACGGTAGATTATACTCTAAACCCATCATCATTTCATTCAACCGCAAGCATGAAAAATGCCCCACCATATAGCGGGACCCGATCCTACTTTTTGTTGAGTTCACCAGCCAAAAGTCGTACTCGTTACTTTTATTGCGACCGCCGTACCCGCCCATATACCCCACCACCCCCTTCTTCCACCGTAAGGCGACCTTGACGCGCTAACCCGATATAGTGCGAAATGTCCACATGAGTTACTGCCGCGATTGCTTCCAAGGGTGCACGATGAAGAATATTCATTTCCGAACCGAATCGTTCTACCAATTTATCCAGGGTTTTGGGACCCAGCCTCGGAATAAACTCCAGCGGCACCTGATGAATATACGGGGGACGATGGTCGGGGGAGGCTCCATCGCCATCCGAAATCTCCTCGATCCGATCTAACACGCCCATCACCACATTGCGACTGCCACAGACCGGGCAAGCCTTTTCGGCTGCGTTCGGTATCAATGCATCACAATCGGCACAACGGGTGCGATGATATTTGCCCAATTTGGGGTCCAATCCGTAGTTGGCCGACACTCGCCGGCCTTCTTGTCGCAAAAGTGCCTTTTTCCACTCGTCAAAACAGGCTGTAGTCACCTCGACAGCGTGATACTCCCGGCCGATTTTGGGGAGAGAGTGGGCATCGGAATTAGTGATAAACGTAAATGTGTGCAATTCCCTAATGCGATCCGCCATCGCCGTATCAGCACTGAGGCCCAGCTCCACCGCCGCCAACCGATCCAACCGGAATACCTGGGACAAGCGATTGGCAGCGTTACCGTAAACACTTTTAAAGGGAGTAAACACATGAGCAGGAACCAATAGTCCCCCTAATTCCCCTACCTGATTCTGTAATGCTTCCACCGATCCGTAAAAACGCTGCGTGCTTAATTGGGGATTGCGCACATACCGTGATAAAAATCGAGTAAACCGGCACATCGCCTCAAAATGAGGAAAATAAGCCAGTACATGAGCCGCTCCCTGGCCTTCTCGCCTAATCTCAATCTCCGCCCCCAGAATAACGGTCGTCGATCCAAAACGGATCCCGCCCCCCGGACATTCCTGATAGCGCCCATCCGCCAACCCGGTGGCAATCTCCTTTTGCACCGGCGGCGAATGGGCATCAATAATCCCAATCAAATCCATACCCTTACGCTGGGACGCTTCCTGCAGAATGCGGTCAAAAGTGAGATTGCGGGAAGCTGTTATCTTAACCGGTAATCCGTCCACCGTGCGGCCAATGTGGATATGCATGTCAGCAAAAATCGTTTTCATTTACTCATCACTCGATTTTGCCACATATACAGTGCAACTACCGTTTTGGCGTCATCGATTTCTCCTGTTGCCAATCGGGCAAAGGCTTCCTCCAGGGTTAGTTCCACCGTTTCCACAAATTCGTCTGTATCGGGAATCGCTTCCCCCTTTTTCAACCCTTCCGCTTGATAAATATGCAAATATTCATCCGCAAAGCCTGGGGACGTGTAAAAGCCGGCAACCTTGGTCAAACGGTCGGCGGTATAGCCCGTCTCCTCTTTTAATTCCCGTTTTGCACATTCAACGGGAGCTTCGCCGGGCTCCAATTTACCGGCGGGAAGTTCTAAAATTGTTTTCTCCAACGGTTTACGAAATTGGCGCACCAGTACAATCTTCTGTTCTTCTGTCAGTGCTAGGATGGAGACAGCGCCTGGATGTTTCACTAATTCACGGCTTGCGCGCCTACCGTCGGGCAACTCCACTTCATCCACCTGTACTTGAATGATGCGACCCGCAAAAATCGGTGTGGTTTGAATCGTTTTTTCTTCCAGTCGGCTCATCGATGCTTCCCTCCCGTTTTCCGTCCCCATTATACACTAGTTCTTCCGTTGGGGTAGGGTTGTACAATTAAAAATGAATCAAACCTGCTTTACCCCAAAAATCAACAGACCCGATAATGAATAATTTTCACCAAATGTCGTAGGCTGTTGAAAAAGAAGAATGGGGGGAAACAGCATGTATATCCAAACCGGACCCGATCGATTGCGCATTGTGGGTAAGGGGTGGGAGGTACGAGCCGCCCTCCGGCGCTGGTCCTCCCGCTCACTTACACTGACCGAGTGGCTGCAACTTCGGGAACAAGCCCTTTGCCGGCAACATCCTAAACCATAAGGCGCGATCCGGGGAGGGTCTCGCCTTCCACACCGCGAGAAAAATCGCTTCATAAGCCCGCCCTTGATGGGCATTACCCTTAACAGGAAGGTACATTTGTGCCTTCCTGTTAAGGGTTATCGAGTTAAATCACTTTTCTCGCCACTCGCCTTTACACCGGAGCGACCATCCGTCAGGTTCAACCAGCGCTTCCACAGATGTAGCGCTCCTGCGCATATCGTGCGAAAAAAGAGAGGATCCTCCGCTACCTTTCTTCCCATACTCTGAATGGAAACCGGATAGATCTTAAGGAATTCAACAACCTCTTTTTCCGTTATCGGGACAGAAATCAGGTGGTGATGCTGGGGAATGCTTTCCATTTGCGTCTGTACTCTCACCGGCAACGGCCGCGGCACTGGCACCTCCGCCGGAGTAAGTACCACCCGTGTTAAGTTGGTCAAGGTATGATGGCTTACTCCTTGATGGCGTTTACGGCCATCCTCTCCTTGGATGCGGGGGATAAAGATCGGCATCCCTTCCAGAGCAGCTACCGCGTTTACCGCTTCCCCCTGCTCTACTCCGCTAAAGCCAAAGGGGGTGTCGGTTCCAACAATGCCTGGCCCCATGGAGACAAACACCAGATCCGCTTTCAAACCATATCGCGCTAACAACAAGGCAGAATGCAGATTGACTGCCTCCACATCCCCCCCAAAAGCATGCCCCACCGTCACAGTGGCATACAGCCAACCCAGCTTTTTTAACCGCCTCACATGTTGGCTCATAGCTAGAGGAAGTGCACCGCCATCAGTCATAATATAAACAATGCGGGGACACCTTCCCTCCTGGAGAGAGCGATGCCGCCAAACGGATATCACCGCCGGTAACATACTATGCAATTCTCCTAAAAGGATGGGCCAACTATCCAAGGAGTTTCGTCCCATGACGGCACTTCGATAGGGATTTCCCACCTCTTCCCCCGTCGACACCGCAATCTGCCAAGGTGTGTAGCGCATCTTCATAATGTGCCCTTGCGGGGAAGAGCTTTCCGGTCTTTTTGAAACCCAGCCCGCTACAAAATGGTCCCCGCCTGTTCCCAGTTGGAGCTCCACCGCTGTCGTATTGAGCCACACTTCATCCCCCGGCTCCGTCTGTCCCAACAGCAGCGGATAATGAACCGCCGATGCTTCTTCTCCCGCTTCCATTTTCACCCTCACTCGCTGAAACATCGCGGACTCCTCCAAAACGCGGAGAACCGTTCCCTTTTTCCAGATGATCATCTTCAACCCTCTCTCCGACATCCCTTTTACCTATGAATCTATGCGCAGGAAGGAGGGGGCATGCGAGAAGAAGCACGACTGCAGTAAAAAGCACCCATCATAATGATGGGTGCTTTGCTCATGGACGCAGCTTTTTCACAAAAAAGTCAGCGATCGCATTGTAGCATCGGATTCTGTTTTTAATTTTGAGTACATCATGCCCTTCGTCCTCAAACAACAGATACTCCACTTCCTTACCCAAAGAGCGCAGACGATCCACTACATCCTGAGATTCAGCTTCTACTACCCGGGGATCGTTTTTGCCCTGAATCACCAATAACGGACATTGTACCGCTTCGATATAGGTTTTAGGGGAACGTTCTTGCAAAAATTCGCGGTCCTTTTGCGGATGGCCCAAGGCAATTTCAAAGTAGGGTTTCCAGGTGGGAGGGAGACGCTCCATAAAACTGATCAGATCGTATGGACCAAACATATCCACTGCCGCCGACCACAATTCTGGATGGCGCGCAGCCAGTGTCAAGGTCATATAACCACCGTAGGAACGACCCACCACCGCTGCCCGAGAGGTGTCAACGCGAGCATCTTCCGCCAAACCTTTCATGGCATGAACATGATCGAGTCGATCATTTCCACCCCAGTCGTGGTCCACCTGTTTAGTATAGTTTAAGCCGTATCCGACACTGCCGCGGACATTAGGAACAAAAACGGCAAAGCCGCGTAAAGTCAGATATTGAATCAGCGGCATGGAAAACCAGGCAAAGTCCGGCCGCTCCTGCCCTTGTGGACCACCGTGTATATAGTAGACCAGTGGGCGTGGCCCTTGATAGCCCAGTTCCGGCGCAGGCAGATACAGACGAGCGGATATGCGCAAACCGTCAAAAGAAGTAAAGGAAGCGTCCTCTCCCGCTGCCAACCGATTATGATCCAAACCCAATGCACGCTCCCGTGTCCGTTGAATCACCGTTTTACGATCCGCCCCTTCCACTGTGTAAAGCTGGATGGGAGAGGTCGCTGATGAAAAAGCGAGGGCATAGCAATCGTTTTCTTTATCGTAGGAGACGGCTTTTAGTACACCCTCAGCCAATGGTGCCTGTCCACAGATAACCGTATCAAGTGTGATTTCTTTTGTGGAGGGGTTCCAGCTCCCTTCATACAGCCAGGAGACCCCGTCAATATTGTATCCCACCAAAAAACGATCGTCGTGGAGAGGCTTGAGAGAAACCAGCTCTCCTACCCCTTGGTGTATGATCCCCTTCACCGCTACAGGATGAATCTGGGAGGGGGCGTTTAGATGCAAAAGTCCCACTCCATATGTATCTTCAAACAACGCCGTGCGCAGTAGCAGACTGTTTTCGTCTATAAAGCAACAGTCGGATATGGCGTTGAGGGGAACCTGCTCCCCTTTTGCCCTTTGTTCCAGCGGCTTCCCATAGAGAAGAGTGGGATCGTGCCCCCCTTCGTGCCATAAGTACAACACATGATCTCCCATGGTATAGGAGTCCATGATAATCGCTTGCGAGTGATCCTTGGCAACCCCTGCGACCCAGGGATCCCAAGAGCTTTGAAACATTTTCTGCAACGAGCCAGTAGTCAGATTCCCACGAAAGGCCACCCGGATCGATTCCCTTCGCGACTCCGCCGAAAAGTAGACGTTCCCTGTTTCCGAATCAGCTGCGGCGAGATGGACACGATATTCTGCTAATGCCTCTGCAAAAGCCGCTTCCGGAAATCCTCCTTCCTGTGGAATCAGCATCGGCTGATAATTTTCATCCCCGTCAGAATCGATCATCACCAAAATCTTTCCCAAGTCTGGAAACACCCGATACGCTTCCCCGCCGATCAAATCGGGATTCTGCAATGCAATATCGGCCGGTAACAACGGCTGCGGTACACTCCCTGCCTCATCCATCACAAATAGACTTAGATGACCACCCAAATCACTAATAAAATAAAGTTGATTTCCCACCCACTGCGGCCGTAGAAATTGACGTGCCGACAAAAACGATTCAATTCTCGCCATTTCGAATCTTCCCCTTCCCTTTATCGATGACGGGACATCGATTTCAGTATATCAGAACAAAAAGACCGGCAAGGGTAGACAACGTGGTTATTTACACGATCCATCCCTTACCGGGTACTCGTTCGAAAATTGATGTTTCAACAAAGCCAGGGAGTGTTCAAAGATTGACATCCCTGCTTATACTCACCTTTTTGTTGCTGTCTGATTGCTCTCTTCGATCAATGCGACGACCAGTTCCCCCGCCTTATATAACTCGGTTAGCGGCATCCGCTCGTTGGTGGTATGGATCTCCTCATAGCCAATTGCAAGGTTTACCGTCGGGATACCGTGCCCAGCGATCACATTGGCGTCGCTACCGCCACCGCTGGCCAACAACCGCGGTTCCCGTCCCACTCGTTTGACCGCCGCCATCGCTTTTTGTACCACCAGATCCGATTCCTCGTATTTGTATGCGGGATACATTTTGGTCACAGTTACTTCTGCCTGTGCACCGAGCTCAGCCGCTGCCTGTTCAAATCCCGACTTCATTTTGGCCGCCTGTACATCCAATTTCTTTTCATCCCGGCTGCGGGCTTCCGCCAAAATCTCCACCCACTGCGGCACCACATTGGAAGCGGAGCCCCCTTGAAATTTACCGATGTTGGCCGTCGTTTCATGATCGATCCTTCCCAACGGCATTTTGGAAATCGCACGGCTGGCTACTTGGATGGCGCTAATACCCTCCTCAGGATTGACACCGGCATGGGCCGGTTTTCCTTCAATTTTTACATCCAGGCGTACTTGAGAAGGGGCCGAAGTGATAATATCCCCCACCGGGCCGTTGGAATCAATCGCAAACCCAAAGTCTGCTTTTACTTTGGCTGGATCTAAAGCTTTGGAGCCGAGCAAGCCCGATTCTTCTCCCACCGTGAGGATAAATTGAATCGTTCCATGTTTTCCGCCCTGCTCCTTGACTACGCGTACCCCTTCCAAGAGAGCGGCCAATCCTGCTTTGTCATCCGCTCCCAATACTGTGGTTCCGTCGGTGACGACATACTCCCCCTCCACTCGCGCTTTTACTCCTTTACCCGGTGCCACTGTATCCATATGGCAGGTAAAATAGATCACAGGAGCATCTGGCAGATTCCCCTCCAATGTGGCGATTAGATTGCCAGCTCCATGCCCTGTCACAGCAGTAGTATCATCTTCTTCCACCGTAAAACCGAGAGCGGTCAGCTTTTGCTGCAAGTGATCACAAATTTCCCGCTCATCCCCGGTTTCACTGTCAATTCCCACTAACTGCAAAAATTCATCCAACAACCGTTGCTGATTGATTATACTCATGTTCATCCCAACTTTCGTATTATGTATATATTTGGCCGCTGCACTGCCAGGGCTCGCTACGTGGCAAGGTTCCTTACCAGGAAGTGGACTTTACACGCCACCCTTTCCTGGTATCCGCCAAAACCCTCTGTTGGGGCATTGGATTCTTCCCATTCGCCAGCAACTCAAATTTCAATATATGCCTTCTCCATTCACAGCGTCAACTGAGCCTCCTCACGGGTAAATCCGGGAGGTTCTAAAAACCTCTACCTTCATCCATAGTCGCCTAGCGGTGAGCGCCTTATCCCCATAGCCGAAAGCTAGGAGCTTGCAGCGCAATTTTGGTCACCCACTATCCTCGCCCTCCTTCCCTTATGACCCGCCTTTATCAGCGGAACGAGGCGGCAACCGCCGCTGTTCGCTCCGATCCAACCATGACCGCTGTTCCCGTTGCATCCCGCCGATCAACAATTGATGTCGCCGCCCTTCCTCGCGCCAGGGAGAACGATCCCGTGCTCCACGGATAAAAGTGACGCCATAAGCGTGTCGTAAGCGCAAGCGCTGGTGGGCATCCCTCCCGGAACCGACCAATCGCAGCACCAACGGTTTTTCTTCTTCCCTTTTCAAAGCGGCCTCCCCTTTCCTATAGCGGAATATTGCCGTGTTTTTTCGCCGGGCGCGTCTCCCGCTTCTGTTTGAGCATCTCCAGCGCTTGCTTCAACTTTTGCCGCGTCTCCCGGGGATCGATCACATCATCCACCATACCCTTGGCAGCCGCTACATACGGATTGGCAAACTTCTCCCGATACTCCTCAATCTTCTCAGCTCGAGTCGCCGCCGGATCGCTCGCCTCTTGAATCTCGCGGTGAAAGATGATATTAGCTGCACCTTCCGGTCCCATCACTGCTACCTCGGCATTGGGCCAGGCATAGACGATATCGGCTCCGATCGCTTTGCTATTTAAGGCGACATAGGCCCCTCCGTATCCCTTGCGAGTAATCACCGTAATTTTGGGAACCGTCGCTTCCGAATAAGCGTACAAAATTTTGGCTCCATGGCGGATAATACCCCGATGTTCCTGGTTGACACCCGGTAAAAAGCCAGTTACATCCACAAAAGTTACCAGTGGAATATTAAAGCTGTCACAAAAACGGATAAAGCGGGCCAGCTTGTCCGAGGAATCGATATCCAAACCACCGGCCATCATCTTTGGCTGATTGGCGGCAATCCCCACCACTTGACCGTCGATACGGCCAAAGCCGACCACAATATTTTTGGCGAAGGACTGATGTACCTCCATAAAATCGCCTTGGTCGACCACCGCATCAATCACCCCACGTACATCGTACACCTTTGTACTGGCGGTCGGCACCCGGTCCACCAGTTCCTCGGTCCAGCCGTCATCCTCTTTACAATAAGTTCGCGGCGGGTCCTCCACATTATTTTGCGGTAAAAAGGAAAGGAGGCGACGTACTTGATTGAGCACTTCCGGTTCCGATTCCGCCGTAAAGTGGGCATTGCCGCTCAGGGTAGAATGGACGCGAGCACCGCCCAAATCCTCCGCCGAAATCTTCTCCCCTGTCACGGTTTCAATCACCTTGGGTCCGGTGATAAACATCTGACTCGATCCTTCCACCATAAAAACAAAATCGGTCAACGCTGGAGAATAGACGGCACCGCCGGCACATGGACCCATAATGACGGAGATCTGCGGCACCACACCGGAGTAGATAGCATTGCGATAAAAGAGTTGACCATAGCCATCGAGGGATACGACCCCCTCCTGGATACGCGCGCCGCCGGAATCGTTTAAACCAATGATGGGAGCGCCGTTTTTAGCCGCCAGATCCATGATGCGCACAATCTTCTGCGCATGCATTTCCCCTAAGGAGCCGCCGAATACGGTAAAATCCTGGGCAAATAGATAGACCGAACGCCCATGGATCTTACCGTATCCCGTTACCACCCCTTCACCGGGTGCCTCGCCATAATCGGCAGCGGTATTTTCGACAAAGGGATTTAATTCTACAAACGTATCCTCATCCAACAGTAAATCAATCCGTTCTCGGGCGGTCAGCTTTCCTTTCTCATGTTGCGCCCGAACTTTATCATCACCGCCGCCCTGCTCCACCCGACGCCGCCTTGCGGCCAATTCATCCAATTTGGAATACACAGCCCCGCCTCCTTCTCCCTTTATCCCTTGGTAGAAGACTTTTACCCAATGTTTGATCGCTGCTCCTGACTTTCGTGCAACCCAAATCGGGGACCATTTTTCACTTCGGTATGACAGTATCGTTCACCCCAATGCTCTACTATTCGTCTGTCTTCGCCGGTTCACATAACTCGTACAATACACCGCCAGTGGAGCGGGGATGGAGAAAAGCGACACGGTTGCCCCCCGCTCCCCGCTTTGGTTGATCGTTGATTAGCTCAATACCCGCCACTTTTAGCTGTTGCAGCCGCTCCTCAAGATTTCCCACCCGGAGAGCGACATGATGAACCCCTTCTCCACGTTTATGGATAAAGCGAGCGATCGGACTATCGTCGGACAGCGGCTCCAACAATTCCACCTTACTTTCCCCCAAACGGAAAAAAGCCACCCGTACGCCTTCGCTTACCACCGTCTCCTCCCCCAAATATTCCATCCCCCACACATCCCGATACAGGGGCAAAGCCTTGCGCAACGAGCGAACCGCAATCCCGATGTGATCGATTTTATGAGGATGAAGCGGGATCATGATGACGCCTCCCGTCGCTTAATCGCTTCCCGGATAAAGTCAGCAGTATCCTTGGTGGAGGTGCCAGGTGTAAAAATGCGAGCAATTCCTTTTTCCAACAAGCCGGCAATATCGGATTGGGGGATGACACCACCCCCTACCACCACAATATCCTCAGCGTCCTCCTCTTTCAACAGGCTCATCACCTCAGCAAACAGCTCATTGTGAGCACCAGAAAGACATGAAAGACCGATCACATCCACATCCTCCTGAATCGCCGTCGCCACAATTTGCGCCGGCGACTGACGTAAGCCTGTATAAATTACTTCCATCCCTTCATCCCGCAGCGCTTGTGCAATAATCAACGCACCGCGGTCATGGCCGTCTAAGCCTGGTTTCGCTACTAACACCCGTATCGGCCGATTCATGGTTCTCCCTCCTTAAACCATCGGTTGATACTCTCCAAACACCTCACGTAAGCAATGACAAATCTCTCCCACCGTCGCATATGTGCGAACCGCATCCAAAATCAACGGCATCAGATTGGCATCCCCCGCCGCTCCCTGCTTCAGCCGTTCCAAACACGCTTCTACTTGAACGGAATCCCGGCTCTTACGTAGATCCTGAAGGGCCACCACTTGCTTCTGGGCCAACTTCGGATTGACGCGGTACAGCTCAGGCTCTGTCTCCTTTTCCAAGCGGTAGCGGTTCAGTCCAACTACCACTTCTCCACCGGACTCGATCTTACGCTGAGTCTCTAGGGCTGCCTGCTGAATTTCCCGCTGCATATAACCTTGCTCTACCGCTGCCACCGCCCCTCCCATCTCATCAATTCGCTCCAGGTACGCCTCTGCTTCCGCTTCAATCGCATCCGTCAGCGACTCCACAAACCAAGAGCCGCCCAGGGGATCAACCGTGTCGGTCACCCCGCTCTCATGGGCTAAAATCTGTTGTGTACGTAAAGCGATCCGGGCTGACTCCTCTGTCGGCAGCGCCAACGCCTCGTCTCGAGCATTGGTGTGAAGGCTTTGGGTTCCGCCCAGCACAGCGGACAACGCTTGCAACGTCACCCGCACCACATTGTTGTCCGGTTGCTGTGCCGTCAGCGTAGAGCCCCCTGTTTGCGTATGGAAGCGAAGTTGCATCGAACGCGGATCTTGCGCCCCAAACCGTTCCTTCATTATACGTGCCCACAATCGACGCGCCGCCCGAAACTTGGCCACTTCTTCAAAAAAATGATTGTGAGCGTTAAAAAAGAAGGAGAGGCGCGGCGCAAATCGATCCACTTCCAAACCCGCTTTTACCGCCGCTTCCACATAGGCAATCCCATTGGCTAGGGTAAAAGCTACCTCCTGTACTGCGGTAGAACCGGCTTCCCGGATGTGATAACCGCTAATACTGATGGTATTCCAACGGGGGACATGTTCTCCGCAAAAAGCAAAGATATCAGTGATTAAACGCATCGACGGCTGTGGAGGAAAAATATAAGTTCCTCTGGCGATATATTCCTTTAGAATATCGTTTTGAATCGTTCCCGTCAGTAGATGAGACGGGATTCCCTGCTTTTCCCCTACCGCTATAACCATCGCAAGCAGCACTGCCGCTGGTGCGTTGATCGTCATAGAGGTGCTCACTCGGTCCAATGGGATCCCCTGTAGCAACGTCTCCATATCCGCCAACGAATCGATCGCCACCCCGACCTTGCCCACTTCCCCCGCAGACATCGGATCATCCGAGTCATAGCCGATTTGTGTCGGCAGATCGAAGGCGACGGATAACCCCGTCTGCCCCTGCTCCAACAGATAACGAAAGCGGCGGTTCGTCTCTTCCGCTGACCCAAAACCGGCATACTGGCGCATCGTCCAATGGCGAGAGCGATACATGGTCGGTCGGATGCCGCGCGTATATGGATACTCCCCCGGCAACCCAATCCTCTCCGACTCTCTCCTACTCGCTCCATCCGGGACATAAACTCGCTCAATCCCGATTCCCGATAAGGTTTCAAACCGATTTTTCTGTTCGGGATATTTTTGCAACAGCTCTTCCGTCTTCTCCTGCCATTCCCGGTAGAGGGTTTCAAAACTTTTCTCCGACACCGGTCTCTCCCCTTCCGACGCTGATAAAAAAACGCTTACAAATCTAATATATCAAAATTGACGAGTATCCGTCTCACCCCTACAGTTACGAATAGACAAGGCATACAAGGTAAGCTAAAATGAGAAGCTGAGGTGATGGTTGTGCGTTCATTTTGGATCAAATTCGTTGTATATGTCATCATCTTCACTATGCTGATCACTACCCTGGCAACCGGAATTCTGTTGTTCTGATGTTCAAAAAAGAGTGCTGAATCCCTCTTCGCCGGGAATTGAGTTTTTACCCTAAAAATGATTATACTGAAGGATGAGCATGTGGGGCGGTCCTACCCTTTCCCCAACAAAGCGGATTTCGATGAAAGCAGGTGAACATCGCATGTATATGACGGTTATCTTAATTTTTGTCAGCATTCTCGCTGTGATGGGAACGCTGTATAACAAACGCACCAACAACAAAGTGGGCTTTTTACTCGGTGGACTCTTTACCTTAGCTGTGGTGGGCGTCACCCTGATCGCCGTCTATGACGGATTGATCGGTGTGCAGTAATGATGCTGAAGAAAGCGGCTTCCCTAACAACAGGGGAGCCGCTTTTGCTGTAACCGCAAATATATTATGATGATAAAAATGAGGCGACATTTGTCACACATCTTCTAGAGACCAAAAAGCTGTCGTCATGCAGGAGGAAGCCTGATGTCAAAAAAGAAACCGTTTGTGCAAGCGGTCACACCACAAAGCGAGGATTTTTCCCAATGGTATCTCGATGTGATTAAAAAAGCGGAGCTGATGAGCTACTCGCCTGTGCGCGGATGTATTGTATTTCGACCGGATGGTTATGAGATCTGGGAAAATATTCAGCGGGAAATGGATGCCCGCTTTAAAGAGACGGGCCATCGCAATGCGTATTTTCCCCTTTTTATCCCGGAAAGCTTTTTTCAAAAGGAAAAAGAACATGTGGAAGGCTTCAACCCCGAACTACCGTGGGTAACGGAAGCCGGTGGCGAAAAATTGGAAGAGCGCCTCGCAATTCGTCCTACTTCGGAGACGATGATCGGCCATATGTTTGCGGAGTGGATCAACTCTTATCGCGATTTGCCGCTCTTGATCAACCAATGGGCAAACGTTGTCCGTTGGGAGAAACGGACGCTTCCCTTCCTGCGCACAAGCGAATTTTTGTGGCAAGAAGGCCATACCGCCCATGAGAGCGAAGAAGAGGCGCGTCAAGAAACGATGCGGATGTTGGAGATTTACCGCGATTTTGTGGAAACGTTTCTTGCCATCCCTGTCATCGTTGGACAAAAAACTCCTTCGGAAAAATTTGCAGGTGCAGTTGATACTTACTCGATTGAAGCGATGATGAAGGACGGCAAAGCGGTACAGGCGGGAACATCCCACTATATGGGCACCAATTTTGCCGTTGCTTTTCATATTCAATATCTCAATCGTGACAATCAACACCAATATGCATATACTACCTCCTGGGGCGCCAGCACACGCCTCATCGGCTCTATGATCATGGTACACGGCGATGACCGCGGACTCGTTTTGCCGCCTAAAGTGGCTCCCACCCAAGTGATCATGATCCCCATCGGCCCACCAAAGGCAAGAGAGCAAGTGCTAGCTCGTACCGACGAACTGTATCAGGAGCTGAAACAAGCGGGCATCCGTGTACGCGTGGATGATCGGGATCAAAGTCCCGGCTGGAAATTTAACGAATATGAAATGCGCGGAGTGCCGATTCGCTTGGAGCTGGGTCCACGGGATCTAGAAAATGGAGTGGTCGTGCTGGTATCTCGAATTACCGGGGAAAAGAAAACGGTCAAACAGGAGAATCTCGCCACAGAAATAAAACAACTGTTGACAGAAATTCACGATCAGATGTATCAACGGGCCAAATCGTTTTTGGATGCGCACATCTACCCCGTTGACACCCTGGATCAATATAAACAGATTCTAAAAGAAAATCGCGGCTTCGCCTTAGCCGGATGGTGCGGTTCAGCCGCCTGTGAAACAAAAGTAAAAGAAGAAACGGGAGCGACCAGTCGAAACATCCCACTCTCCCCTCCCGTCAACAAAGAATCTTGTTTGGTATGTGGAGAAACCGCCGCCCATACCGTTGTATTTGGAAAGTCTTATTGAAGGAAAAACCCGGCATCCTCCATAGAGCCGGGTTTTTCTGGTGTAGCTCAATCCACTATGCTTTTTTACTACGGTATCCGTCATCTGGGCACTCGAGAGGGCGGCGGCAATTCCCAACCCAAGTGCTCCAAAACAAAAAGATACCGGTAAAACCGAGATCGAGCAGTGGAAGCCATTCATCAGGCCGGATCTGCCACTGGTCCGGCTCCAACCAAACAACGGTCACATTGTGGCCACCGCCAAGCCAAAGCGGAGAAAAACCGTCGTCAGCGGCGCAATATCACCCATGGTTCAATGGCCTACATAAAATACTCCCGCTCACAAACAAGCCACCACGGTTCATTGTATCCCCGTCATCATCCCACTCCCTCCTGTGGCTGCGAAGAAGCGGGTCCGGTTGTTTTTGCCGTCTGCGGCTGTAGCGACAACAACACCACTGTTGTGATGATACAAGCTGCCCCTACCCATTCCGCTACACCAAAAGGCACCCCTAACCACACCACTGCTGCAATCGTAGCCGTCAACGGCTCTGTACATGCCAATAAACTGGCCTCTGTTGGACGAATCAAGCGTAAACTGTCAAGATAAAGGAAAAAAGGTAATAAGGTGCCGAACAGAATAATGAAGAGGATAAACAGAATCGATTGCCCAGAAAACGTACCCGTCACTTGCCACGGGGGATAAAGGAAGGAGAGGCCGACACCCCCTACCACCATCGCCCAGCCGACCACGGTTCTGGCTCCCCAGCGCTGAAGTAAGCGTGCAGGGTATAAGGTATAAAAAGCCAAGGTAACCGCTGACGCCAATCCCCAAAAAAGAGCCACTTTTGAAATCGAAAGTTCACCGCCGTGTCCACCAGTAACCAGGAGGGTGGTTCCTACGAGAGCGAGGAGGACCCCTCCTCCTTCAAACAACGTAGGCCAGCGACGCAAGCGAAGCGCCAGCCAACAGCTGATCATCATCGGTCCCAGATACTGAAGCAAGGTTGCGGTTGCGGCATTGCTGGCATCGATAGCGGCAAAAAAGGTATACTGGACGGCCAACATGCCGAAAATGCCGAGTAGTAACAACTGCATGCGATCGCGACAATTGTGCCATATTGTCAAAATCGCCCCCGCCTCACTGCGGATCGCTACCATCGCCAGCAATAACACACCCGCCACCAACAAGCGCACGGAAACCAACCAACCGGGCTCAAAGCCAGCTCCATGAAACAGCGTCTGCGCGACTGTACCGGAAAGTCCCCACATGGTAGCGGCAATGATGACCATGGTGTATCCTTGAAATCGGCGGATCCAATCTGTCCGGTGTTTATTCAATTCGACTCCCTCCTATATGCAATATATCGCATTCTGCATACCGATACAAGAGCATGAACGGGAATCATCGTGTATATATTTGAATCTCTTCCGTCAAGATCAACCATTTGTAAAGGAGCGATTTTGATGCCCATCCCTAACCAATCCGTTCAAATCAATCGCCATAGCGCCAAGCAACAATCCCTTCAATATTTACAACGGTGGATCGTAGAAGGTACCTTGCGCCCCGGTGAAAAACTGAACGACTCACTGTTGGCTGAAGCCCTAGGCGTCAGTCGCACACCCGTGCGGGAAGCGTTACAGGTGCTGGAATTGCAAGGTTTTGTGGAAATGCGGCCCGGTAAGGAAACACGGGTCACCCCCTTAAATAAAGAGGATGTTCATCAGTTATATCCGCCGTTAGCCGCCTTGGAAGCGACTGCCGCAGAGCTGGCGGCCCCTCAAATCGAAGAAAAACAAATCGCCAAACTGGAGGAGATCAATCAACAATTTGCACAAGCGTTAAAGAAGGGGCTCGCCTTTGAAGCGATGGAGTGGGATGAGGCCTTTCACCACGTCATTGTGCAAAGTACCGCCAATCCCTATCTGGAGCAATTTACCTCCGTCCTGGAAAAGCATACCCGCCGCTTTAAAGGCCTCTTCTTGGAGAATCCTCTGCTGCCCTCCAATCCGTCAGTTGAAGAGCACAATAAGATCATCCACGCTTTACGGGTGCGAGATGCTGAGCAGGCACATCAGATGATGAAACAAAACTGGTTACGCCCGATGAAGGAAATCTTGCATAGAGTGGAGACATTGGATCAGGAAGGAGCACAATAATGGCAACGCCTTTCACCGTATCCCGTCGCGCAGTACGCCGCTTTCTGCTCGATGTCCAGGGGTTGCTTTCCGTTGAAAATAAAAAGGAACCTCCTACCGCCGATAACGTCTTGGAAATGATAAAAAAGCTGGAATGCGTCCAGCTTGATCCGGTCTCCGTGGTGGAGCGAAACCAGCATTTGGTCTTAGCCGCGCGGATGCCGGGATACCAACCTACCCTTTTACACAAGCTGCTTCAACAAGGAAAGCTATTTGAATATCTGGCCAATGCCGCCTGTGCCATCCCCATCGAGGATTATCCTTTGTTTAAACCGACTCGTGAGCGCATTGGACAACAGCTACAACCGCGCCTAGACGAACTTGCACCGGTGATCGAACAAGTGTTGAAACGGTTGGAGGTGGATGGCCCCCTCCCTTCCCGTACCTTTGACTCCAACCAGCGAGTACACGGATACTGGGATAATCAGCTTCCCAAAACCAAAGACACCTCCCTTGCACTCAACCTGTTAGTAGACACGGGAACGATTCGGGTGGTGCGCAGAGAGGGCAGCGAACGATTCTTCGACCTCTCCCGACGTACCGTGCCACAGCAGATCTGGCAGGAGGCGGAGACGATCGATACTGTTGATGCCCGTGAACAACTACTACAAAAATACCTTTGCGCCTACCGTGTCTTTGACCCTGGTGACCCCCGCTTCGGCTGGAGCAAAATGAGCGCTTCCCAACGGCGGCAAGCCATCCAGGAACGCGTACAAAAAGGGTCGGTAATCCCGCTCCAAATCGAAGGCATTCGCCGCAACTATTTTATTTTGGCTTCGGATCTGGATCGTCTGCAAACACATGCCCAAATCGCCTCCGATCACGATGCGAGCGCAGAGGGGCCGATCCGCTTTTTACCGCCATTGGATAATCTATTGTGGCGGCGGGAGCGGGTGGAGGATCTATTTGGCTTTTCGTATAAGTGGGAGATCTATGTCCCCCGTGCCAAGCGGCGCTATGGTCCCTATGCCATGCCGATCCTGGCAGACGACCGCCTCATCGGTCGCATCGATCCCCAGATGGATCGGAAAAATGGAGTCCTCACCATCCGCTTATTACAAGTGGAGCCTGATATCCGTCTCACCCCAAGATTACGTCAAAATCTGGATGACGCCCTGCAGTCCTTTGCCCGTTTCCACGGTGTTGATTCGTTTAAAGTAGAGATGCAGAAGTCGAAGCATTAGCGCTGTGAATGAAGCTCAACGACAAACGTTGGGCTTTTTTGATACTAGCGTTTTGTCAGAGTAATCATCTCCTGTCAGCCTACCGACAGTGATCACGGCATCAGTTTCGCTGATCCCTCTTTATGAAATCGCTTACAATATTTATCCCAATTCTGATAAAATAAATTTGACCAACTAATCTGATAAAGGGAGGTGAGGAAGATCCACACTCTACCTTTCCTGCTCTAACCCCTACCTTTCCTCTCTTTTTTGTCAAATCTTAATTATTTCTTTGAGAATCTCAAAAATTCGAGCGCTATAGTAATTTTGTATGATGTCCCACATCAAAAGAAGGGGGTATCCGATGAACGGCACAGAAACAAAAAGTGTTCCCATGACAAACCACCCAGACACCAAACTATGGAAATGGAAGGAGCAAGCAACCGGCTATCTGTTTTTGGCTCCCTCCCTCATTCTGTTTGCGCTTTTTCTCTTTTATCCGCTGGTGAAATCCCTTTACCTCAGCTTTTATCTTACTGATCCCCAGGGCAACGTCGCCCTGTTTGTCGGCGTAGAGAATTATATCAACCTATTTACCTCCTCTGGATTTCTTAACAGCATAAAAGTAACCTCTCTTTTTATGCTATATACCGTCCCTACCAGCATCGCTCTCGCCCTGCTCATGGCGGTGTTAACCCATAATCAATTACGGGGAGTGCGTTTTTTCCAGTTTACCTTTTCCCTGCCGCTGGCCATCTCCGTCGGTACGGCATCCGTCATCTGGATGTTGTTGTTCCATCCTAGCGCCGGTATGTTCAACTATTTTTTAAGCCTCATCGGGGTGGGACCGATCTTTTGGCTTTCCGATCCCAACTGGGCGCTATTCTCCATCTCGCTGATGACAGTTTGGATGAATGTCGGCTTTCTCTATATTGTCTTGTTGAGCGGTCTTCAGGGAATCCCCGATCACTTATATGAAAGCGCCAAGCTGGATGGTGCCGGCATCTGGAATCAGTTTCGCCATGTTACCATTCCCATGCTCTCCCCGACGATCTTCTTTGCGATGATCGTCTCCATCATCGGCGCTTTCCAAGCATTTGGCCAAATCCATATCATGACCCAGGGTGGCCCGGTAGACAGTACCAATGTGATGGTTTACGACCTATACCGAGAAGCGTTTATCCAATTTCAGTTTGGCACCGGAAGCGCACGGGCATTGATTCTGTTTGTCATTATCCTGGCTTTGACCTTGATCCAATTTAAACTTGCCGAAAAGAAGGTACATTACCAATGATCGCACGTCGAACACAACGATGGTTCCATTATGGTCTCTTGTTGGTTCTTGCGGTTTTCATTCTGTATCCCGTTTTTTATACTTTCTCCTCCGCCTTGATGACTCCCGCCGAGATGGATGCTTATCCCCCTCGTTTATTACCAGGGAGCCTCTATCTGGACAATCTATTGACCGTAAATGAACTGGTGCCGGTCTTCCAATTTATCAAAAACAGCTTTATTGTCTCCACCGCCGTGATGCTCGGCCAATTGGTGACCGCCAGCATGGCGGCTTACGCTTTTGCTTTTATCAACTTTAAAGGGCGTAACGCACTATTTGCTCTGTTTCTCTCCACCATGATGATTCCATGGGAAGTAACGGTTATCCCCAACTATATCACCATCCGTGAGTGGGGCTGGCTCGACAGTTACGCCGGATTGACCGTACCCTTTATGGCTACCGCTTTTGGTACCTTTTTGCTGCGGCAATTTTTCCTGCAATTGCCGCGGGATCTGATCGATGCCGCCAAAATCGACGGTTGTGGCCATTGGCGTATCTTTTTTTCACTCGTGTTGCCGCTGTCTCGTCCCGCGATCGGCACCTTGGCCGTGTATGCGTTTCTCACCACCTGGAACATGTACTTCTGGCCGCTGTTGATCACCAACAGCGACAGCATGCGCACGGTCCAAATCGGGATCAGCATGTTGCAATGGCAAGAAATGATGGCTTGGGGGCTGGTGTTGGCCGGTGTCGCAATGGTGCTCTTACCTTCCCTGATCTTGCTGGTCATGGGCTTAAAGCAATTGGTACGGGGCATTACTGCTGGAGCGGTTAAGGGATAAGCGACCGTTTAAGCACTGCCTTGGTGAAAGATCTTCTTGCCAATGAAATGCTGTGACAACTTTAATCCATCGTGACAACATCATTCAACTCATACCGCCTCAGATCAAAATCCACTCTTAAAGGAGGTAGAGCAAACACCTTCACAAAACGCAATCCAACCTCAATCTCAAATGAAGAAGGGAAGAAAGCAAGATGAAACGATTGTTAAAACAAGGGTTACTGCTGGCAATGGCAGCAGTATTGGTATTAACTACCGCATGCGGATCCGGGTCAAAAGAAAATGTAACCGCCGATGGTCGGACAAAGGTAATTTGGTGGCATTCCATGGGCGGTGAATTAAAATCCGCCGTCGATCATCTGGTAAAGGAGTTTAACGACTCCCAATCGGAGGTTTATGTGGAAGCCGTTTACCAAGGGGAGTATGACGAAAGCTTAAATAAGCTGAAAGCCTCCCTCGGCTCCAACAGCGGCCCAACCATGGTGCAGGTATATGAAATCGGCAGCCGCTATATGATCGACTCCAACCTGATCACCCCGATTCAAACCTTTGTCGACAAAAACGATTACGACCTTTCACAGTTGGAAGAAAACATCATCGGCTACTACACCATCGACGACCAGCTCAACTCCATGCCTTTTAATACATCCAATCCCATCCTCTATTACAACAAGGACAGGTTTGAGGAAGCCGGTTTAGATCCTGACACCCCTCCCACCACCTTTGAAGAAGTGGAAAAAGCAGCGAAACAACTGACGGATGACGGCAACAAAGGCGCCTCTTTTGCCATGTATGGATGGTTTATGGAACAATTCTTCGCCAACCAAGGGGCGGAGCTGGTCAACAACGGTAACGGACGGGACAAACTAGCCACCCAATCGCTGTTGAGCAGCGACGCAGGGGTAGAAACCCTCACTTGGTGGAAAAAGATGATTGATGATAAAACGGCGCTCAATCTGGGCCGCAAAACCGACGATACCAAAAAAGCATTTACATCTGGGCAAGTAGCGATGACCTTGGACTCCACCGCTTCCCTCCGTGGAATCGTCGATAGTGTCGGTGATAAGTTTGAAGTGGGAACCGCTCCCCTCCCACGACCAAAAGGAGCCGATGAAGGCGGCGTCATCGTCGGTGGAGCTAGCCTCTACATCTTGAACAACCGCCCGGAAACAGAACAGGAAGCAGCCTGGAAATTTATCGAATTCCTCACACAACCGAAACAGCAAGCCTACTGGCATATCCATACCGGCTACTTCCCCATCACCAAAGCGGCCTACGATGAACCTGCCATCAAAGAAAACATGGAGAAATTCCCACAGTTCCAAACCGCCGTCGACCAATTGCATGACACCACCTTAAACCGCGCGACTCAAGGCGCTCTGATGGGGGTATTTCCAGAGGCACGCCAGATCACAGAAAAAGCGATGGAAGAAGTGATCAACGGCCAAAAGACGCCGGAGAAGGCACTCAAAGACGCGGAAAAAGAGATTACGCAAAAGATCGAGCAATATAATAAGACCGTTAAAAAATGAACGGACGAGAAGCACAGGGATTGATTCAAACTGATCATTGTGGAAGATCGATTTCACCCTGCCCCTTTCACGTTGGGGCTACGACTTTGAGGGACCTTCGGGTCCCGCTTTTTTTATGGGAAAGGTGGCGGCAATACGTTAAAATAAAGAAACAATTTAAAATTTGAGGTGACTCTCATGGAAGCCATCACGGTTGATGTTGTCAAGGCAGAGGAATTAACCACCACCTTAGATAACCTGACGTTGGAAATCGGCAAAATCGGCCTGACATCCCAAGTACTCAGTCCTATTTTTACAAAAGAAAGTGCATCGGAATCAACCGATATCCCAGGACAGATACCAGTAAGATCAACACCTACCCATGAAGAAGTTGAACATCGCGCCGCAAAACCAGAAATACCATTTTTGCCTAAATTCGGGAGAGCAAAAAAAGCGAAAGTCTCTTATCAAGAGTACCCTTTACCGGAAATGTCGCAAAGTGAAACGATCACACCGGAATCAAGCGATACACAGCCTGTGCAACAACCGAACCCACACAAGTTTGAATATGAGCAACATACACCTATCAAAACAGAGGAGTATCCCTCCCCACAGCCAGAAGTAGACATTATCCAATTCAATCAAAGTATGACCGAATTGATCTCTTTAGCGGAACAGGCAAAAGCACAAATCAAACAAGGCTCGATTGAAAAAGATTGCCTTTTTCGGCTAAATGCCAAATTGGCAATGGCAAAAGCCAACTACGGCCATATCGCTGCCATCGCGGTAGCGCTGGCGGCAGTAATCAGCGGGATTAAGGATCTAATTGAGCTCTTTGAACTGATGAATTAACCCGCCTCTAAAAAACCGTTTGGCCATGTACTTATTTTTTCTCACGGATCATACTGAATATCGAGACATAGAAAACTATCGTCAATTCCGTATGGTTGTCGCCGTGAGCTTTAAACTCAATAATAAATTTGACTTCTTCTAGGAAATCCGGAGGCATTCCCGCTTGAACGGCGTGGACCGGATTTCCGTCTTTATCGGCCAATATCTGTGTGAATTCAAGTCACTCATGGGGCACATTCGTGTGTAGACGCCAGTGGAGTAGTTATCTTGACCTACTCAACTATTTTCAAATTTAGACTGCAGACCATTTACTTCGATTCAATCCATGCCTTTTTTAAGAGCTTGACACCAAGCTCAATTTCATCACAAGAAAGATGACTAAATCCAAGTTTAATGATTGGGTCATCGGGTTTATTTTTAATAAAGTAGAGTGAGGTGGGACACACTTTTACACCATAAGAAGAAGCGCGTTGGATTAACCATTCTTCTGAACGGTTTAGATGTAATTTGATCAATAAGTACAAACCAGACTGCTCGCCGATAATTGAAATATGTTGGCCAAATTGCTTTTTTAATTCAGAAACGAAGTGCAACATTTTCCTCTTATAAACAAGACGCATACGTTTCACGTGGCGATTCCATTCTCCCATTTCCATGAATTTTGCCATTGTGAGTTGGCTGAAAAGCGAAGTGGGACTCTCAAAATGAGTAAAATGCTTTTTATAACGATCGAACAGGGGTTGCGGCAACACCATATAAGATAAACGGATTCCCGGAAGAAATGATTTTGAGAAATTCCCTAAATAAATGACTCTTGCTGAATCAATGGAGGCAAGAGCAGGAAATGGTTTTTGTGTATAGCGAAATTCACTATCATAATCATCTTCAATCATATATCCACGCATTTTGTTAACCCAATGAATAAGCATTTGCCGTTGTTGAATAGACATGCTTACTCCCATTGGACTTTGATGGGAAGGGGTTACATAGATTAATCGTGACTTCATTTGTTCTAATTGTGAAAGATCAGCACCTGTTTCATAAACCGGCAATGTTTCAAACTTAAAACGATGGAATTGAAAAGCTTCCCTTGCACCGTCGTAACCAGGGTCTTCAACGATAATACTCTGGAATTCATCCTTCAGTATCTGTCCAAGGTATACAAGCATTTGTTGGGTACTACTTCCGATAATAATTGCATTTGCATTTGTTTTTACTCCACGTGATTGGAATAAATATGTGGAGATTTGTTCGCGCAGGCATTCTTCCCCAAATGGTTCCCCGTATCGAAAGCTATCCTGTAATGTTAATACTTGATTGGCAATTCTCCTCCAAATTTTCAGCGGGAAATGTGTTTGATCAACAGCATCTGCCCTGAAATTAACTACCGGAGGTTTATTGGAATTTGTTTGCTTTTTATGATGAGAGATTACTGCCCTCTGAAAGATTAGAGGTTCTAACTCATTTGCAAAATAACCTTTTCGGCCCTCTCCACGAATATACCCTTCAGCAACAAGTTGTTCATATGCCATCAATGTCGTATTGCGGCTGACTTGAAGGGAGTCTGCCAGTTGGCGAATGGAGGGCAATTTCTCATTCGCCAGTATGTTGCCTTGCTCAATAAATGATTTAAATTGCTCATAGATTTGTTTGTATTTAGGAGAGTCATCCTTAAAAGTAAAAATGGTATTTTTCATTTGCACCCCTTCTGACATGTATATTTGTTTATTATTGTACCTTTTATGATGTCAGTTTGAAATATATCATACCGTATAAAGGATATCTGTTGTAAGTAAGAAAGTTGGATTGAGGAGATTTCAAATGTATACCCCGGAACATTTTACGATGAAAGAAATAACTGCTGCCTACAATGTCATACAGGAGAACAGCTTTGCAACATTGTTTTCCATGCATAAAGGAATG
This sequence comes from Desmospora activa DSM 45169, assembly GCF_003046315.1. Lineage (NCBI taxonomy): Bacteria > Bacillati > Bacillota > Bacilli > Caryophanales > Thermoactinomycetaceae > Desmospora > Desmospora activa. Next base: position 1,150,173 of record NZ_PZZP01000001.1, on the reverse strand, counting down.
CCCTTCGCTACACATTTACCTCTGATGTTGAATAAGGAGAAAACCTATTTGTACGGCCATTTTGCCCGTCCGAACCCGCAGTGGAAGGATATTCAAAACCAGACAGTCTTAACTGTTTTCCATGGTCCTCATTGTTATATCTCTCCCTCTTGGTATGAGACCAATCAAGCAGTGCCAACGTGGAATTATGTGACCGTTCATGTTTACGGAGAAGTAGAGCTAATCGAGGATGAACACGAGTTAATGAATTCCTTGAATGATATGGTATCGAAATATGAAGCTCCTGATAGTTCATATAGGTTGCAGGATGTAGATGCTAAATTTCTCGTTGGTATGAACAAAGGCGTCCAAGGATTCAAAATAAAAATCGATCGGATTGAAGGAAAAGAGAAGGTAAGTCAAAACCATTCCTTACACAGACAAACGCTCATTATAAAACAGTTGGAACAGATTCCATCTCCAAATGAGCAACAAATTGCCTCCTTGATGAAAGCGAACCTTAAACATAAAGTGTAACCTTGCTTTCACCAATCAAGGAGAAGCCCAATTCAATCATGTGTAAAAATACAACAAGGAGTTTCATTTTATGGAGTTTTCAACCATTTGGCTATTTGTAATTGCTGCTACTACATTGTTAATAATACCTGGACCTGCTGTGTTCTATATTATGGCAAGAAGTATCGATCAAGGGAAGAAAGCGGGCCTGGTATCCGTTCTTGGTGTATCTCTTGGAGGTTCTGTTCACGTTTTAGCCGGAGCAATTGGAGTTTCTGCGATCCTTATGACATCAGCAACAGCCTTTCATATCGTTAAATATTTGGGTGCTGCCTATCTTATCTATTTGGGGTGTAAGACTTTATTTTCTACATCTGATCGAACGACTTCAGAAATTCCAAAAGCCCCTCGCAAAAAATTATTAAAGATTTTTTACCAATCAGCGCTCGTAGAAGTATTGAATCCGAAGACAGCACTCTTTTTTTTAGCCTTCTTACCGCAATTCATATCCCCTTCTGCTGGATCAGTCACAGTACAATTTTTGCTTTTAGGAACGATCTTTATTATCCTAGCTTTTATTAGTGATGGACTGTATGCAGTTCTTGCAGTAAGTATTAGAAAGCGGATTCTGGGTAGGAAAGGGAGTTCAACGTTACAGAATCGGATAACGGGTTATTTTTATATTGTTCTAGGGGTATTCTCCGCCTTTGCGAGCCCCTCCAAAACATAAGATTATCAAGGTTAAAAATCCAAATCCCCATGTACCATACTAAATCAAAAAAGCGGATACCCTCACAGGTACCCGCTTTTTCGTTCACACCATCCGTTCGTTTTCCAATACCACTTTTCCCAGCGCTTGCCCTGACTCCAGACGACGGTGAGCCTCTCCCACTTCTTCAAATCTAAAACGGTGTTCATCCAACAGTGGAGTCAATTTGCCCTCCTCCACCAAGCGAACAATCTCCCGCATGATTTGCCCATGATGGGATCTACCGGCTGCGGTACGCTGTGTCAGAAGGATAAAGATCACATGCAAGGTGAGTGCCTTCCCATGAAGCGGTGATAAATCATGGGTGGAACGGGCTGCGATCGCCGCCACCGTTCCCTGTGGTTTGGCTGCTTGAAAGGAGCGGTCCAAATTTTCTCCACCAACAGTGTCAAACACCACATCAAATCCGTTGCCGTCGGTCAATCGATTCACATAGTCCTCAACGGATTCAACTCGGTAGTTGATGCCTTCATCCGCACCTAACCGTCGAGCAACAGCCAGCTTTTCCTCCGATGAGCCGGTAGCGGACACATGTGCATCGAACGCTTTGGCCAGTTGAATCGCGATATGTCCCACGCCACCGGTAGCGGCGTGAATCAACACCTGTTGATCCGGTAGCACTTTCGCCCGGTCCACCAGCGCTTCCCATGCAGTAATGCCCACCAGTGGCAAAGCCGCCGCCTCGGCAAAGGATAAGGTTGAAGGCTTTGGTGCGAGCAAGGACGCGTCGACGGCTACATAATCAGCCAAGGCACCGCCGGTGGCTACATAGGCTACTACCTCATCACCGGGAGAAAACCCTTCTACCCCTTCTCCCACTTCTTCTACTACACCGGCTACATCGCTGTGCAGCACCAAGGGAAAATGTTCCCCTAGAACCCCTTTTACCGCACCGCTACGGATTTTTACATCGATTGGATTGACACTGGTTGCAAGATTACGAACCAAAACCTGACCCGACCCCGCTTTCGGTCGTGCCACTTCCTCCGTCCGAAAACCATCGGGACCACCATGTTCATGGATCACTTGCGCTTTCATCTGCCTCTTCCACCTCCGAATTTTGGTTGTAGCTTTCCGTAAGTGCTTACACTTTTACGATAACCGAAATGATTACCAAAGCCAACGGCAGGAGGGATTTTTGCTGAAGTGTTAGACAAAACTGAACGGAACAAACTTTCATTCTAAGGTTGTGGTTAAAAAAACGATAAACGGTTTGAGTTGCTATTTCCATTATTCGGATCAACAAAACCAGAGCAAGAATGCCCCCTAATAATGAGGGTTACAAAAAAACTAGGTTTATGTTACAATCAAAACAGCAAGTTACTATAAAAAAGTAAGTATGGTTCAACTCGTTTACAGACAACAGATGTGAGTGAAACTAATCGCGAGGTGAAGAAAAATGGAACTGACAGGGATTCACCATGTATCGGCACTTACCGCCAATGCGCCGAGAAACTATGACTTTTATACAAACACAATGGGCCTGCGTCTGGTGAAAAAGACAGTTAATCAGGATGATACCTCTTCTTACCATCTGTTTTACGGTGATGAAATCGGCAATCCGGGAACAGAGCTCACCTTTTTTGATCTTCCTCATGCGGGCCAAACCCGGCCTGGTGTGAGCAGCATTTCCGCTATCTCTCTGCGGGTTCCCGACCGAGAAGCGCTCCAATATTGGAAAGAGCGGTTGGAGGAACACGGTGTGGAGCACGATACCATCCAATCCCGCGCCGGCCGTGATACCCTCGCCTTTCGCGATTTTGAAGGACAGCGCTTGATTCTGGTTCCCGATGACGACAACCAAATCATCGACAGCACACCGTGGGAAGAAAGCCCGGTTCCCTCCAAATACGGGATTCGCGGTTTGGGCCCGGTCACTTTAACGGTAAGTAACGCTGAAATGACGACACGGGTGTTAACGGAAGTGTTAGGATTTCGCTTGGTGAACCAATACCCCTCCCCTCACTCTTCTCAACCGGATATTCTCGTCTATGCCACCGGTGCAGGCGGAACAGGAGCGGAAGTACATGTGGAGGAGCGCACCGACCTTCCCCACGAGCGCTTGGGACGTGGCGGGGTGCATCATGTCGCCTTCCGGGTGCCTAACGTAACCGAATATAACGAATGGCTCCGTCGTATAGAAACAGCAGGTTTTCGCACCTCGGGACCCGTTGATCGCTTCTATTTTCGCTCCATCTACTTCCGTGAACCCAACGGCATTCTATTTGAGCTGGCCACCGACGGACCCGGATTTGCCACCGACGAAGATCCGGAACACCTAGGCGAGAAGTTGGCATTGCCGCCGTTTTTGGAGCCGCACCGAGCCAGCATCGAAGCGAAGTTGCGCCCCCTCGATACAAAGGCATCCGATTGAGGAATAGCGTAAGCCAATGGAAAACCATTGGCTTTTTTCATCATACCCCTTCCCATTCTCCCCGCAGACGCAGTTTGGCGGCAACCTCAAATTCATCTTTCAATTTTTCATATAGACGACTGTACAGATAAAACATTTCTAAATAGATCTCGCTGTTTTGTTGATTGGGTTGATGTCGGTGTGAAATGTTGATCCACTCGTTTACCTGTTCCAAGCGTTCAATCTTACCTACACCGTATAACGCCAAGGTGGCGGCCCCTAAAGCAGATGCTTCATGGCTTACAGGTACCATAATTTCCCGCCCCATCACATCGGCTAAAATCTGCCTCCACACCGCTGAGCGAGCAAAACCGCCGGAAGCGCGTACATCCTTGATCTCACCGGTCAACTCCCGCAAAACCACTCCAACAGAGAAAACACTAAAGATGACGCCTTCCAAGACAGCACGAATAAAATGCTCCCGCTTATGATGAATACTGATTCCAAAAAAGGTGCCACGGGCGTTGGGATTCCAGTAAGGGGCTCGCTCTCCTGTCAAAAAGGGCAAAAACAACAACCCATCCGATCCGGCTGGCACATTTTCCGCGTATTGGATCATCAATTCATAGGCATCGACTCCCAACCGTTTGGCCACTTCCATTTCCGGTGCCGCAAATTCATCCCGCAACCACCGCAACATCATACCGCCGTTATTGGTCGGCCCCCCTACCACCCAGTGCTGGTCCGTCAAGGCGTAGCAAAAGGTACGCCCTTTTTCATCGGTTTTGGGTGATGGCACTACCGTACGGATCGCTCCGCTGGTGCCGATGGTGATGGCCATTTCCCCCTGTTGTATCGCTCCTACGCCAAGGTTGGCCAGCACTCCGTCACTGGCGCCAACGATAAATGGCGTTTCCGGATGGATACCAATACGAGCGGCAATCGTCGTCTCTAACTGGGTTAAACAATAAACCGTAGGTACCGGCTCTGAAAGTTGACTTTCCTCTAATCCCAAGAGTTGCAGCACTTCTCGATCCCAGCGACGTTCACGCAGATTAAACAATCCCGTAGCTGAAGCGAGAGAATAATCGATCACATAGCGGTGAAAAAACTGATACAGCAGATATTCCTTGATGGAGATAAATTTGGCCGCTTTATTGAAAACTTCGGGACTCTTCTCCTTGAGCCACATCAGTTTGGGCAAAGGCGACATGGGATGAATCGGGGTGCCTGTACGCCGATAAATCTGATGTCCATCCAAATGATGACGAATATGGTTTGCTTGTTCCATACTGCGGTTATCTGCCCAGATGATGCTTTTTGTCAAGGGGCGGCCGTCAGCGTCCACCGCAATGAGCGAGTGCATAGCCGAACTGATTCCCACGGCGAGTACATCCTTTGCTTGTGCAGCTGATTGAAGCAACGCATAACGAATGGCATCAATGGCGGCATCAACAATCACATCTGGATCTTGCTCCGCCCAAGTGGGATGTGGATGATGAATGGTGTAGCCGATCTCATGTGTAGCGCGAATCACCCCTCGCGGCCCAAACACCACCGCCTTTGTGCTGGTTGTTCCAATGTCCAGTCCAATGACGACCTCTGTCTCTCTCATGACAACCCCCACCTCGAAGGAATAAACCTTTCTTATCGCTTACCTGCTATTCTTTCATTTTAACACCGAATACATAAAAACCCCGCTGTATCGGCAGGGTTCAATTAATGGTAACACACTGGCGATTAGAGGGCGAAAGCTTCTGCCGCGATACAGAGGTAATAAGAGAGACTTTTTAGCAGATCGCTGATACAAAAAACAAAAACCCCGCCGAATCGGCAGGGCTTTTGTTTAGGTGAAAGTTAAATCTCCGTATCAGGTCCGTAGGATTCCAGGCGCTGCTTGACCCGTTGCAGAAAGTGTCCCGCCATCAAACCATCCAGGATACGGTGATCCAAGGATAGACATAGGTTGACCAAATCCCGTACCGCAATCATATCGTCACGGATCACGGGTTGCTTGACGATCGATTCCATGGAGATAATCGCCGCTTGCGGATAATTGATAATCGGCTGCGAAGCGATAGAACCAAAAGAACCGGTATTATTAGTGGTAAAGGTGCCGCCGGTGAGATCGTCCATCGTCAGCTTACCGGCTCGTGCTTTATCTGCCAACTGCTGCACTGCTTTTGCCAATCCAAGAATGCTTTTTTCATCAGCATCGTGAATAACGGGTACATACAGTGCATCGTCGGTGGCAACAGCAATCGAGATATTGATCCGTTTTTTCAGGATGATTTTATCGCCGCCCCAAACCGAATTGAGGCGCGGGAACTCCTTGAGGGAGTCCACGACAGCCTTAATAAAAAAGGGCATATAGGTTAGCGCGATGCCTTCCCGTTGCTTAAACGCATCCTTTAACTTCTGACGCAGCTTGACCAATCCGGTCACATCAGCCTGCATCATCGTCCAGGCATGGGGTGCTTCGTGTTTGCTGGTTACCATCCGCTGTGCAATCGTTTTGCGAATCGGGGTGAGCGGTACTTCTTGATCCCCGCTTTCCAGGGAGATCGATGTTTCGGCTTCGGTTTTCGCTGCTTTTTTAGGGGCGAGGATTGAAGTTGGTGACGACACTTTCTCCCGTTTCTCATCCTCGGCAGACTCTACAACGGCAGCGATCCCGCCCTGTTCAATGATGTGTAGGATATCTTTGCGGGTGATCCGTCCCCCGCGTCCGCTTCCTTTCACCTGCTCCAGGTCAATATCGTGCTCCTGTGCCAGGCGCAACACCGCTGGGGAATAGCGTTTTTTCATAGAGCCATCGCCAACCGGTTCTTTTCCTCCAGTGGCGGTGGCAACGGCAGGTTGCGAGGGAGCTTCTTCATTTGCCGCTTCTCGCTGCTCTACAGATCCTTCCTCGGCAACTGCCTCTTTCCCACTTTCGTCCATCCGGCAGATAATGGCACCTACTTCAACCGTCTCCCCCTCCTCCGCCACGATCTCCGTCAGTGTTCCAGCGAAGGTGGAAGGTACTTCTGCATTTACCTTATCTGTCGCTACTTCACACAGTGGTTCATATTTGGCGACCGCATCGCCCGGCTGTTTCAGCCATTTGCTAATCGTTCCTTCGGTCACACTTTCACCCAGTTGGGGCATGGTTATGTCCGTGGCCATTCTAGACCTCCTCACACTTTAAAACTCCGCTAAATCACGGATGGCATCCTTCACTTTGGCGGGATTAAGCATAAATTCTTTCTCCAGCGGCGGACTGTACGGCATCGCCGGCACATCGGGACCACACAAACGGCGAACGGGAGCATCCAATTCAAAAAACGCCTCTTCTGCAATGAGCGCCGCGATCTCTCCGCCAAAGCCCCCCGTTTGATTATCTTCATGAATAACCAACACCTTGCCAGTTTGGGCCACCGCTTCCAGTATCGCTTCCTTATCTAGGGGTATCAAGGTACGTAAATCGAGCACATGGACACTGATCCCTTCTTGCTCCAGCTCCTCCGCCGCCTTGAGGGCAAAGTGAAGAGTCAGCCCATAGGAGATGACGGTAACATCGGTTCCTTCCCGCTTCACTTCCGCCTTACCGATCGGCACCGTATAATCTTCCGCAGGCACTTCCCCTTTAATCAAGCGATAGCAACGCTTATGTTCAAAAAAGAGAACCGGATCATCATCGCGAATCGCGCTTTTTAAAAGACCTTTAACATCATAGGGAGTGGCGGGCGTCACAATTTTCAGTCCAGGAACCCCTGTAAACAGGCTTTCTACACTTTGGGAATGATAAAGCGCACCATGAACTCCGCCGCCATAAGGGGCTCGTATCACCAGCGGACAATGCCAGCTATTGTTGGAACGGTAGCGCATCTTTGCCGCTTCACTCACAATCTGGTTAAATGCCGGCATAATAAAATCGGCAAACTGCATTTCTGCCACCGGTCGCATGCCATAAGTGGATGCACCGATCGCCACCCCGGCGATGGCCGATTCCGTCAAAGGGGTATCCAACACTCGTTCCGCCCCAAAGTCCTCGATCAGACCGGCAGTCGCCCGAAATACCCCTCCGCGTACACCCACGTCTTCACCGAGGATAAACACCTTTTCATCTCGTTCCATCTCTTCCCGCAGAGCGAGGGTTACCGCATCGATATAGGAGATCACTGTCATAAGCGCTGTCCTCCTTCCGCTCCATACACGTAGGTATATGTTTCTTGGGCATCGGGATAAGGGGCCTGTTCAGCGTATTCCGTCGCTTCATCAACGATCTGTCCGATTTCGTGAAGAAGAGCACTCTCCCGCGCATCCGTCAGAATGCCGATCTCTTCGAGATATTTTTTGAATTGTAGGAGCGGATCGTGTTTACGTGCTTCCTCTACCTCTTGTTTTTCGCGATAAGTACGATCATCATCATCGCTGGAGTGGGGAACCAAGCGATAGGAAACCGCTTCGATCAACGTAGGCCCTTCCCCCCTGCGGGCACGGTCAGCCGCTTCCCGCACCGCTTGAAATACGGCAAGCGGGTCGTTTCCGTCCACTTTAATCCCCGGCATGCCGTATCCTTGACCGCGGGCAGCTACACTGCCACCGGCCAACTGTTTCTCTACCGGAACGGAGATGGCATATTGATTGTTTTCACAAAGGAAAATCACCGGCAAGCGATGGACTCCAGCAAAGTTTAAACCTTCATGGAAATCCCCCTGATTGCTGGACCCTTCACCAAAAGATGTAAACACGACAAAGTCTTTATTCTCCATCTTCCCCGCCAGCCCTACACCGACAGCGTGCAACAGTTGCGTCGTTACCGGAGAGGAGCCCGAAATAATGCGAAAACGTTTATCCCCGTAGTGGCCGGGCATCTGCCGACCGCCACTGTTGGGATCCTCCGCTTTGGCAAAGGCGGACAACATCTGATCCCGCGCGGATTGACCAAACGCCAGTACCATACCCAAATCGCGATAATAGGGACAAAGCCAATCTCTTTCTCGATCCAGCGCAAAGGCCGCTCCTACCTGAATCGCCTCCTGTCCCTGGCAGGAGATAACAAAAGGAATCTTGCCTGCACGATTTAACAGCCACATCCGTTCGTCAATCTTGCGCGCCAACAACATATACCGGTACATGTCAACCACTTGTTCATCCGTTAAACCTAGGTTCACATGTCGCACTTCTTTCATGATGAATCCCTCCGATCCAATATCAAGTTCCCTCCTTTAAACGGAGTGAATCGGCTTTCCATCTACTGCCAACGCCACCTCACCATATACTTCTGACAATGTCGGGTGTGGATGGATCGCCTGACTAATCTCCCAGGGAGTGGCATCCAACACTTTAGCTAGACCTGCCTCTGAGATTAATTCCGTCGCATGGGGGCCAATAATGTGAACACCGAGCAAATCATCGTGATCCTGATCAGCCACCACTTTGATAAATCCATCCGCTTCCCCGGATACCAACGATTTTCCAACCCCTCGAAACGGAAAACGGGCTGTTTTGATATTGTAACCTTTCTCCACCGCTTCCGCCTCACTTAATCCAATCGATCCAATCTCTGGACGGCTATATGTACATCGGGGCACAATGGTCGGGTCTAATGGGTGAACCGCTCTTCCCAAGATGTGATCGACGGCTAGGATTCCTTCATGGGATGCGACATGGGCCAATTGGTATCCCCCGATCACATCCCCGATCGCATAGATATGGGATTCAGCCGTCTGCATCTTGGCATTAACCTGGATAAAGCCTTTTTCCACCTGAATGGAAGTGTTATGAAGTCCAATATCCTCTGTATTGGGTTGACGCCCTACCGAAACTAGCATCCGCTCCGATTCCAGTGATCGAATCTCTCCCTCCTGCTCCAACTGCAGTCGGACACCGGCCTCCTCCACCTGCACCGTTTCCGACAACAGCTTGGCCCCAGTGAGAATCTTCACGTCCCGTTTTTGCAGCAAACGGGTCATCTCTTTGCTTACGTCAGCATCTTCAAAGGGCAGAATGCGGTCGGCAAACTCCACCACCGTCACATCCACTCCAAAATCGTTTAACATGGATGCCCATTCGATCCCAATCACACCGCCCCCTATGATCACTATCGATTTTGGAAGCGATTTCATTTCCAGAGCGTGGTCGGAAAACATCACTGCTTTGCCATCTACATTTAATCCTGGCAGACTGCGTGGACGGGAACCGGTAGCAATAATCACATGCTGAGGGACAAACATGTCATTTTCTGAGCCGTCTGCTTTCTCCACGGAAATCGTTCCCGCTTGCGGCGAAAAAATAGAGGGACCCAGTATCCGTCCTGTCCCTTCCACCACGGTGACCCCATTCTTTTCCAACAATTGCTGTACTCCATTGAAGAGCTGTGTGACAATCCGGTTTTTTCGCTGTTGTACCGACGCCATCTCCAACTGGACATCGCTTGTCAAAATACCGTAATCCTCGCTGTTTTTCATCTGCTGGTACAGCTCCGCACTTCGAAGCATCGACTTGGAAGGGATACATCCCTTGTGTAGGCAGACTCCGCCTGCTTTCGCTTTTTCCACTAGCACCGTCTTTAAACCAGCTTGGGCAGCGCGAATGGCGGCAACATAGCCACCAGGCCCCGCGCCCAATACCACCAGATCCACGTTCTCAGCCATCGCTTCACACCCTTTACTTAACCTTCGATCGGCGGGTAAGTACATGCCTCTTCTTCCCCACGGATCACTCGAAGTGCTCCTTCCACCAAAGCTTGTAACTCATTTTCGCCGGGAAGCACATAAACGGGAGCAATCCAATCAATCCGTCGGCGGATCTCCCCGGTAAAGATCTCACCGTAAGCCAGACCCCCCGTCAAAATAATCCCGTCTACGCTCCCCTCCAGCACATTGGCCGCGGCACCGATTTCCTTCGCTACCTGATAAGCCATCGCGCTGTAGACGAGACGTGCCCGTTGATCGCCTGCTTGGATGCGCTCCTCCACTTCCTTGGCGTCGGTGGTGCCGAGGTAGCCCATCAAGCCTCCCTTTCCAACGATCATCTTCATGATTTCACTGGCAAAAAACTTACCGGAATAGCTGATGGCGACCAAATCCCCAACCGGCAGAGTACCCGCCCGTTCTGGCGAGAATGGCCCTTCCCCATGCAGCCCGTTGTTAACATCTACCACTCGCCCGCGACGATGAGCCCCCACCGTGATGCCGCCACCCATATGCGCCACCACAAGGTTAATTTCATTGTACCTTTTCCCCATCCGGTCGGCGACCCTACGAGCGACTGCCTTTTGGTTGAGGGCATGGAAAATACTGCGCCGCTCAATCTGTGGCACTCCGGAAATACGTGCAATTGGATCCATTTCGTCCACAACCACTGGATCGACGATAAAAGCGGGAATCTCCAGTTTCCCCGCGATATCCTGAGCCAAAATGGCACCCAGATTGGAGGCATGCTCCCCGTAACGGCCGGAGCGCAAGTCTCGAATCATGGTATCGTTCACTTGATAGGTACCACCGGGAATCGGACGCAACAAGCCACCGCGCCCCACCACCCCCCGCAAATGGGTAAGGTTGATCCCTTTTTGCTCTAAGGTATCTAAGATGACGCGTTTGCGAAAAGGGTATTGGTTAAACAGCTCCGGATAAGCGTTCAATTCCTCGGCATCATGTCGCAGTGTCTCTTCTAAAATCGCTTTGTCATCATCATATATTCCAATCTTGGTGGATGTGGAGCCTGGATTGATCGCCAACACCCGAATCGCTTCCTGCAACGTTTCACACTCCGTTCTTTCTCGCGGGTTACTTTCGGTTTAAGACATTTCGCTCATCGAGCAAAAAGGTGCTACGAGAATGCCGTAACGTAGCGATCCGCTCTTCCGCCATCCGGTCAGCTGCTTGATAGCTGGGAATGGAATCGCGCTTGGCGATTTCAAAAACGCGCAGGATGGTATCATAGATTCCTTCCACTTTTTTCATTGCCCGTTCCCGGTTGTATCCCAATAACTCATCCGCTACATTGATCAATCCACCGGCGTTAATCACATAATCCGGGGCATAGACGATTCCTTTCTCCGCCAGAATATCCCCATGCTCGTTCCGTTGCAGCTGGTTGTTGGCAGACCCTGCAATCACACGGCAACGCAAATGGTTGATGGTATCATCGTTGATCACAGCACCTAAAGCACAAGGGGCAAAAATATCACATTCCACATCGTAGATTTTATCAGGTTCTACGGTTTCTGCACCAAAATCCCGGACCGCCCGTTCCATATTCTCTTGATTGATATCGGTAACGATTAACTTGACTCCTTCATCGTGTAAATATTGACAGAGATGATAGGCGACACTACCTACTCCTTGTACCGCCACCACTTTTCCTTCAAGGGAATCCGAACCATCGGCAATCTTGGCCGCTGCTTTCATGCCGTGATAACAGCCGTAGGCGGTAACTGGAGAGGGATTGCCACTGGAGCCAAACGCCGGCGATACACCGGTGACAAAACGCGTCTCCTCATGGATTAAGTCCATGTCTTCCTCAGTGGTTCCAACATCTTCCGCCGTGATATAGCGGCCGTTTAAACCCTGAATAAAGCGACCGAAGGCACGAAACATCGCTTCATTTTTATCCTTTTTCGGGTCTCCGATAATGACGGTTTTACCACCACCCAGATTAAGCCCCGATGCTGCCGCTTTATACGTCATTCCCCGGGCCAAGCGCAAGGCATCGACCACCGCATCCATTTCCGATTCATATGTCCACATACGAGTCCCGCCCAATGCGGGACCCAATGTGGTGTCATGAATGGCGATAATCGCCTTTAAGCCAGACTCTTTATCCTGGCAGAACAGCAGCTGTTCATAATCGTGCTCTTCCAACGTTGTAAAGATCTCCATCGTTTAGACTCCTTCCGGGTCATCGCTCGCCTTTCTTCATTCGATCCGCCTGTAATACCGCCAGGGCGATCGAGTGTAGTTTGGCCTCATGGGTGTCCGCGCGGGAGGTGAGAACCACGGGAGCAGCAGCGCCCAGGACTAGGGCACCGATTTTGGCTTTGGCGAAATAGACCATGGATTTATAAAGGATATTACCGGCTTCAATGTCCGGCACCAACAGGACATCGGCACGGCCTGCGACAGGGCCTGCGATTTTTTTATGTTCCGCCGCTTCTACCGAAACAGCGTTATCCAGCGCAAACGGACCGTCCACAATCGCTCCCTTAAGTTGACCCCTACGGTTCATCTGCGCGAGAGCGGCTGCCTCCAACGTCGGCGGCATATTGGGATTGACCACTTCTACCGCTGCCAACGCCGCTACCTTTGGTTCATTTTGACCCAAGGAATGACAAAATTGAACCGTATTTTCCGTGATCTGCACCTTCTCTTTTAAGCTTGGTTCTACATTGAGAGCGGCATCGGTGACATGGATCAGCCGATCAAAGCCGGATACCTCAAATGTCGTTACATGACTTAGCACTTTACCGCTGCGCAACCCGGCTTCTTTATTGAGGATTGCTCGCAGAAAGTCAGAGGTATGTACCATCCCTTTCATCACCACATCCGCATCACCGTTGCGCACGGCTTGCACTGCTTTAGAACAGGCTTTCGCCGGATGGGGTTCATGGGTGATTTTTTCTTCCTCCAGCTGTAAGTGGAGCTCAGCTGCCAGTTGGCGAATACGGACTTGATCACCAAACAACAGAAAATCAGCGATACCCCGCTGTTGTGCATCCGCCACCGCCGCCAGCACCTCGTGATCATCCGCCGCTGCAACAGCAACGGTAACAGCTGGAAGAAATTCTGCGTGTTTGAGTACCTGTGCAAAGCTCTTGATCGTTTCCACAACATCCACCTCATTTTTCCGACCAGCGTGCAACCATTGCATCGTGTCGAAGTCTATTTTTTGCGATTTGGTCGGCCCCCATGCAAGAAGAGCAATTTCCATGCCAAACTCGCCGGACCGATTTTCCTGCTAAAAGGCACACAATCCTTAACTAGCACGGCGAGGAGCCTGCAAAAAAATGCAGACTCCATGAACCATCTTTCCTGCAAAATTTTGCAGGCTACTCTCGATTGTTGTCAAGCGGTATTTCCTCTGTAAACGCTTCTTTTTCATTTTTACCGTCAAGCCCGTGCTTTCCCAATTTGTAATAAAGACTGCGAACCGAAATCCCTAAGCGGCGAGCCGCTTCTGTTTTATTGCGGTTTGTACGTTCTAATACCCGTAGGAGATGTTCTCGCTCAACCGAATCGAGGAGATCCTGCAACACATCCCCTTCTTGTATAGGAAGGAGTGATTCAGAAACGGGAGAAGTGGACGGCCGGGGAACCGGCAGCGGAAGAAGATGGTCCTTCTGAATGATTTGATCATGGAAAGACATATTGATCATTGCTCTCCCCAAAACATTTTCCAGCTCCCGGACATTTCCTGACCAATCGTAGGCGCGAAGGGCTGCAAAGGTTTCCGGACTGATGCCGGAGACATGGCGACCATATTCTTGGTTAAACTTTTTGACCAAAAACAGCGCCAACGCCTCGAGGTCGCTTTTACGTCTTCGCAACGGTGGAATATAGATCGGTAACATATTAAGGCGATAATAGAGATCTTCACGGAAGCACCCTTCGCGAATCGCTTTTTCTAAGTCGACATGGGTAGCGGCAATCACCCGTACATCGACGGGGATCGCTTTGGTCCCGCCGACACGGACTACTTCTTTTTCCTGAAGCACGCGCAGCAATTTCGCTTGTGTTGAGGTAGACATTTCCCCGATTTCGTCCAGAAAGATGGTCCCGCCGCTGGCTTCCTCAAACAAACCTTTTTTACCGCCGCGCTGTGCACCGGTAAACGCCCCTTCCTCATAACCGAAAAGCTCGCTCTCCAGTAACGACTCCGACAAGGCAGCACAATTAACCCGCACAAATTGGCTAAACTTGCGGGTCGAGTCATGGTGGATAGCATGAGCGAACAGCTCCTTGCCTGTACCCGATTCGCCGCGTAGAAGAACCGTCGCTCGGGTACGCGCCCCCTGCTTCGCTTGCCGCAAGGCGATCCGCATCTCCTCGCTCTCCCCGATGATATCATCAAAGGTGTACTTAGCCTCCAGCGTACGGATAATGCGTCGTGCTCGCTCCAATTCACGGGTTAATTGCTTGATTTCAGACATATCGTGAATGATGCCGACGCTTCCCTTCAACTTTCCTTCGATCACGATAGGAGCCACATTAACGACGACATCTTTGCGGTGAGGGCCTACCTTCATCGGAACCCCACGAAAAGGCTTGCCCGTCTTCAGCACTTTCATATGCATGCTTTCTCCTTCGGAGATATCAGTATCCGCAGGTTTTCCGATCACCTCTTCCGGAGCGAGACCTGTCAGCCGCGTATAAGCGGGATTGATCAATACCCCGTTGCCCTCCGTATCCACCACGGAAATCGCATCGTCGGAAGAATCGATAATGGCCTGAAGATGACTTTTCATACTTTGTAAATCCGTCACCTGCTGCGTCAGCGCCTGTACTTCGGTGATATCCCGAAACACCGCCACCGCTCCGATGGTGTTTCCGGCGCGATCCAGAACCGGTTCCCGATTGGTCACAATCTGTTTGCCGTTAGTCAAAACCAGGGACTGGTTTAGCTCAGATCGGCCGCTGGCCAGCACACGATCGAGCCGGGTATTAGAGATGGCCTCAGCAATGGAACGCCCCATCACCTGCTGAGCGGTCATTCCGATCAGCCGTTCTGCCGCCCGATTAAACAGCGTAATCTCGCCGTGCCGATTGACAGCGATCATCCCGTCATGGGTAGAGTTGACGATCGCATCCAACTCCAATTGCCGTTGGCGCCATGCCTCAAACCACTGTTCCTTCTCCTCGATCAGATGCATGATCAGGTTGGCAACCTCACCGGAAACGACCAAAGTGCGACCATCGGTACGCTGGCATAAATCGCGGTATACCTTCGGTTTCCCTGTCACCTCCAGGATGACGTCAAGCTCTTCTCGGAGAAAGGGGGAGACATTGTTTCCGGTAGGAATCCCCAGCCGCTGAGCTTCATTGATCGCAGGAGCTCCAGGCTCGATATCCACCACTCCTACTACCGTTACCCGATCCATTTCACGTAGGGTGCGAAGAAGCGCCGTTCCCCCTTTTCCACCGCCAACGATCAGAAAACGTTTCATGGACGTTCCCCCGTTTCTACTCTCCGTTTATTATCTTAACACAACCTTCACCTCAACCGATCAAGCACCCTTGGCGATCAAACTGTGTTTGGGTTACCATAGGAGAGAAAGGTGTGGCAAACGATGATCTATCAACGAATCTTGGCCCTGTTGATCTTGTGTATTCCCGGAGTGGCCGCTGTCTACGGTTGGACATTGCTGCGCGATGTCTTTTTTGACTACTTTGCCGGCGAAGGACTTCACTGGGGTTTATTCTCCCTCGGTGTATTCCTTTTCTTAGGAGGAATCGCTCTCGTAGGAAGCTTTCTCTTTTACCGCGATGCCAAACGGAATCAGATACAGCCGATGTTGCTCCTGTTATTACGCAAAATCAAGAAGAAAAAAGCGTCCAAACAAGCGAATAACTCATAAGAGATCTCGGGAATATCTTCTCCAACAACAAAACGGTTTCCATAACGGAAACCGTTTTGTTGTTGGGTTGTGTGCTAAGCACACGCCCCGCCCGTTTGATCATATGCTGTGGTAAGTGTTCAATATCACCTTTGGAGGAGAATCGGATGGAATATTGGAACTCCCACACCGATCGTTTACGCAGCTTGCGCAACGAGTTGATCACTTTTTCCCGCACCGCCCGTCGCACTTTGCACACCTTGTTGACAAAGGAAAACCCGGAAGCCACAGCATTTCTCGACAAACTAAAACAGTTGGAAGAACAAGTAAGCTCCAGCCACCCTCGCCACCTATACGGGTTGCGCAAGGAAGCGCGCCGTATCTGGAAAGAAATCCCGCAATTGCAAGACCAGGTGCAACCCGCCGCTCTCTCCTCAGAGGGAGAACAGTCGGAAGAAAAATCGGAAGCCACAACTGAAAACCACAGCATTCCCCTCAATCCTGTCCCGATCGGCAAACATACCTTGCCCCCACTTCCCTACCCTTATGATGCATTGGAGCCTTATATTGACACGAAAACGATGCACCTTCATCACGATGAACACCATAAAAGCTATGTCGATGGATTGAACAAAGCGGAAAAAATGATGGCAAAAGCCCGTCAAACCGGCGATTTTGATTTGATTAAACACTGGGAACGGGAAGCCTCTTTCAATGGAGCCGGCCATTATCTACACACCCTATTTTGGGAGATCATGAGTCCCAACGGAGGGGGCAAACCCACCGGGAAACTGGCCCAGCAAATTCAACAGGACTTCGGCAGCCTTGACGCTTTTAAAAAACACTTCTCCTCCGCCGCAAACAAGGTAGAAGGCGGAGGCTGGGCTCTTCTTATCTGGTCCCCACGCTCCCATCGACTAGAGATTCTACAAGCAGAAAAACATAACAACCTCTCCCAACAGGATCAAGTTCCCCTGCTCGCCCTTGATGTCTGGGAACACGCTTACTACCTAAAATACCCCAATAAACGGAAAGAATATATTAAAGCTTGGTGGCATGTGGTCAACTGGCCCGCAGTCGATCAGCGTTTTCGAGAAGCGCGGCACCTTTTATGGAAGCCATCTTAATCTTCACATGTTGATTTTCCGATTGAGAAGATGTCCACTGGTTTCAATTCCCCTTTTCTTCCGGTCGTGGTAGAGTAAAAAGAAAACATCCGCAAAGAGGGGGATCCCATGAACACCCGTCTGGACAATCTTATCCGTCGGTTAAATCAGGAGTCTGTAGACGCCGCTTTTTTCACCTCTCCGTCTACCATATACTATCTTACTGGATTTCATTGCCATCCCCATGAACGATTGTTGGCTCTTGGTCTGGTGCCGGGAGCGGAACCCTTTCTCGTCTGTCCCAGCCTAGAGCGATCCCGTGCGGAACAGGCCGGATGGACCGCCGACATCCTCACATATAGCGATGCAGAAGATCCTTGGAGCAAAGTAAAAAAAGCATATCAGGATCGCCTCAACCAAGACGCCATACGGCTGGCCGTAGAAAAATCACAGCTGCCTCTCGCGCGGGCGGAAGCATTACAAGCCTTATTTTCCACCGTTACCTTTATCGACGGTGAAGCCATCATCAATGAACACCGGGCGATCAAAGATGATGATGAAATCGCCATTTTAGAGCGAGCCGCCGTACTCGCCGACTTTGGTGTGGAAGCGGGCGTTTCCGTATTGCAAGAAGGGATCACTGAGATGGAAGTTGTCGCCCATCTTGAAGCAGAGTTAAAAAAGAAAGGCATCCATGAGATGGCGTTTTCCACGATGGTGCTGTTTGGAGAAAAAACTGGTGAACCCCACGGAAAACCAGGCTCACGCACTTTGAAACGAGGCGATCTGGTCTTATTTGATCTAGGGGTTGTGCTGGAGGGCTATTGCTCCGACATCACCCGTACCGTAGCCTTCCAGACGGTAGATGATGAATTGCAGCGCATTTACCAAACGGTGCAACATGCTCAAACCGCCGCACTCCAACAATGCCGCCCAGGTATTCCGATGCGCGAAGTGGACATCGCCGCCCGCACCATCATCGATGAGGCCGGTTATGGTGAATACTTTTCCCACCGTGTTGGACACGGATTGGGTCTGGATGCCCACGAATTCCCTTCCATCCACGATCAAAATGAAAACATCTTAAAAGAAGGAATGGTTTTCACCGTGGAACCGGGCATCTATGTTCCCGGCAAAGGCGGTGTCCGCATCGAAGACGATGTATTGATTACCGCCGATGGATGTAAAATTCTCACTCAATATCCGAAGGATTGGCGAGTGGTAACATAAATCCACCATTGATCCTCCTTTTGCAACAATGGTCCGTACCAAACCGGTACGGGCCGTTGTTTTTCCTATAGCGTATCTCAAGGTTCAAAACCAAAGCGTTTACGGGTAAACCAAGCTGTATTAACATAAAGCATAGTGAACTCTATACAAACATCATCATTGACGACATCAAACAGAGGAGTATGAAGAAACCATGCTGGGAACCAAACCGGAAACCGCGGTCCTACCACTCTTGTCCGTTCGTGAGGCGATGATGCGAGCGGGCGATAACGAACGCGCCCACCGCATCGGTGACTTGGCTCTCAAATCCCATCGAAAGCAATTTACGCTCGCCTTGTGCGGCCATTTTTCCGCGGGTAAATCGACGATGCTCAATACCCTGGTGGGAAAGGAACTGCTCCCAACCAGCCCCATCCCCACAAGTGCCAATATCGTTAAAATCCGCCACGGCGAAAGCCAAGTGAGGCTTACCCTATCTTCCGGTGCCGTTCATTCTTATCCCGGCACCTATACGGAAGCGGATTTAAAGGCGCTTTGCAAAAACGGAGACGAAGTGGTCACCGTCGAAGTGGTACGTCCCGATCTATCATTGTCCCCTGGGGTGCAATGGTTGGATACTCCTGGTATCGACTCCACGGATGACACCCATCGCGCAGCGACGGAATCCGCTCTGCACCTCGCCGATGCCATTTTATATGTGATGGATTATAACCATGTACAGTCCGAACACAACCTACAATTTTTGCGCGATCTATCCCAGCGCGGTAAACGTTTAACCTTGATCATCAACCAAGTGGATAAACATCGGGAAGAGGAGCTACCCTTTTACCAGTATCAGCAACGGGTGGAGGAAACTTTTCATCAATGGGGATTGCAGATGGATTCGATCTTTTACACCTCCCTACGATATCCCGATCATCCTTTAAACGAGTGGCAACAGTTGCAAATGGCCATCCAACAGCTAATAACCCAGAGGGACACCTTTGGGAAAGAATCGGTGCAACGGGAAGGGGCTTATCTGCTGCAGGAACACCTGACACAAATGGAACGGGAGCGACAGGAAAAGGTTGAAGCCTGGATTCAAGACCTTGGCACTCCCCTTCCCAAAGAGGAAGAGGTACAACGGGAAGAGCAGCAGCTACAGGAGCAACATCATTCCCTGTTGCGGGAGCAGCAATCCATTCGCACTCGCTTTCACAACGGCCTGGAACCATCGATTAAAAATGCCCACCTCACTCCTTACCCTTTACGGGAAGCGGCCCGCAACTATCTGGAGACTCAACTTACTCCATTCCGGGTTGGAATCCTCTTTTCCCGCAGCAAAACGGAACGGGAAAAAGAGCGTCGCTTCCAAGCGTTTTGGCAACCATTTCAGGAAACGGTACGAACGCAACTCGATGTGCATGTACGAAAACAGGTTATCCACTTTTTAAAAGACGAAGGCGTATATAGCGACACAATTGGAACACGTATTCAGACAGAGAACATGCCGATTACCCCTGAACTGCTTTATACCACCATCAAGGAGGGAGCCCGTCTAAGCGGAGACTACGTTCTCAAATACTGTGATGATCTGGCTCAAGCCGTCAAACGTACGTATCAACAATGGGCAGAATCCTGGTGGAACGAGGTGCACGACAACTGGTCCACCACACATAAACAGCAAACGACGGAAATCGAAAATCGTCTGCAAGCACTCAAACAGGCGACAAAATTGTGGGAACAGATCCGCGCCTCCGAAAAGGAAGCTTCCGCTTACCGCACCCAACTACAAGGATGGCTTGACGGCACCCGGGAATGCGAATGGCAAGCGGAATGGGATGAATGGCTGAACCGTCAACATCACGACATCATCACCACCGATTCCTTCGACTTCGGGGCTAGTAACGTCACCCAAGCAGCTTCTGCGGAAGAGACAGTGGCTACAACCAGTGAAAGCGACAACAATGAAACGGACATCATCTTATCCCATATTCGCACCGCGGAAACGGTAATGGACCGCCTTCCTGGGCTGGAAACCGTGCGGAAGGAATTAATCGTAAAACGACAGCGGTTGGAACAGCGACGGTTTACGGTTGCATTGTTTGGAGCGTTTTCCGCCGGCAAATCCTCTTTTGTCAACGCGCTGATCGGAGACGCCGCTTTGCCTGTCTCTCCCAATCCGACCACTGCCGCCATCAATCGCATCACGGCACCTAATGACGGCCATCAACACGGCGATGCCCTCATCAAATACAAATCAGAAGCCACTTTACTGACGGACTTGCGCTCAATTTATGCTTTGTTCCAGCAGCAGGTAGAATCGATCGAGGAAGCGTTGGCGGGAATCGATCGTCTGTTGGCCATTCGCTCTCCCCACCCCCGGCAGCAAACCTGCTTCCCCTTCTTACAGGCGGTACGGAACGGCTGGGAAACATTCCGCCAACGACTTGGCACTACGGAAAAAGTGAAGCGGGACACGTTTGCCCAGTATGTGGCACAAGAGGATACCGCCTGCTTTGTGGAATGGGCGGAACTATACCATGACAATCCTCTCACCCGAGCAGGTATCACCCTCGTGGATACTCCGGGAGCGGATTCCATCCATGCTCGCCATACAGAGGTCGCTTTCCGCTATATTAAGGATGCCGACG
Organism: Desmospora activa DSM 45169; assembly: GCF_003046315.1. Classification (NCBI taxonomy): domain Bacteria; kingdom Bacillati; phylum Bacillota; class Bacilli; order Caryophanales; family Thermoactinomycetaceae; genus Desmospora; species Desmospora activa. The sequence goes on along the minus strand of NZ_PZZP01000001.1, from coordinate 1,129,046 downwards.
CCATCTTGTTTATCACCTATTACAATCATGCCTTCTCCCAGGCGGATCGCCAGTTTTTGCTGCAACTGGGTCGGGTAAAAGATTCGTTTGCTATGGACAAGATGTTTTTTGTCATGAATGCGGCTGATCTCGCCTCCTCGCCGAAAGAACGGCAGGAAGTGATGTCATACCTACAGGAGCAATTGATCACCTTTGGCATCCGCGATCCACGGCTCTTCGCCGTATCCAGCCTGGATGCGCTGACGGAAAAGCAAGCGGGTATCAGGGGAGAAAACTCCGGTCTCGCGGCGTTTGAACAGGCATTTACACAGTTTTTACAACAGGATCTGGCCCAGGTTACCCTTTACTCCATGAAGCAAGAGGTGGAACGGGCACATCGCATTCTGCTACGCCAAGTTGAAGCGGCACACCAAGGAAGTCAAACACGCGAGGCACAACAACTAGCCTTACAATCGGAAAAAGAATCGATCTTACGTTTAGTGGAAGCTGTAGATGGACGAATCGATGAACTTGCCTTGCAGCAGGAATTGGAGGAGCTCTTTTATTACATCCGGCAGCGGCTCTTTCTGCGATACCCCGATCTCTTCAGCGAATGTTTCAACCCGGGAGCGTTACGGGAAGACAAAGGCTCAATCAAGGAGCAACTACAAGCCTGTACGCTGGAATTGACCGACTTTATCCGACATGAGCTGGCGCAAGAATTGCGTGCCACCGGCTTACGGTTGGAAAATTGGTTAAACCGACGATTTGATACCCGCCACGATGCGTTATCTACACAGCTGGCTGCCATCCATGCGGAGGTGCCTTTGGCTGACAGGGAGGAGCAAAAATGGGAAACACCTACGATCGATCGTCCCTTTCCCGAGCTACAACTAAAAGATCTCAAACCGGCTCTCACTGCTTTTAAAGGAACCAAAGATTTCTTCGCCAAAAATGGTCGGATCCATGTGCGCGATCAGATGCAGACGATTTTGGAAGAAGCCGTCACTGCTACCTTAAAAAAAGAACACACACGCTTTTTTGACATATACAGCCAGCAATGGAGACAAGCCCTGGTTCAATGGAAGTACCAATCTGCTGCCGATATCCGTGATCATTTTACCCAACTGATCGCGCTATTGGATAAACCAGCCGACCCTGCCTCCCTGGAAGAAGCAGCAACAGCGTTACAACAGGAGATTGAGGGAATTAGAAAAGCGTTTGAGGAAAGCGAGAATATTTGATAGCATATCCCATCATTCTTTCATCTTCGCTGACTCAAAAATTCTCCCCAATCGTTTCATCCTCACTATTACCGTTTACATCAAAACAAGCGTCTGCTACCTCTCGGTAACTGACGCTTGTTTTCTTTTCTCCCTTATTTCTCTCATCATATCGGCACAACATCCTGTAACTTGAAACAGGACTTTTTTGATCCAAATCAATTCTCCAACAAAAAGGGATGAGTCTCTTTCTTCAAGCCGTATTTAAGCCGGTCCCGAACCACGGGATCGGAGATCATGGTTAATGCCTTTTCCACGGAAAACACACCCACCTCTTCACTCTCGCTGCCGGCAACACGTTCACCTTTGATCGGAATTCCCAAGAAAAGATGTTTAACCATATTGCGCTCCACCCGCTGTGATACCCCACAATACGTTGTCACTTCAATATCGATCCCCGTCTCTTCCTTCACCTCCCGTATAGCCGCTTCCTTGAGCGACTCCCCTTCCTCCACTTGTCCCCCCGGCAGCTCCCATCCTCGCAGTCGATCTTTTACCAGCAGAACTTCACCGTGATCATCGATCACCACAACTGAGACGGATATCGCATGCTTCGGTTCATGTAACAACGCCTCCCGCAACTGTGTCAGTATGTAGCCGAGATCGTTGCTACCTCGCCATTGCTGCGGATCATGAATACGGGGATCATCTTCCGCCAATCCGACACCCCAAATCCGATCCACCGGACTGGCCTCTACTAAGGTCGTCCCCTCTGTTTGCAATAATGCGGCTTTTAACTCCGGATTTTGCGTAAATTTAGCGTAGTTACCTTCATAGACGATACGCTTGCGATGCTTTTCCCACACCATATCATCAAACCCTTTTACTTTTCGTCCCAGCCGTTTTTGTTCGATCGGGGAATCACTCTTCATAATTTTTTCCGCACTCTCATCATCGTGGAACAATAACGCTTTTTGCTGCATCATATACTGTTCGGCACAATTGTACACCATCCCATTTACTACAAACGAGGATCGATGCCACTGGGAGAAAGGGGATTCCGTTTGCCAAAAAAAAGTATACATCATCGATGTTTCCTCCTGGATGAAACCTCTCTTCACTTGAAAAAAAGGCAGATTTTCAAGTTGTTTTCTTGTTTATTTTAGTCGAAAGAAACCAATCGTGGTCATATAAATTATATATTGATGGCGGGGGCAGGTCGTCGAAGGCATAAACCAACACCGTGATCAACAGGTAAATCCACACGCATAAGTTACTTTGTCATCAATCTGGCCGCCTGTTGGGGCGGCCATCAGTAAAGGGGGTTTATTTACTTATACTTAGGCAGGCTGTAGAAATCGTTGCCGTCAAGCTCCTCAACCGAACCATCGGCCATGCGTTCGGCTATGCTGAACAACCCGGAGAGCACCAGTGAGTCAACATCCCTCTTCCTTACACGGATTCACTTTGATGGATTAACGATCGGTTTGAGGAATTTGGTCGTACGCTTCAGGATCGATCTCGTATACCTCGCCAGAGGCAACCGATTGCAAAATTCCGTGCAGCCCCCGTTCAACCGTCTTGATGAGTTGACCTTTCATTTTCTGTCCCATGCTCTGGGTTTGACCGCGGACTTCGAACAACACGGCTCCGCTTCCATTGAGGGCAAAGGAGCCCAGCGCCGTTCCGGGTAGGTCGATATCCTGGGGATACAGCGTTATATTTTTAAAGATCGAGTTTCCTTGCCGGAGAGCCTGGTAGGCCGCCACGTTTAGCTGCCGGGAGAAGTCGAAGTTGTAGCGGTCAGCATATTCGGCGTAATCCGAACCAGGGGAAGAAGGGTCCTGGACGAACTTTCCGGAGAGTGACATGGTGACCAGATCATCACTCCCCTCGACGTAATAGTAGGGAGCTTGGTGATGCAGGTCGACGTAGACATCGACTTGACCGTATTCATTTTGAAGAGATTTGTAAATGTCCCGGATAATGCGAGATTCCGGTGTAATATACCAACCGGGCTCGCTGGAGGAACCGGGGAAGTCCTCGGCACGTGGGACATAGTCGAGGTTCGGATGATAATCCCGATTGACGTCAAAGCCTGGATTTTGAGTGTAATCATGACCCTGCAGTGTTCGGGTGTAGTAGTTCCAGGCGGGCTGAACCTCGGCCAGTTGGGGGAAATCCTGCACAACTTCATCCCAGGTCATGTCATTCCCGCGCCGTTCCTTTTCCGCTGCATCAGGGTTCATTTGGGGAACAGCCACCAGGGTAATTTCGTCACGTACTTTTTGGGCTTCTGGGGAGTTACTGGAACCGAGGAACTGAAGAAGATTGACCAGTGCCTGGGTCCCCGTCGGTTCGTTACCGTGAATCTGGCTGGTGATGAGGACGACTTTTTCACCCGTTCCCACCGTGGCTTTATGGATGGTGCGCCCGCGATTGGACGTGCCGGCGGCTTCTACTTCGATGCGACCTTGACTATTCTTCTCAATCTGTTTCAACGCTTTTACCAATTCATCGTAACTCAGGAAACCGGAGGTGTTCAGATTACCGTTATCCGGGGTTCCGGGTTGAGTATCGGGCTTCTCGGCGAAGACGACAGAGTTGAGACTGAGGGAAAGCACCAGACACAGCAACAGAGTCATAATTCTTTTCATTTGTATGACCTCCTCATTTATTTACCATAGAGAAATCCAACAGTAGCGTTCTAAATATTTCGACACTGGAAATTGTTTTCCTCCTAAGATTCCAAATATTCGACTTCCCTTTCACCGCGACTCTCTGAAAAGATAGCACCACCTGGCACGAATTCCTTTCGAAACACAAAGAAAGCACCTTTTAACCTTTTTTGCGTCAAAGGGGGTTTTCTGATGTCCTGAAAATGACTCTCACAATCCCTCCAAATAGCGCGGCGGCACCGCTTTCGTCAGCCATACACCATTATCGGACCGATAAAAGGTATATCCGTCAGCGGCCATTTCCTTTGCTCCCACTTTTAGAACTACCGGTCGCCCATGCCGTTTCCCGACGCGGATCGCAGTCTGCGGGTCTCCGGATAAATGCACATGATGACGGTTTCTTTTTAGTAACCCTTGTTTCTCAATGGAAGGGAGAAATTGACGGGCGGTTCCATGATACAGCCACAGCGGCGGCTGCACTGGCTTTAATCCCAAATTGACAGAGAGCGAATGCCCCTGGTTCGCTCGAATTTTGCTCCCATCTTCGTTAAAAGCGAAGCGCTGTTTATCGTTTGTTTTGACCAATCGCTCCAAAGTAGCACGATCAATCGGCATCCCATGCTGACGACAAGCAGTAAGCAAGCGATCCACTTCCACCCAACCACCCGCCTCCAGTTGGATTCCCACCCTTTCTGGGCGATGGCGTAGAATTAAGCTGAGAAATTTGCTTTGTTGAATATCCTCTCTTTTCATAGCATCCTCGCTTTTTGATGTTCTTTTGAATGGTATCATTTCACTTGTCCATCCGATAGCCAGTTGATCTTGTTCCCTATAACTTCAATCGACGGTTTTCCTTGTTTCGAGTGCAAAAAAAGAGAGTAAAAGATGGTCAGGCTTGTGAGAGGGGTAAAAAAACCCCTCCCCCACCTGACGCTCGCTTTCATCCCCATAGCTGAAGCTAGGGGTTATCCCGCTCACAAAGATAAAAGCAGCTGCAACAATCAGCAGCCCCTTATCTCACGATTTCCCCCATACTTCTGGATTAACCAAGTGATCCGGCTTTTCCCCTGTTAATGCCTTAAGCAGATTATCTGCCGCCAGCTGTGCCATCGCGATCCGTGTCTTGATGCTGGCGCTTCCGATATGAGGTAACGCTACCACATTGGGCAATGACAGGAGCGGATGTTGGGGTGAAACCGGTTCTTCGACAAACACATCCAAGCCGGCAGCCCAAATGGTTCCGTCTTTTAAAGCCGCCACCAGCGCCTCTTCATTGACGATGCCACCACGTGCCGTATTGATCAACACCGCGCTTTTTTTCATCAAGGAGAGCTCACGCCGGTCGATTAGATTTTTGGTTTCCGGGGTGTATGGGGTTAGGACACAGACAAAATCGGATTGCTGCAGTAACGCATCCAAATCCACATATTGAATGCCCAACTCGTTTTCCACTTCCCGCTTACGAGAACGATTGTAATAAAGCACATCCATATCAAACCCTTTAGCTCTTTTGGCCACCGCTTGCCCAATCCGGCCCAGTCCGATGATTCCCAGGGTGGAGCCATGAACCTCCTGCCCGGTCAATAACATCGGCGCCCAGGTGTGCCATTGGCCCTGGCGTACAAATCGTTCTCCCTCTACCAGCCTTCTCGCCGTCGCCAATAGAAGGGCAAAGGTGAGATCAGCCGTGGTTTCGGTTAACACCCCTGGTGTATTGGCCACCACCATCCCTCTTTGCGTCGCTGTATCAACATCGATGTTGTTGTACCCAACCGCCATATTACTGATTACCCGCAGCTTTTTGGCGTGATTGAGCAGCTCCGCATCGATCGATTCCGTCAACATACAGTATAACCCGTCCACTTCCGCAATCTCCCGTTGCAATACCTCCCGCGGGACGGGAGTCTCCTCTTCTTCCCACATGCGTACCTCACATGTTTGTGCAATCCTTTTAACGACCTCTTCTGGTATTTTGCGCGTAATATAAATGCTGTTTTTCAAAGGGAATCACTCCTTTACCACTATACAAAAAAGCTGCCAAATGATCTTCGGCAGCAAAAGGATGATATCCTTTTTTCTTAGTGCTCTCCCCGTCCCAAACGATCCAAATAGGACAACCAGCGGCTCTTTTCGATGATACGGGTTAGGGAAATGGTTTCGCCGATTACATGGCCCACGATAAGCAGAATTGTAAAAACCGCTATTACCGGAGCGGAGCAGACGGTTGCAAGCCAGATGCCCAACTGCACCCCGAGCAAGTTGGAGCCACTATCCCCGAGCATGACGCGGGCAGAGAGATCGGCTCGAAAAACGGCAAGGGCCAGTCCCAGCAGCGGTAAAAACAAGAGTGTGCTACTCTGATTAAAATAAAGGAGTGTCAACAGAACCGCAACGATGAGATAAAACTTAAGGCAACGTCCGGGACGTAAATCCAATAGATTAAGCCAATTGGTAACTAACGCGATGAAAAGCAGATGAAGTGGCCATAACCAAAAGGTCCCCCCGCTGGTAACGACAGCGGCAACAGCGGCGATGGCGATCCCACCCCATGCTTTAATCATACCGGTAGTCATCGTGCCCTCGCGAAGCCAGGCGCGAAAATGACCAGCCAATCCTTTGTTGACATGATCCCCCATCGTATCATCCAACCACCCCAGCCATGCGGCACCGAGGGATGCTGCCAACATCGCAAAAAACAGCGGCAATGAAAACAGGGGCAAAGCCAGGGATTGGTCGATCCCTAATAACAGCACCGACAGCAATAAATATAAAAAGGCTAACAGCCCGCCATAGCTGGTAGGAATAGCACTACCGCGAAAATTGGGGCTGATCAGCTTTTTCTCCTGTAAAAAATGAATCCCGACGGGCAGAGCGACAACACCGGTTAAAATAGAAATCGCTAAAATGATGATGGACAGAATCGGGATCATACCGCTTGCCTCCAAAGTACAATCAGTGTGCGTAAAATGGCAAAGAACTGTTTACCGCGATGAACAAAACCGTTCCAATCTCGACCGGTTTCCCGGTGACTCAAGGGGAGAAGAATCTCTTCGATGCGATAACCGCAACGGAGGGCGTGTACGGTTAATCCCAATTCAATGCCAAAACCACAGGGGATGGATGCAAAACGCTCCCACACTTCTCTTTTTAGTGCCCGTTGTCCGGATAAGGTCGCATTTAGCGTGGAACCGGTCAACCAACGAACGCCGTTTTTGGCTAAGCCTTTGACAAATCCGAATCCCCCCTTTTTACGGGGGGAAGGAAAGCATGCAATAGTCATATCAGTATCTCCATTTATGATCGGCTCCAGCAAAGCACTACAACTGCGGGCATGCTCTTTCAAATCAGCGTCTACAAATAATAAAATTTCTCCTCTGGCCTGTTTGACTCCACGCGTCAAAGCTGCCCCTTTTCCCAAGTTTTGAGAAAAGGATTCTACTTGGTGTGCCAACGGACGAGCCAGGGTGGCCGTGCGATCTTGACTGCCATCATTGATTACAAGTATCTCGTCAATCTGTGGGATATCGTGTAATGCTTTTAACGTCGCTTCAATTCGATCTTCTTCGTTGTAAGCGGGTACAATCGCACTCACCTGAACCGATCGATTCATAAGGGTTCCCCCTTTGGCTGGATCGCGTCCGCCAACCAGGATATCATGCTAACCAATCGTTCCGGATTCCCTTTCTCCTCCTGCAGCAAAAACCAGATCCGTTCATCTTTAGCGGCAAGAACCGGACGATCCTTTTCCCAGCGCTGACAGATAACAATGGGACCGTCAAACACCAAACGCGCATCGGATAACCAATGGCGGTCATGGCGCGATGTCTGGGATAATGGGGATAAAACGATAATCGCATCAAATCGTTCCACATCATGAGGAAAAATCGTCTTCCTTTCAACAGCGGCACCCGCTTTTCGGATCGTCGCCTCAATCGATTCGCCACGATGAGATCCACCTACCAGCAACACCAGCCGATGCTCCAATCGGTGACGAATTGCTTCTTGAAACAAGCGATGGTTTGCTTTTCGCCAATTGTTAAGATGATCGTGTTGGGTGACCAATTCCCGCTGCAACTGGTGATTCTGTTGCCGAATCTGCTGATATTGTTGAAGTACGGTTTCCACCATCCCCTGACGGGATTGCTCCCACCAGGCTCCCCCGCTTCCTCCCAGCAGGATGCCGATGGTAAGCGCAAAAAATATGGCGACCAAAGTAACTAAATGGTAACGCATCGTCAACGGGAACACCGCCTACGTCAACCAAATTTGCAGGACTGTCCAGAACAACCGTCCCGTTTCAAACAGTTGTGGATGCACCCATAACCATGCGGCCACAGGCATCACACTGGCCAAAGTTAGCACCGCCACTCCTTTGGCAGGATGGCGCGGACGATATAAACGGCTTACTCCTTTGGCGTCGACCAACCGTGCTCCCATTTTAATCCGAGCGAGCAACGTGCTGGCCATTCCTTCTCGCCCCTTTTCGAGAAAATCGACCATATGAGAGTGGGTTCCCACGGCAACGATTGATTCCGCTCCCCCTTCAAAAGCAGCCAATAAAGCGACGTCTTCGCTCGTACCGGGGGACGGAAGCAGATGAGCTGTCAATCCCAGCCGTTCCACACGTTCCAATCCGGGAGCCCGTCCATCGGAATAAGCGTGCACCACCAATTCTTCCGCCTGTAATAACGCCTGATCAGATATGGAGTCCATATCCCCTAGGATGAGATGGGGCGTCCATCCATATTTGAGCAATGCATCCGCTCCGCCATCCACTGCCATCAGAAAAGGATCCGCTTCTCGAATAAAAGTTCGCAATGCGTACAAATCTTCAGCAAAGCCAGGGCCCCGCACGACCACTACCACATCTCGTCCTCGCCAACTCTGACGCAAAGGGGGGAGCGACAGCGGTTGTGTCACCCATTCACGTTCGCGATAAGCATAATTAAGGGTATTTTCAATAAAGGGTTGTAACGTTTGCTCAAAACCTTGATGTGCTTCTGCCATTTTTTCACGCCAGTGTTGCCATGTCAGACGAGAACCTGTTGCCACCCAGTCTTCTTGTACCGATCGCAGTAATTTCCCCTCAATCCGCACTTCATCCCCATCGGCCAAGCGTTGAATCGCTTGCTCACCCACTTCGTCCAAAACGGGAATACCTGCTTCCAACAGCAACCGACACCCCTGAGCAGGATAGCGACCGCTAATGGAGGCAGACACATTGACAACTGCAGCTACTCCTGCCCCCACCAAACCCATCGCCGCCACTTCATCCAGATCACGGTGATCGATCACCGCAATCTCGCCAGGGCTAATCCGAGCGAGTAAGCGTTTGGTACGCCGATCCACCATCACTCGTCCCTGTATGGATAGATCCCCTTTTTTTCGCCATCGCTTCCACCAATCCCCCATGGCGGACAGACTCCTTCCTTTACAGTTGTCATTAGTATGGATTAGGGAACAGAAAGTCATACAAAACAAAAACCGCCTTCCAAATGAAAGCGGTTTTCCCATCATAACATTCCCTTTATCTATATCCATTCTTCACAACGATCAGCCAGCATCTGCAAATCATTGATAAACATACTCACATGGTAGCCATCACATACTGCATGGTGAACTTGCAGTGAAACGGGTATTAAGATCTCTTTCCCAGCAGAGAAGTATTTCCCGTTCGTGATAATCGGCAGTAAATACTCTTCACCTTTATAGAGATGAAGATTGAAACTGGTAAATTGAACCCAGGGAAGAGAGGAGATTGAAAATGTATTGGCCGGCACATTTTCTTTTACCCACAAGCCCTTTTTGTTTCCGTACTGCTCCATATCATGCTGGTAGTTCTCGTAAAAACGGAGAAAATTACTGGAGTATTCCGTCCAAATCGCGGAAAACGACCGATCCTCTTTATGAAAGATCGTATAGTTGGGTATCATCTGATCCCAATACCCTAATTGCCCCTGTTGATTATACGCTGTTCTAAATTCAACATGCTTATTGACCACTCGTGAAACCATGTAAATAAAAGCAGGATAAAACTTCAGGTTCTTATTTCGTAATTGCTGAAGTAACGTAGTAACATTCACGTTTGCTGTAAGACTAAAGGAACATTTGTTTTCATTCATAAAGTGTTCAAAATAAGGTCTCCTACTCCAACGTTCTAGATCAATTCGATAGAAATTCATGATTAACCTCCTAAAATAAAAATCCTTTATTTTAGGAGGTTAAATCCTCTGCTTTCGCCAACGGTTTCACCCCAAACGGTTTTTCCTTGATCTATTATAACATTTAATGAGAAGAACTCACTAAATCGTGACCAAACACAAATCGATGTTTTACGCACAGAAATCCCGCTTTTTTCCGTTGATGCAAACGGAAAAAAGCGGGATTTCATTAACCAGATATTTATCGCTTTGACACGCCTTTTCTTGGATGTTTATCGTCTCTTTGCTCAGCGTCCACAACCTCCAAAATTACCGCCATAACTACGCTTACCCCACCTTATGCTCAATCCGCAACTTATCCGCCACCATGGCGATAAACTCACTATTGGTGGGTTTGGCTTTGCTAACATTGATGGTGTAGCCAAATAGTTTGCGGATCGATTCCATATTGCCGCGGCTCCAGGCCACTTCAATCGCATGGCGAATCGCGCGTTCCACGCGGCTGGGGGTGGTGTTATATTTTTCAGCGATACGGGGATAAAGGGTTTTAGTGATTGCCCCTAACAGTTCCACTTCGTTATACACCATCGTAATCGCTTCCCGCAAATACAGATATCCTTTGATATGAGCAGGAACGCCGATCTCATGAATCACATTGGTGATATTGGCGTCAAGGTTATCGGAACGGGATGAGGAGGGTCCCGTCAGTGGCGTACGGGTAGCCGACCCCGTTTGACCCTGCATCTGGCGAATACGTTGGGTCAATAACTCCATGTCGAAAGGTTTTAGGATATAATAAGCCGCTCCCAATTCGACCGCTCGCTGGGTGATGTTTTCTTGCCCAAATGCAGTCAGCATAATTATTTTAGGCAACGGTTCCGACCATTCGTTTAACCGTTCCAATACACCGAGCCCATCGAGATGAGGCATAATAATATCCAGTACCAACAGGTCTGGAATCTCCCGGTCCAATAGATCCAACACTTCGTTTCCATTGTAGGCGACACCGATTACTTCTATATCATCCTGTGCGTTGAGGTGATCCCGCAACAGTTGCGCAAATTCACGATTATCATCCGCCAAAACAACACGCATCTTCTCCAAAATAATGCCCTCCCTCTAATCAATACCGTTAATTTCTATATACATGCTTTCTACACGAGACAATTCATTCCTGCTTTAGAGCACTTTTTTCCAAAAAAACAGCGGACTTCTTCAAGAAGTCCGCTGTTTCCATCACACCTGCATCTTTTAGCATCCATTCAATATAGGTCCCATATCCCGAAGTGGGATCATTGACGAACACATGGGTAACCGCTCCCACCAATTTTCCGTTCTGTATAATCGGACTACCGCTCATTCCTTGGACAATCCCACCGGTTTGATTTAACAGCTGGGGATCTGTTACCTTAATAATCATGCCTTTGGTGGCTGGGAATTTCTGATGGATCAAATGAACGATTTCGATATCGTAACGCTCCACTTTTTGCCCCTGCACCACCGTTAAAATCTGGGCCGGCCCTTCTTGTACCTCTTCAGCCAATGCTACAGGAACCGGTTCCTGATACAATCCTTGTTTCGGCTTCTTTTCCATCTGTCCAAACACACCAAAAGGGGTATTTCGGACAATGGAGCCCAACACTTGATCTTCCTTAAAAAAGATAGCACGTTTTTCTCCGGGATCACCGTTGGCTCCTTTTTGGATTGAGGTCACATTGGAATGAACGATTTTTCCGCCTCCGACCTGAATCTGTTTGCCTGTGTCCACGTCAGTAATCACATGACCGAGTGCGCCGTAGCGTTTCTTTAGAGGATCATAAAAAGTGAGCGTTCCCACCCCTGCGGCGGAGTCCCGAACATACAGCCCGATATGGTAATTGCCTCCTCGTGTATTGCGCTCCGGAAACAATGTTGTCCGTTTTTGTTCGTCTCCCCGCTGCAATAATACTTCAATTCCTTTCCCTGCCTGCCCTGCCTGATCCACAATCGGTCCAATCTCTCCCACGCTTGTAATCCGTTTGTCGTTCATCTCCAAAATCATGTCTCCCATGCGGATGTCCGCCTTTTCACCAGGAGATGGTTTGGCGTGTTTAACCATGTGGTGCCCCACCACCAAGACACCTTTGGCCTTTAACTTCACTCCGATGGATTGGCCGCCTGGAATCACCCGTACATCTGGGAGTACCTCCACCATCATTTGTTTAAAAGGCAGCTTTCCAAACAAACGAAGGGTGAGATGCGATTGGCCCAATTGTTTGGTGAGTACCGTAAACGGTTTGCGAAGGTCCAGCCAATGCTTTGTCCCTTTCACTTCCAGTACACCGGGATTGGAAAGGGTTACCGTGGCAGTCGCCGGCATCGTTAGATGCATTTCTTTCCCATGTCCGTGAATGAGACGCATCTGGGAAGGAAACGCCAGATATTCACGGAAGGGTGTACTCAAACTGGCTAAAACGAGCAAAACGGCAAGCAATAAACCCGTCCATCTCTTTTTTTGTGTCAGCCCCACTGGATCACTCTCCTGCGCTCCTGCCTGCACCTCCAATGCGATGTTTCCACCGTAATGTTAAGGTGTCCGTGGCCCATTTCTTTTATGTCACGCAAAAGCTTCCTTACCCGATCCAGCGTATGACAGCAGTACAAACAAAAAATCCCGGTTTTTTGCCGGAATAGAGGGTAGGATGAAATCGTGATTTAATGAGCTTGAATGGCCGTTTTTGTGCGCTCAGCCAATTGTAACATTTCAAGCGCATGGGTTTTGGTGGTATCCGTCACTTCGACACCGCCCAGCATTCGGGCCAACTCCATTGTACGCCCTTCCATCGTGAGCAGCTTCACCCGTGTACGTGTCTGCTCCTCGTTGGATTCCTTAAAGATATGGAAATGAACATCGGCCATACATGCCACCTGCGGTAGATGGGTGACACACAAAATTTGCCGTTCCTGCGCCAAATGGGCAATTTTTTCAGCGATGGCCTGAGCAGCACGTCCACTCACCCCGGTATCCACCTCATCAAAAATCAAGGTAGGAACTCCATCTAAATCAGAAAAAATGGTTTGCAATGCCAACATGATCCGTGACAATTCCCCGCCTGACGCAATTTTAACCAATGGTCGCAACGGCTCTCCCTGATTGGGGGCGATCAGGAATTCGACGCGATCCTGTCCAGTAGGAGTATAAGTAGGTTCATCATCGTTAGAAAAAGCCGCTTGAAAGCGGGTTCCCTTCATATTCAGATCAGCCAGTTCCGCTTCCACCCGTTGGTTCAGACGCTCAGCCGCCTGTTTGCGCATCTGTGTAAGGGTTTCCCCTTCCGCAGCCAGCTTCGCTTCCAGCTCTGTTAAACGCTGTTCCAGCTCTTGCTTGCGCTCATCCCGATTCAACAGTTGTTCCAGCTCTTGTTCCGCTTCTTCACCGTGACGTAAGATTTCTTCGATTGTTTCCCCATATTTCCGTTTCAATTGATCCAATACGTGAATACGCTCTTCCACCTGTGCGAGGCGGGCGGGATCAAATTCCACATCATCGCGGTAACGCCCCACTTGACGTGCCGCTTCCTCCACTTGGTAGTAAGCGGATTGGACCATTTCGAGAAGCGGTTGTAACGATTCATCCAAGCGAGTGATCTCCTCCAGATCCCTTACCGCCTGATTGAGCATTTCCGCGCCGCGCTGATCCCCATACATGGCTTCATATGCCTGGGAAGCGTGTTGTACAATCTGCTCCGCGTGAGCCAGTCGCGAATGCTCTTGTGCCAACTCTGCATCTTCTCCTGCAGTTAAACGCGCTGCCGCAATCTCTTCTTTTTGAAAGGATAACAAATCGATCCGTTGGGCGATCTTTTTTTCATCAGCAGTAATTTGATCTAATTCCTGGCGCATCTCCCGATGTTGCGCAAAGATTTTTTGATAACGTTCCCGCTGTTGGATTAAATCAACCCCGCCAAATGCGTCCAACCAATTTAAATGTGCTTCCACCTGCAACAGGGATTGGTGTTCATGCTGACCATGGATATCCAACAGATGCTCCCCCACCTGTTTTAACATCGTCAGTGTGATGATCTGTCCGTTTAAGCGGCAGGTACTTTTCCCGTTTTGCGCAATATCCCGCCGAATGAGCAGGTGCTCCTCTCCTGCTGTCGACAACCCCAGTTCATCCAGAATCGCCTGAATGCCGGGTTGGTCGGAAATATCAAAAAGCGCTTCCACCTCTGCTTTTTTGGCACCGTGGCGGACAAAATCCTGAGAACCCCGTCCGCCGACCACCAAACTAAGGGCATCGAACAGGATTGATTTCCCCGCTCCTGTCTCCCCTGTCAACACATGAAAACCACGATCAAATGTTAGATGTACCTCCTGGATGATGGCAAAGTCACGAATGGACATTTCGCGCAACATCAGCATCCACTCCTACAACATGTCGATAAAGCGTTCCACTACCTGAGGGGTTTTCTCCCTGTCGCGGCAGATGATGAGAATCGTATCATCCCCAGCGATGGTACCCAGCACATCAGACCAATCCAGATTGTCGATCAAGACTGCGATCGCATGGGCATTGCCCGGCATTGTTCGCATAACGATCAAGTTTTCACTCTGTTCAATCCCAACAAAGCTGTCCATCAACATTCGTTTTAGCTTCTGCAGTGGATTGAAGCGGTTATCCGCCGGTAAAGAGTATTTGTACCCACCGTGATTGGTGGGAACTTTCACGAGACGAAGTTCCTTGATGTCCCGGGAAACCGTCGCTTGGGTTACATTGTAACCTGCATTTTTCAAGGAGGATACCAGATCTTCTTGCGTTTCGATTTCGTTTTGGGTAACGATCTCCCTTATTTTAATATGACGTTGTGCTTTCATGTTCGCTCCTCCACGACTTCCTGCTCTCCTTGCAGCTTTTTTCGAACCACTTCAAAAAAGTTGCGTTCTTTCCACTTGATCAAGGAGGTAACAAAACGGGAAGCTTTCACCCGGATGATATCGTCCACCTGCAGCCGGTATCCCAATTGCCCATCAATCGTAAGGCCAAGGTCGTGATGGGTGGCACTCACCTTGATCTCCAATACTGACTCCGCCGGTAATACCATCGGGCGCGATGTCAATGTATGGGGACAGATCGGTGTCAGCAATACACAGCGTACTCCCGGCCATACAATCGGCCCTCCGCAAGAGAGAGAATAAGCGGTAGAACCGGTTGGAGTGGATACGATTAAGCCATCACCGGAATATGTACCTAAGTACTCCCCATCCATAAAGACCGTACTGGTAATCATCCGGCTGAAGGAGCCTTTTGCGATGCCAACGTCATTAAGAGCAACGCTTTTTTCCAGGGAGTGACCGTTTCGCACCACCTCGGCATCAAGCATTAAGCGGTGCTCAATGGTGTAATCCCCCGCCAGTACCCGGTCTACTGCACTGGATAAACTATCGGGTTCGGCTTCCGACAAAAAACCGAGATAGCCCAAATTAAAGCCAAGGATGGGAATCTGATAGGGGGCCAACTGTCGTGCCACTCCCAACAAGGTCCCGTCGCCGCCTAAAACGAAGACCAGATCGACCGAGTCCGGAAATTCCTCTACAGTTAGAGCCAAGTCCATTCGTTCCAAGCTCTCAGCCATATCCGGCTCCAGACGAACGCCCGCTCCCCGCGCTTCCAAAAGCAGAATCAGCTCTTTTAAAATCACTCGGGCCTTCGGCTTCCCTTTGTTTACAAGTATCCCGATCGTTTGCAAGTCCCATCCACCTCTTGTTTTGCACATCATCGGATCCAAATGGCGATTAGGATACCCAGTACCAACGTAACCAAATGGGACAAGACACCCCGCTTGCCTCTCGACGAGGATATACCTGGGATAGAAAAAGTAACGGTATGACAAGTGCCCGTATAGGGGTCGACAAATAGAACCCCGGTGGCTTGGAAAGCGAGCACATGTGCAAGAAAGCGATCCCGCAGAGCGGATCCGGATATGCGAAGGGGTTGTTTGGCCTTCGCTTGAATAACCAGATAGGTGCGGTTGTTCTTTTGTGCGACAAAATCGACAAACAACCGGCTTTCCATCTTTTTCTCCCCCATATAAATCTGTAGAGGGAGGCGTTGTTTTGCCGCTACCACTTCATAACCCTCTTCTTCCAACAATGCAGGCACTTCCCCGCGAATGGGAACAGGTGACCACTGAATGGTTGTGTTCCAGCCGGCACGGTTCCATGCCCGAACAAACAGAATCACGATCACGATCACCAACAGAGCCAGCACAAGCAGATCACCGTCATCGCGCAACAAGAGAACCGCCTCCTTCCCCTTTCTTGATTCGCCCCTGTTACAAGAAATCCTGTAAAGGAAAGGAAGAGGAAGCGACCCTTTAACGGTTGGTGTGACGGCGGTGGGCCTCTTCTACTACCGCTTCTAGCCGTCCTTCCCACGAGAGATTCGGTGCTGAATCCGCTCGCATCCAACTAAGAAATTCAATATTCCCCTCTCCCCCGGTAATGGGGGAAGGGGCCAACCCGACTACATCAAAGCTGGACTGGTTCGCCATCTTAACGAATTGATGCAGGACATCGCGATGAACGGTGGGGTCCTTGACAATCCCTTTTTTACCTACTCGTTCCCTTCCCGCTTCAAATTGAGGTTTCACCAGGGACATCACCCATCCTTCAGGGTGGAGCAACGCTTTTAAAGGGGGAAGGATCTTGGAGACGGAGATAAAGGAGACGTCGATCACTGCGAGTTGCGGTTGTTCCCCTGACCAATCCGCCGGTGTGAGATAACGAAAGTTGGTCCGTTCCATCACAATCACCCGCGGATCCTGACGCAACTTCCAGGCCAGCTGGCCATAGCCCACATCGACGGCGTAAACCAATCGTGCCCCATATTGAAGGGCACAATCAGTAAATCCGCCGGTAGAAGCGCCGATATCCAGCACTGCTTTTTGATCGAGCTGGATATCAAATACACGAATGGCTTCTTCCAGCTTTAAGCCGCCTCGACTCACATACGGATGCGGTTTTCTTTCAACATGGAGAGCTGCATCGACGGGGACTTTGGTCCCCGCTTTATCGATACGCTCGCTCCCCAGTTTAACCAGGCCCGCCATAATGGCACGTTGGGCTTGTTGGCGGCTTTCAAACCACCCTCGTTCCACCAACAATACATCCAAGCGCTCTTTTTTTGCCACTGGTCTCGCTCCTTCTTAAGCCCGTCGGCGTTGCAGCGGCACCATGGCATATGCGGTGCTGGCGATTTTCTCCACCGTCAGTCCAACTTCCCGGCGCTGGCTGTCCACATCTCCGTGTTCAACATAGTAATCCGGCACCCCTAACGTCTTGACAGACATACCCTGGATCTCCTGCTCTGCATAGTATTCCAACACGGCGCTACCAAATCCACCGATGGAGCTGCCTTCTTCAATGGTAACAATGGGGGTACCTTCTTCGCACAATTGATCCAGCAGTTCCGTATCCACCGGCTTGGCAAAGCGAGCGTTTACCACTTTGGCTCGAATTCCTTCCCGCGCCAGTTGGTCCGCCGCTTTCATCGCCAGCGGCACCATCGATCCAAAGGCCAGCAGCGCCACATCCCGTCCTTCGCGTAACACTTCCGCTTTTCCGATCGGAATCTGCTGCCACTCTGCATCCATCTCTACGCCGACTCCAGTTCCGCGCGGGAAGCGAACGGCGATGGGGCCGTCATCATATCGATACGCCGTATACATCATGTGTTGGAACTCATTTTCATCTTTTGGCATCATGATCACCATATTGGGAACGCACCGCATAAACGCGATATCGTAAACCCCCTGGTGTGTCTCCCCGTCTGCACCCACAAATCCAGCCCGGTCCACAGCGACGATCACATTTAATTTTTGGCGGGCGATATCGTGAATCAGCTGATCGTACCCTCGTTGTAAAAAGGTAGAGTAGATCGCAAACACCGGTTTTAGTCCCTGAGTAGCCAATCCTGCGGCAAAAGTGGTTGCATGCTGCTCGGCGATTCCCACGTCAAAACAGCGCTCCGGAAACTGTTGCGCAAATGCGTTCATACCGGAACCGGCCAGCATGGCAGGAGTGATTCCAACCACCCGCTTGTCCTCTTCAGCTAAGCGGATCAACGAATCCCCAAACACTTTGGCGTATTTGACGGGTTCATCCGTGGTAACTTTTTTCACGCCTTTATTGGCTTCTAGTTTATAGTTTTTCCCGACACCATGATACCCTTCCGCATCCTGTTCCGCAGGCAGGTATCCTTTTCCTTTTACCGTTACCACATGTACCAATACAGGGCCTTTCGTCCGATCAGCCTGTTTGAGACATTCCATGAGCTCGTCCAGATTATGACCGTTCACCGGTCCCAGATAGGTAAAGCCCAATTTTTCAAACAGCACCCCGGAGACGACCAAAAACTTAAGGCTGTCCTTGACACGCTCCGCCGCTGCCGCCATCGTTCCACCCACGGATGGAATCTTCTTCAACAGGTATTCCACTTCTTCTTTTACCTTGTGATAATGGCGATGCGTCCGCAACCGTCCCAGATATTTGTGCAGGGCCCCCACATTGGGTGAAATCGACATTTCGTTATCATTGAGGATAACGGTGATATCCCGCTTTTCATTTCCAATGTGGTTAAGCGCTTCTAAAGCCATCCCGCCGGTAAGGGCTCCATCCCCAATAATGGGGACCACGCGGTTGTTTTCTCCTTTGATGTCCCGTGCCACCGCCATCCCCATCGCCGCAGACAAAGAAGTGCTGCTGTGACCCGTCTCCCACACATCATGTTCACTTTCATTCCGTTTGGGGAACCCGCACAACCCCTGATATTGCCGGAGAGTGGGAAAATCTTCACGGCGACCGGTCAAAAGTTTGTGTACATAGGCCTGATGGCCCACATCCCAAATAAACTGATCCTTGGGGCTGTCGAAGAGATAATGGAGCACAAGTGTCAACTCCACCACACCTAAATTGGATGCGAGATGACCACCGGTTACTGACAAGCTCTCCATCAAAAATTGACGAATCTCTTCCGCCACGTCGGGCAGTTTCTCGACCGGCAGTTTTTTTAGGTCTTCCGGACTGTTAATCTGTTCGAGGTGCACGAAGAACCCCCCGCTTTCGCTTACGTTTTTTCTTAGTCTTTACGTTAAATACCCGAATATGAAATCTCTTTTCGAAAAAATAGAAAATCCGACCGATCTGGAAAATCAGTTCATTGGCGTAACGGATCGCCACCGATTTTCCTATAGCTTTTCCCCCTACCGTTATCGCCGAAATGATCCCTACCAGCACCGCCTCCACCAGAAAACGATTACTTTCGGGCAGATCCATGGAAAAGACCAAGGCGGCTGCCACAGCAAAGCCTGCTGCCCCGCTAACAATTCCGCTGATATCGCCGACCACGTCGTTACAAAAATTAGCAAACTGATCAGCCTTACGGATAATTCCAACCGCTTGTGTCGCTCCCGCTACTTTCTTGGATGCCATGGCGTGGAAAGGTCGCTCCTGCGCAGCAGTGGCGGCAATCCCCAACATATCGAAAAAGACCCCGATCAAAACGATCAGCAATACGACCAGTAAGCCGCCCTGCCAGGGTAGCCCATTTAAAAAGCTGCTGGAAACCAGAGTTAGCACCATCGCTAAAAGTGCGGTCACCAAGCTGATCAGGATGGCCCACCGCATGGATTGCCTTAATAGATCACGCATGCATCACTCATACTCCTTTTAAATCGAACCCATAAAAATACCGAACCGCAGAGGCGGGCCGGCATTCCGCTGTGGTATGACCGGCGGCGAACCGTTGGCCGGTCCGCCAACGGCCGATCAGACCTTATTTTTTGTTGATTATTTACACAAGAATATAGTGGGATGGCAACAAACCGGGTAAATATTGCGGCTTAGGTCCAGTAGGTTTTCCCAGAGAAGAGACCCCATCGTCGCCGTCGGGGCGGTTTCCCTTTACCCTTCTCTCGACGTGTCACCAACAGCCGGACTGGATTACCACTTAGTCCGCACTTCAATCCCCGATTCGCCATGCCTTACGCATTCAGTCTAGGAGTTTTCCTCAGCAACTCTTTCCTTCCCCCTAGTCTCTTTTGCAGCATTGCTTTCAACGGAAGATCCGAATCCCCGCAATACCACTCAAGGCAGGCTACGCTGCACACCAGGTCCCCACGCCCGCATGCAGGTTTCTACCCCAAGCCGTCGCCGGCGTTCGGTGACGCCATAGCCACGCACTTGGGTCTCCACGGGGGGAGGGTCAACGCCCACATGCCCTTGTGGATCGCCCTTCCCCCTTAACTCTCAGCATCAACCCCCGACTGGGCGTCAGAAGCCAACACCAAGAACTTCATCGATGTGCCCTTTAGCGGATTTTTAGCCCCGCCTTCAGAGGAGGTGAGTCGACTAGAATACTGTGCCATCCCAACATTGGGCTTATTATATCACAACCATGTAAAAAGCGACAACGAAAGGAAGAATACGAACCTTCTTCTAACGGTCCCTCTCAGTCAGATAATCGGCGATTTCCGTCAATCTCGTTCCGTCAATGCCATGCACCGAAGACAACAGATCCTTTGCTTCCACCACCAAACGATGGACCCAAGCTCGCGATTCTTCCAAGCCCAACAACGCCGGATACGTAGATTTATGTTTGGATTCATCACTACCCACCGGTTTACCAATGGTTGCCTGATCGCCAATCACATCCAATACATCGTCCTGAATCTGAAAGGCCAACCCTAACCGTTCTGCAAAGCCGGTCAACGCTTCCAGCTTCTCTCCGGTAGCACCGGCAACACCCGCACCTAAACGGACGGAATAGGTGATCAGATCACCAGTTTTAGAACGATGGATATCTTGCAACTCTTCCAAGGAAACCGATCGTTTTTCCGCTTGGATATCTTTTACCTGTCCCCCTACCATTCCCTCTGCCCCTGCCCGCGCCGATCCTTCGACGATTAGTGCAAGGGCCTGAGCCGGATCGAGGCCAGTGTGAGTCGCTCCCTGCGCAATGATCCCAAAGGCCCGCGTCAACAGTGCGTCACCGGCCAGAATCGCCATCGCTTCCCCAAACACTTTATGGTTGGTCGGGCGGCCACGCCGAAAATCGTCATCATCCATCGATGGCAAATCATCATGGATAAGAGAATATGTATGAATCATTTCAACTGCACAGGCAAAGGGCAATGCCTCTTCCTCTTTTCCCCCAACAGCCGCTGCGGAAGCCAACACCAAAATAGGGCGTAGCCGCTTCCCGCCTGCCAGCAGGGAATATCGCATTGCATCATGCAGCGTTTCAGGTACACCGGACATCGTTTTTAAATCTTGTTCCATTGCCGCTTCGATCAACTGTGCCCGTTGCTTTAAATACGATTGTATCGTTTCCACTCAGTCCTTCCCCTCCTCGGGGTCAAAGGGCTTTTTTACCCAAGCCCCATTTTCTTGAACCAACATCTCCACCTGCTGCTCCATGCGGTCTAGCTTATCGCCACATAAGCGGGACAGCCGCATCCCTTCCTCGAATAGACGGATTGACTCCTCCAAGGGAACATCACCGCTCTCCAAGCGTTCCACTACCTCTTCCAACTTTTTCATCGCCTCTTCAAAGGGAAGGTCATGGTTCGGATTTTTCTCCGTCATGGTTGTATTCCTCCTTTCCCCACACCTGACATTTTAAGCGTCCATCGGCGAGTCGAATCTGGATAAGATCGCCGGGATCTATTTGGCGGGTACTTTTAACCAGCTTTTTATCCCCATGGCGAAAAACCAAGGAGTAGCCTCGGCGCATTACTTTAAGCGGACTAATGGCATCCAATCGGTCCACCCGTCGCAGCCATCGGTTTCTGTTGGCGATCAACTGCTTATCCATCTGGTGATACCCTTGTTGCGTCCATTGTTCCAACCGTTCACGATAGGCAGTCAAGCGGTAGGTAGGATGGTGCGAAAAAAGCCGGGACTGCAACCGTTCCAAACGATGACGCCAACCGGGAAAACGAACATACATGGAGCGGATCAGGTCCTCGGTCCACTCATCCAAACGCTGCTCAAGCCGTTCCAGCTGTGCACCGGGACGTTGCAACACCCTACGCCGCAGCAAACGGTTCCAATCCGCTCGCGCCCCTTGCAACCGCTGCTGTTGCACTCGTTGTAAACGTTGATGTAAGGTGTGCATGCGGTGACAAAGCTCATCGTAAAGGGGAACCACCAATTCCGCCGCCGCCGTCGGAGTGGCCGCCCGCACATCGGCAACATAATCGGCAATCGTTGTGTCCGTCTCATGGCCTACCGCGGATACGATTGGAATCCGCGATTGATGAATCGCCCGCGCTACTTCCTCTTCATTGAACGCCCACAGCTCCTCCCAGGAACCGCCACCCCGACCGACGATGATTACATCTACTTCTCCTTGGCGATTGATCTCATCTAAGGCGGCTGCAATGCGAAAAGCCGCTTCCTCTCCCTGAACGGCGACGGGATACAACAAAACATCGATAATCGGGCTGCGGCGACGAATAGTGGTGATGATATCGCGAACCGCCGCCCCTTGCGCCGATGTAATCACCCCCACCCGACTGGGCAAAAAGGGGAGCGCTTGTTTAAACAAGGGGGAGAAAAGTCCTTCTTCATCCAACTTTTCCTTCAGCTCTTGAAATGCCAAAAAGCGGTCACCGATTCCTTTGGGCTGCATGGAGCTGATATACAGTTGGACTTGCCCATCCCGCTCATAGACAGCCACCCGTCCCCGTACCAGCACATCGTCCCCGTCCTTGGGGCGAAAGCGGAGACGTCGGTTGTGTCCAGCGAACATCACCGCTCGGATGCGGGTCTGTTCGTCCTTTAAGGTAAAATACATATGCCCCCGGGCATGATGTTTAAAGTTGGAGATCTCCCCTTGCACCCAAACCCGGGATAACCATTCATCCTGATCGAGTACAAGGCCCAGGTACTGAATAAGTTGGGTAACGCTCTGATGTTGCCTTGTTTCCAAAGCGGGACACCTCCCATCAGGTCAAAGATGCAACCCTTTGCGCCGATTGCACGGTATTGTACAACAACATGGCGATGGTCATCGGTCCCACCCCACCCGGCACGGGAGTGATATGAGATACAAGCGGACGAACCGCTTCAAAATCGACATCCCCCGCTAATTTCCCTTCAGGAGAACGGTTCATGCCGACATCGATCACCACCGCTCCTTCTTTTACATGCTCGGCCCCGATCATATGATAACGGCCCACCGCCGCCACTAAAATATCCGCCTGTCGTGTGTAAGAAGACAACTCACGGGTGCGCGAATGGCACATGGTTACCGTCGCGTTCTCCCGCTGCAACAGCAGGGAGACAGGCTTACCCACAATGTTAGAACGGCCTACCACCACCGCATGCTTTCCCTCCAGTGCAATACCCGACCGCTTCAACATTCGGAGAATGCCGTGAGGGGTACAGGGCAGATAGGCATCCAACCCCGTCAATAACCGTCCCGCTTGAATCGGATGAAATCCATCTACATCCTTTTCCGGATCAATCGCAGCAATGACCCGATCAGGGGAGATTTGTGCTGGCAATGGTAACTGCACCAAAATACCGTGGATTGACTGATCCTGATTTAGTTGGTCAATCCGAGCCAACAGTGCCTTCTCTGAGGTATCCTCCGGCAATTGGATCAGCTCCGAATAGACTCCCACTTCATTGCAAGCCTTGATTTTCCCGCGGACATAGGTTTGTGAGGCGGAATCCTCCCCCACCAAAACCACTGCCAGCCCAGGACGGACTCCTTGTTGCACCAATGTTTCCGTTTTCTCTTTTAGTTCAAGGCGAATTTCTGCCGCCATCCCTTTTCCGTCGATGATTTCTCCCCTGCTCACCATGATCGTCCCTTTCCCATGAAAAATTCTACGCCCCCAGTTTACCCTTTGTCTTCCACACTGTAAAGAAATAGACGAACGTTATTGTTTTCATCATGGATATCGTTCGATTTTAGAGATTTTCTCCTTCATCATTTTTTCGGAGCAAACTGGCTAGCACTCCGTTGATAAACTTGGGGGAATCATCTCCGCTAAAGGTTTTCGCCAACTCAACCGCTTCGTTTAAGGTCACCTTTTCCGGCACACTCGGTTCATATAACAATTCATACACCGCTATGCGTAAGACCGTTTGATCAACGATCGATAAACGCGACATGCTCCAATCCTTTTTTAAATACCCTTCGATGCGTTGATCCAATTGCTCTTTGTTTTCACTCACCCCGCGTACCAACCGAGCAAAAAAGTCCCGATCGGATTCATCTACCTGTGAAGACAAGCGACGCTCCTCCCGGCGCATCAATTGTTCCTCATCCTGTTTATTCAGCTGCAATTGATACAAGGTTTGTAATGCTCGTTCCCGCGCTTTCCGTCTGGACATCATAATCCTCCCTTCAAAAAAAATCCCGAGCCGAAAGGGCTGGGATCATCGTTTTCTCAACCATTTCCCTGGATTGATCGACTCCAACATTTCCTTCAATCCATCTCGGTCATCCCACTGCTGACCGATTAGAAAACCGACAAGAACAAACATCCCAAAAGCAACCGTTTTCCAAAAACCAACAATCAGATAAATGAGTCCAAGTACCACACCGATCACCAGGCCGATCAACCGTCCGCGATGGGTATCCCATATGCGTTCCATGTTGGTGCACCTCTCAATCGATGCGAACCGGGGTTCGATCCGGTTGGACAGTGTCCGCTATGTAAACAGAAATTTTATTGACATTGACTCCTGCAATCTCTTCCACATGCGTCTTCACTGTCTGTTGCAGTTGTTCAGACAGAACTTGGATCGGTATATCCCCGTCCACTGTCAATTTTAACCCGATCCCCACAGAGGAATGCGTCACATCGTGCTTGACGCGAGCGGATAGGTTGTGAATTCCTTTGATATTGTTTCCCGCCTGCAATGCGAGGTTTTCCAATGTTTTTAGCGATACGCGGATATGACCAAACTCAGTCATTCGATCCACGCCCGTCTCTTGATCCCGGTTTTGTGACAGTTGGATGATCGTATGCAATGTAAATAGTATCAACAGCAAACTGATAACCAGAACGGGCCAACGGATCTGGGGATCGGCGTATACTGTGTCCATCCACCGGGTGACGGTCTCCTTTTTACCAATGCCGACATCGATCGTGATCAGGGCTCCCACCCCTGATACAACCAGCAAAATGAGGCTAAAGATCAGCAGCAGAAGCCGGTGGTGCGCATTCATTCCCTGATTTCCCCTTCCCGGTGGTATTCGGTTATTTCACCCGCTGGTGGTGGTCCGTCTTTGGCGAGCCCTCCATTTCCCCGGCAATTTTCACTTCAACTACCCGTACCAACACTTTGCCTACAACCAATCCGGTCATCGATTCAATCGCTTCTTTCACCTGTCGCTGCACCTCGACGGCGACATCGGGTAGATGATAGCCAAAGTGAACGGCAATCGAAACAGCAATCTCCAATTCCTCTCCCAATTCCACTTTGATGCCGTGCTTTGGATTTTTTCGGCGCAAAATCTGATTGATATCGTCGACGACGCCACCGCTGGTCCCGGCTACACCGTCCACTTGTACAGCGGCTAAACCGCCGATAATCTGTATCACTTCCGGGGCGATTTCTACTGTGCCCATATCGGTTTGCAGTGTTTCGTTGGCTTCTTCTGCCATACCGTTAATCCTCCTCATCAAGGTTGGTTTTTTCCAGGAACTGAATATGAAAATCTCCTTCGTTAAACTTGCGGTTGTTTAACAGCTTCAAATGGAACGGGATTGTGGTGCTGATTCCCTCAACCGCAAATTCAGCCAAAGCCCGCTTCATTCGCCGAATCGCTTCCGGTCGATCCTTCCCCCATACAATCAATTTGGCGATCATCGAATCATAGTAGGGTGGAATGCGATATCCCTGGTAAACGGCGCTGTCTACTCGCACCCCTAATCCTCCAGGCGGCAAATAAAATTGAATTTCACCCGGTGTAGGCATAAAATTGCGGTCCGGATTTTCGGCATTGATACGACATTCGATCGAATGACCGTCGATCACCACATCTTCCTGTGAGATGCTGAGCGGATTTCCGGCAGCCACCAAGATCTGTTCTTTTACCAGATCCACACCGGTTACCAGCTCCGTCACCGGATGTTCCACCTGAATGCGGGTATTCATTTCCATGAAATAAAAGTGACCCTCTTTATCCAGAAGAAACTCTACTGTTCCAGCCCCTGCGTATTGAACCGCTTCCGCGGCAGCCACAGCCGCTTGTCCCATCCGTTCACGCAGATCTGGGTCCAACGCCGGTGAGGGTGCTTCCTCAATCAGTTTTTGGTAGCGGCGCTGAATGGAGCAATCCCGTTCCCCCAGATGAATGGTATTGCCGTGCTGATCCGCCAGCACTTGAATCTCGATATGGCGGGGTTCCACTAGATATTTCTCCAGATAGACACCGGGGTTACCAAAGTTGGCTTCCGCTTCCTGCTGTGCCGTCAATACGGCCCGCTTCAATTCATTCTCACTGTGGACAACGCGCATCCCTTTGCCACCGCCGCCGGCGGTTGCCTTGACGATGACCGGAAAGCCGATCTCACGGGCGGTTTCCACCGCTTCCGTCACATCTTCGATCACCCCTTCCGTCCCCGGTACCACCGGTACCCCTGCATCCTTCATGGTATCACGGGCCGTCGTCTTATCTCCCATACGTAGGATGGCCTGCGGTT
Source organism: Desmospora activa DSM 45169 (assembly GCF_003046315.1). Lineage (NCBI taxonomy): Bacteria > Bacillati > Bacillota > Bacilli > Caryophanales > Thermoactinomycetaceae > Desmospora > Desmospora activa. The sequence goes on along the minus strand of NZ_PZZP01000001.1, from coordinate 1,102,296 downwards.
TTGGACCGATAAAAGTGATGTTGCATGCAGCGCATAACTCAGCGAAATCGGCATTTTCCGCCAGAAAGCCGTAACCGGGATGAATGGCATCCGCCTCCACCAATGTCGCTACACTCATCAAGTTAGTCATGTTGAGGTAACTTTCTTTTCCCGGGGCGGGGCCAATACAGTATGCTTCATCGGCCAAAGTAACATGAAGGGCGTCCCGATCCGCTTCGGAATAAACAGCCACACTGGTGATCCCCAATTCGCGACAAGCACGAATCACTCGAACGGCGATTTCGCCGCGGTTGGCGATTAATACTTTATTAAACATGATTTCTCTCCTTTACAACCCTCAATCCGGCTTAACCAAAAACAGCGGTTGGCCGTATTCCACCAGCTGTCCGTTCTCCACTAAAATTTTTACAACCTCGCCCTTCACTTCCGCCTCAATCTCATTCATCAACTTCATCGCCTCAACGATGCAGACAACTGATTTTTCCTCCACCCGACTTCCTTTATCCACATAAGGGCTTGCATCGGGAGACGGGGCACGGTAAAACGTTCCCACCATCGGCGACACAATCGGATGCAGACCCGCTTCATCCTCTACCTGTTCAATCGCAGGTTCATTCGGAGTTTGTACCGGAGCGGGGACCGGAGCAACAGCAGGCGCGGAAACCGGTTCCAGTGCGGGGGCTGGTTTTTGTACAACCTGGATCGCAGACTCGGCCAAACGTTCCCCCTTCTTCTTGATTACAATTTTTGTCCCATCATTGTCCAACTCAAACTCTTCCACTTGCGATTCGTCCACTAATCGAATCAGTTCCCGGATTTCATGCATTTTCAAAGGCACTCTCGTCCACTCCTTCAATGATTGTTTCAATGTTTCGCTCTTGTACGATTCTATCCCAGGAAACAAAAAAACCTATGTTCATTTTACGTTGTCCGTCCAAAGGAATCAATGTTACTCTCTTCACAGCGAAAAACACCCCTCTATAAAAGGGAAAGCAACAAGGTATTCCTTTATATTTATTAAAATGTTAAAAAAATATTAGAAAAAATTTTTCATTTTCAAACGAAAAAAACTGTTATTAGCATCTACCATGTCCATTCTACCATACCCAAACGAAAATATATGTCTTATTCGAACATTTACAAAATACTCATTTCCAAATCAAAAAGCCGACGAAACCGTCGGCCACCCACTTCTATCGGATTAACCCCGGTGAGCGATGGATACATGATGAGCGGGAACATCCATATGTTGTTTCACCATGCTGATCAATTTTACCACTTGTTCATCAGTCATCTTCTCCGCTTGTACGATAACATCAACAAAATCGTTTTCATTAGTGATCACCACCGCATCGCGGAACCCTTCTTCTCGGATCAAATCTTCCATCACCGACTCCGATTTATCCACTTTCATCAGCTCGTCAATTTTTGCGCGGGCTTCTGACACTTTATTGTCAGAGGCTTCCGGATCGGTTAACACCTGCATATACTCCTCGGTCATCTTGGAACGCAACGAATTGCGCTGTAGTTGATATCCAACAAAATAATCGCTTTCGGCTTCCTTGGAGACGGCTTCTTCATCCTCTTTTCCTTTTTCATTGGAATCCGCCGGTTGATCCTTTTCTTCCGTCTTCACTTTGGCCTCTGTAGCTGGATCATCATTGACCGTTGCCGGCTCCACCGGACCGGTCACAATATAATACGCCGACAGCACCACCATCAAGGTCAGCATGGTAACCAACCATACCGTCTGTTTATTCATGTTCATTTGACACCCTCCTTTTTTAACCTTTTGGCAAAACGGATATACGATGGACCGGTACATCCAGGACCCGCTGGATTGCTTCGATGATCGCCGCTTTCACCTGTAAATTTTCAGCCCCTTTGGCGACAACCAGCACCCCTCTTACCTTTGGCTTCATTTTTTTGACGACAATCGGAATATCACCGTCTTCCCCTCGTTGCAACACCACCTTTTCATCTTTGCTGCTCTCTTGAATACGGCGGTTTCCCCCTCTGGGGTCTTCTTCATCTGTTACCTGTTCATTTCGGCGCACATCCTTCTCTACCACCTCTTCTTCTGACGATTCCAGGTTAACCAGCACAGACACATCATCTACACCTACCACCTTGCCCAGCACATCGGCCAATTCGCTGGCATACATGGATTCATAATCCTTCATCGTCATGGCGTCGTTTTTTTTGTTTTTCCATGTAGTCTCCGCTTCCTTATCCTCTTTCTGCACCGAGGGCATCTCCTGCGGCAAAACATCATCGTGAACGGAGAAAAAGGAGGAAAGAATCATCAGCGCAACTCCCAGGCAACCGATAATGATCAGCCACCGAAACGCTCCCACTTTTTTCGTTCCCTGCTCCCCTCCTCCCAAGGATTGTTCCATCCGGTCCAATAACCGTTTCAACAACTGGATCCCCCCTCAAGGGCCTTCTTCCACTGTCACATCGATTCGATCGGCAGGAATTTCCCATTTTTCCGCCACAAATGCGGCGACCTCAGCACTCTGTCCATCTTCCTGCCCCTGTTTTACAACGCGATCCTCCTGCTTCTCTTCCAGATCGACGATCACCGGATCCACTTCATTTACCGCATCCATTTGCCGACGGCCCTCTTCTGCTTCTGCGGGATAAAGGGTCATCTCTACCTTTTCAACCCCGTCAGTCGCTCCCTCATCGTTGACTTGAATTTTGACGTTGATCATCGCCACTTTTAGTTTGAACCGCTCGGTAATTTCGGAATCGATCTGCTCTGCCAACTCTTGTTCCACCTGTTCCCGCACCATACCCTCGCGGCTATTTGCCAGCGAATTGCCCTCCTGTTGAATCCGGTCCAAGGGATCCATCGCTTCTTCCTGCTGCTGGCTGGGCTCAAACTTAAAATCAGTGATATCCCAATCCGTCTGCAAAAGATTGAGAACAGGAGACAACATCGCCAGGATAATCAACAGTCCCATCACCAATTTGACATATCGATCCAAGGCGTTATTGGGCAGCAGGAGATCCAAAAAAGTGGCGATCAGTACCAACATCACAATCTGTTTTAACCAATCACTCAACCACGCGATCACGGCGGATCCCCCTTCACTACCGGATCATAACCGACAAGTTGCCCGCCGCAACGATGATGGTGATGGCGAGAAAAAACATCAAGCCGACAGTAGCAAGGGCGGCAAACACATACATCAACGTGCGGGAAATGATGTTGAGACACTCGATGATCGGATTATTGCCCAGGGGTTGCATCACCGCCGCCGAAAAGCTGTAAACCAGGGAGAGCGACAGGATCTTTAGCGCGGGAAATGCGATTGTAACCAATAGGATAAGTACCCCGGCCATCCCAACCGCATTTTTCACTAAGAGTGACGCTCCTACCACGGTGTCCGCCGCATCGGAAAACATCCGCCCGACCACTGGGACAAAGTTGCCGGTAATATATTTGGCTGTGCGGATGGTCACACCGTCGGTGACAGCTGCAGTCGCTCCTTGGACCGAGATAACGCCGAGAAAAACCGTCAACAATGTACCCAACAGACCGACGCTCACCTTGCGCAACAGGTTGGCCAACTGGTTTACCTTGTATTTTTCCGACAGGGCGCTGATAATCCCCAAAATCGCCGAGCAAAACAGAAGCGGGAACACTACCGTATGGATCACAGTTCCGATGAGGTGGATCATCAACACAATCATGGGGTGAAACATTCCCACCGAGCCGAAATTGCCCATGGAGGCCAACAATGTTAACACCAAGGGGATGAGTGCCAACATCAGATGAACCATTCTGCCGATGGCGCCCTTAGCTGATTCCACGGCGATGGAGAAACTGTCCACCGCCAGGATGATAATCACCATAAAAGCGATGGCATAAGCGACTTTGCTCACTTGATTACTCTCAAAGGCCGTCTGTAAGGTGCGCAGAATCATGCTAAATACGGTGAGAACGATAATGGTCCCCAGTAGTCTCCCGTTGATCAGTACTTCGTGAAACATATAAGCGGCCAATGCTTTGATCCAATCCGTCAGACCCCATCCGCCTTCTCTCGTTATCACCCATTGAAAGATGTCACTCGGTTGTTCCCGCGGAAGGAACTGACCGTATTCCTCCCGCAATTCCTGCCAAAAGGACTCTACTTCCTCAGTCTGTAATTGGTCGAGTTGAGTGCGAATCACTTTCTCTTCCAACGTGCCGTCCTCAGCGGCGACAGCAGGTAACGGGAGCAGAAAAAACAAGAAAAGGCAGAAGACCCACCGCATCTGGTTGGGCATGAAAACCATCCTTACGAGGGAAGAATTTGAACCACTGTTTCAATCAACATCGTGATGATGGGAATCGCCATAACCATGATTAAAATCTTTCCCGCCAACTCAATTTTGGAGGCGATGGAACCCTGTCCCGCATCCCGCGTCACTTGCGCGCCAAATTCGGCGATATAGGCGATGCCGATAATTTTAAGGATAGTCTCCAGGAACATGGTGTTAACCCGGGCCTGTTCTGCTAGACGCGTCAATATATGGAGTACATCGGCAATCTTACCGATCAAGGCGAGAAAGATCACAACTCCGGTGAAGGTGGCCAACAGAAAAGCAAAGACCGGTTTCTGCTCTTTGATGACCAGTATCAAAAAGGTAGCGATCAGGCCCAAACCCACCACCTGGAGAATTTCCAAGTGGACCGCCCCCTTACCTTACTGGAATAAAAATACGCGTTTAATGGTTTGGAACAGATCTTGAACCAACATCACCACCATGAACAGCACCACGATAAATCCGATCAGCGTGACCCAATGGGCATAGTCCTCTTTTCCCATTTGCTTGAGAACCGTGTGCATCATGGCGACGATAATCCCGATCCCTGCGATCTGAAATATGGCATCCACATTGTAAGGCATCGATGTCTCCCCCCACCTAATAGATCAGGATGACGATTAAGGCTCCGGTCAACACGCCTAAACTACGGCACATTTTTTCATATCGCTCCTGTTCATCCCGAGCGAGTGCCTCCTCCCCTTCCAGAGCCGTTTGTGCGCGGCGCAAATTTTGCAATTGATCTTCTCGATCGGAAATCCCGAGGGTTTTACCAAAGTCGAGCAAAATCTGTTTTTCCGTTTCCTTCAAAACGGTGTGCGGCCATGTCTGTGTTACCGCCCGGCGCCAACATTCAAAGGTGGAGGCGCCATCCAATCGCTCCATATACTCGCCCGCCCAACCGAACAAGCTCCCGATCGGCGCCGCTTCTCGCTGAGCAATATGAGCACAAACCTGATCCAGACGGCGTGAACCATAGGTTATCTCCGTCTGTAACAGCGAAAGAGCCGCACGAAGTTGCCGAATTTGGCGTGGACGGTCTTTGAAGCGCTTCGCAGTGAGGAATCCGGCCGCAGAAGTGGCAAATAGGATAAAAGCGGCCCCGAGAAGCTTAATCATCGCGCCGGCACCCCTTTGCCTAACCGCTGCAATCGATGTAACGATTGATCAAAAATTCCCTCTAATGTTCCAGGCCCGTTTTTTCGACTAAGAAGAACGACCCGATCAAAGGCGCCTTCGCGTAGAAGACGAGAAAGAGTGGGCCTGCGGGATACCTCTTCCAAGGAACGACCGTGAGCGGTGGTAAAAAGAGCGACACCTGCATGCATCGCTTCAAACACAGCATCTCCGTCTTCCTGCCGCCCGATTTCGTCTACAACCAGCAATTCCGGCGACATCGAGCGGATCATCATCATCATCCCCTCCGCCTTGGGACAAGCATCCAGTACATCGGTGCGAGGACCTACATCATGTTGGGGTACTCCTTCTACACAACCAGCGATCTCCGAGCGCTCGTCCACCACTCCCACCTTGTAAGAAGGGATATTTCCTTCCCCTTCACTCACGATTCGAACAAGATCGCGCAGCAGCGTCGTTTTTCCGCATTGGGGTGGTGAGACGATCAAGGTATTAAAAAGGCGCCCGTCACGAAAAAGATACGGCATCACCTCGCGCGCTGCCCCACGCACCTCCCGGGCGATCCGCAGGTTAAACCCAGAAATGGAACGTAAGCGTCGTACACGCCCTCCCTCCACTACAGCCGGACCCACCAAACCGATGCGATGGCCTCCTTCGATGGTGACATAGCCCCGGCGCAGTTCCTCCTCCAGCGCATAGAGGGAGTGATGACTGATCAGGTTAAGTATCTTGGTGCAATCTTCCTTGCTGGGGATATAAGCTTGTTCCACCCCACGCTCCAAACCAGACCTCCCTAAAAACCAAGAACGTTCCGGTGTGATCACTTCCAAAGGACGTCCCTCCCGAATTCGAACTTCCTCCAGCCGTGTATAAACTGAGCGTGGCAGTAACTCTAGCATTTCACGAATCGAGAGGGGGAGCACATCCCACACAGGGGAAGACATGATACACACCTCCTGTCCATGCCAGGTTTACCTAATGGATATGGCACAGGGACAATCTTTATGACCCTTGGCCCAAAAAAGGTGGATCTCGAGAGAGATCCACCTTTTTTGGTAGTTTTTGTATCATTCGATCCGCTGTTACTGTTGAACGACGCTTTGGTCTTCCGACTGTTCCCCCTGATCGTCAGCCAGTAAGCCCCGTTCACATTGGGGACAAACGATATCGACTTCCTCATCACCCAGGTATTCATCATCGATCAAAACTTGCTGATGACAATACGGACATTCCATTTCCCAGTAACCCACATCCTCTTCTTCTTCATCCCCTCTTTGCTCTTCATCATATAAAATCAATTCCAGCTCATTCAGATCCTCATCAACCGCTTCTACATACTCCTCCAATTCGCTTAAACGAAGTTGAAGTTGTTCGTTTTCTTCTGCCAGCTCGTCCAGAACTGCGAGCATCTTTTTTAAAACAGTACTTTCCGGCCGTTTTCCCCACTCGCTATTTCCTTCCATCAACCCTTGGATAAAGGCCAAATCACGACGTAATCGATCGGTATGATGTTCCAAAGAAACCCCGTCCCTTCCCAGTTGGATTAGTCGTAGTCTCACCGCAATCAGTTGGGCGTATACCCGGTGTAATCCTTCGGGAAAGCTTAAAAAGAAATCATCACAATCGAGGTGGCAAAATAATGGCGGTGGAGCAAGTCGATACCCAGGGCTCAAAGCCTAAAACCGGAATTCTGGTGTTAAGTATTATCAGCGCAGTACCCATCATTATGGTATTGGGCAATTCTATGTTGATCCCAGTCCTACCTACCATTCAGTCCAAAATGGACGTAAGCAAATTTCAAGTCAGTTTGCTGATCACACTGTTTTCAGTAGGAGCTGGAATCGCGATACCCTTTGCCGGTATTTTATCCGATCGCTTAGGACGGCGAATTATTATTGCCATCTCCCTTCTCATTTATGGGGCGGGAGGGTTACTAACTGGGATCGCCGCCATCTGGGGTGGGGGCATCTTTTGGCTTATGCTGGCAGGCCGCATTCTACAAGGGATGGGCGCAGCGGGGACGGCCCCGATTGCCATGGCGTTAGTTAGCGACCTTTATCAAAAGTCGGAACGGAGCAAAGCCTTAGGTATCACCGAAGCCGCCAACGGGATGGGAAAAGTGATCAGTCCCATCCTGGGATCACTATTAGCCTTAATTACCTGGTGGTCCCTTTTCTTTTTCTTTCCTGTACTCTGTATTCCGATCGCGCTGGGAATATGGTTTGTAGTAAAAGAATCCAATAAACAGCAACAACCCCAACCGTTGTCTCAGTATCGGGATCATTTATTAAAAACGTGGAAACGGCAAGGAAGATGGTTGCTAGTAGCCTTCTTGGCGGGAGCCGCCAGCTTATTTATCCTGTTTGGTGTATTGTTTTTCTTATCCGATCTGCTGGAAAAACGGTATGGAGTGGAAGGGGTATTGAAGGGAGCTATCTTGGCCATACCGCTATTGGCGATGTGTACCACTTCGTTTCTTACGGGCCGTTCCATTAAACAAAAAACGCAATTAATGAAAAAGCTGATTGTGCTGGGCCTTTTTATCGTCGCCCTTGGAATGGCATTTGTCCCTTTTATTTCTAACACGTATTTGTTGCTTGTGATACTGGTTATCATCGGAACGGGTACCGGGTTGATCCTTCCCTGCCTCAATACGCTGATCACTTCCGCCGTTGGATCAAAGGAGCGGGGGATTGTCACCTCGCTATACAACAGTGTTCGCTTTTTAGGGGTAGCATTGGGACCACCCATCTTCGGCACTCTTGCCGATGCAAAGCTGTGGTTATTTTTAGGATGTGCAGCCCTGGCACTCATCCATGGCTTATTGGCGATGTGGGCGATTCGTCAACCGGAACGGCTGCGAGGAAAGGATGGACAAAGCCGATTGTTCCTGCATAAAACCAATCTGCGTCCTTCCTGAGTTTCCACCCTGGTCTCATGTGTAAACCGCTTCAAGGAAACGGGCACCCGTCCCGATTCCCCCGCATACGATAGGGTGAAAAGCGATCACCGGAAAGCGAGGGAATCACGAATGGATTCCAGTTCCCTTTTTTGGAGCGAAGAATTAAAAGATCCAACGCGACAACGCACGGAAAAACCACGATCCTGTGGTTTAACGATGGTGATTGATAAAGGATTGGGATTAGGAGTGTTTCAGGATCTATTACTACTGGCAGGCGCTTATATCGATTTTATTAAACTGGGTTTTGGCACCATCGCTTTAACGCCGATTCCAGTGTTGACGGAAAAACTGCGTCTGGCTCAGGAATCTGATATCCACCTCTACCCGGGTGGAACGTTTTTTGAAGTCGCCTATCAACAACAAGGCACAATCAAACCTTATCTGGAGATCCTTGATTCAATCGGCTTTAAATGGATTGAGATTTCCGACGGGACGATTCCCTTGACGGAAGAGCAGCGCATCCAAGCGATTCAAACCGCCCGTAATGACGGATTTCGCGTGATTACAGAGATTGGGAAAAAGGAAAAAGGATCGATCACACCCATCAAACAGCTGATTGAAGGATTTTACCGTGATCGTAAGGCGGGTGCCGAGTATGTGATCATCGAAGGACGTGAATCGGGAAAAAATGTGGGGATATTTGATGCCGATGGAAAACTGGACTCACAATATCTGTTAAACGTATGGGAAGAGATCGATCATTCGTCAATCATATGGGAATGTCCGCAACACTCTCAACAGGTTCAATTGTTGCAGTTGTTGGGTCCCTCAACCAATCTAGGAAACATCGCCACTACCGATGTGCTTTCGGTTGAGTCGCTTCGTCGGGGCCTACGTGCGGACACTTTTTTTTCATTTCTCCCTTCCCCGCTGCCTGGGGGGAATCCATCGTGAAAGTGCAGACGGTCCTTAGTGTCGATGTGTTAAAAAGCGAGTCGCTAATCCATAAAACGGTGATCATCATCGATGTATTCCGTGCCTCCAGTAGTATTGTAACCGCCTTTGCCCATGGAGCCGCCTCGATCGTCCCGACGGAAACCGTGGCCAAAGCACGCCAATATGGAAAGGAAGGCTGGCTTATCGGCGGTGAACGGTATGGTAAAAATTTAGAGGGATTCCATTTTGGCAATGCCCCCTCCGATTTTTCCACAGAACGGATTAAAGGACGCGATATCGCTTTTACCACCACCAACGGCACCCGCGCCTTGGTGAAATCCAGCAAGGGATCCGATATTTTGATTGGCTGCTTTCTCAATGCACAAGCTTGTGCCATCAAGGCAAGGGATCTTCATCGCGACATTCTTCTCTTCTGCGCTGGAACACGGGGTGAATTTTCCCTGGAAGACGGCATCGCCGCCGGATGTCTTTTACATCATCTAAAAGAGCAGGACCCTGCTATCCCTTGTGATGACGAAGGTCTAGCTCTTCTTCACGCCTACCGCAACAGCCGGGATCGACTGACGGACTTATTGGGACTGAGCCGATCCGGACGACAACTGATTAGCCGTGGTAGACAAAACGATATTCGCGACTGTGTTCAGATCAATCGCTATGATATTGTACCACGCTGGCGCCAAGATAGGCTTATCCACTGAATCTTTAATAATCATCCTCATCCAAACATAGATGTAGTATAAAGTCAGTTGGACAGGGGATGACCATGAAACCGGAATTGCTCTTGGTAATCTTGATTGTGATCGGAATAGTAGGACGTTCACCCATTATCGCCACAGCGGCCAGCCTTCTTCTCATCCTGAAACTGACCCATTTGGAGCGTTTATTTCCGGCTGTGGAACGCCGCGGTTTGGAGATTGGTCTTCTCTTTTTAACCATCGCCGTTTTAGTACCATTCGCCACTGGGCGGATCTCTATTAAAGAAGTATGGGCGGTCTTTACTTCCTGGACCGGAATATTCGCTTTAGCAGGCGGGGCGATTGCCACCTATATGAACGGCAAAGGGTTGGATTTGTTAAAAGTGGACCCCCAGTTGATGATCGGATTGGTGTTAGGATCCATTTTCGGCATCCTGTTCTTGCGTGGAATCCCAGTCGGTCCATTGATGGCAGCGGGCATCACCGCTTTTTTGCTGAAATTGTTCGATTGGCTATTACCGTAAAAAGCCCGTCACTACACATGACGGGCCTTGTACAGGTTGGCGACTGCTCAGGGGTGCCAACTTCTTTCATTTGTGGTTATCGAAAAACCTTACGCGCGAGAGACATACTCCTCTTTACGGGTGTCGATCACTAAACGGTCTCCCTGGTTGATAAAAAGCGGCACCTGTACAACCAATCCGGTTTCCAACGTGGCCGGTTTCGAACCACCGGTGGCCGTATCTCCACGAATGCCGGGATCAGTTTCCACCACTTGCAACTCCACCGTGTTGGGCAGTTCAATCCCTAAGGTTTCCTCTTGATACAGCACCAGATGAACATTCATGTTTTCCTTGAGAAACTTCAGCTCTCGCTCCATCTTGTCGCCGGGAATATTGATCTGGTCATAGGTTTCATTATCCATAAACGTGTGCTCGCCGCCGCTTTCGTAGAGGTACTGCATTTGACGTGTCTCCACATGGGCACGGCCCACTTTTTCACCGGCGCGAAAGGTACGCTCAGCAATATTTCCGTTGCGTAGATTGCGTAATTTGGAACGAACAAAAGCCGCTCCTTTCCCCGGTTTTACATGCTGAAATTCCATCACCTGCCATACGTCGCCATCCAATTCAATTGTCAATCCTGTACGAAAATCGTTGGTGGATATCATCCCTGTCTCCTCCTTATTAGACGTCAATCCGTAAACTAGTTTATTTGCGATATTTCAGATGAAGGGGGAAGGATCTTTGAGACTGCGTGCTCTTGCTGTTTGCAAAGAAAAGGGGACTGTCCGCTCCTGCCACCGAAGGCGGGAGCGGGCAAAACTCACTGTCGTTCAAACAGGTAGCCCGCTTTTCCCACCCTCGGCGGCTTCCGCTGAGTAGCACAGCAAAGGCACTTCGCTTTCAAAAACCCCTTCCATCCTCGGGTTAATCCAGAATAATAAGCTCTTTTTTGCTAAAGGTAATCACTTCATGTCCATCAGCGGTTACCACAACATCGTCTTCGATCCGGACACCACCGCGGTCGGGCAGATAGATTCCCGGTTCCACCGTAACCACCATTCCCGGTTCCAACGGTGCTTTCCCACGAGCGGAAAGGGTTGGTGCCTCATGTACTTCCATGCCCAGACCATGGCCCGTGCTGTGGCCAAACTGGTCACCGTACCCTTTTTCCGTGATATAATCGCGAGCGACCGCATCGGCTACTTGACCCGTCATGCCGGGCCGGATGGCCGCTACCGCCCGTTGTTGTGCTTCCAGCACAATGTCGTAGATCTCCTGTTGCCAATCCGCAGGTGGCCCTAGCACCACTGTCCGGGTAATGTCGGAGCAGTACCCTTGATACAAGGCGCCAAAGTCCAACGTTACCAAGTCCCCCTTTTGCATCACCCGCTCACTGGCGACACCATGGGGCAAAGCGGAACGGGGACCGGAAGCCACAATCGTATCAAAGGAAGAAGAAGTCGCCCCTCGTTCTCGCAGCAAAAACTCCAACCGAAGCTCAATATCCCGCTCCGCCACACCAGGACGCATCACCTTCAAAATCTCGGCAAAGGCGGAATCGGCAATGGCAGCCGCTTGCCGCATCAGCACCAACTCGTCCTCGGACTTGAACTGGCGCAGTTTTTCCACCACATGGGAAGTTGGCTGAAGTTCTACTCCTACCAGTGCCTCCTTCAATTGACGATGCTGCTGAAACGTCAGGTGGCTCTCCTCAAATGCTAATGAGGATAGATTTCCCTCACGGCAGAGGCGGTTCACGGTTTCAAACCATTTGCCCTCATGGTTTACAAAAGTAAAGAGAGGGGCTTGTTCTTTTCCCTGGACGATATAGCGAAAATCGGAAAGGAGAAACTGCTTCTCCCGCGTGATCAACACCCAGCCCGATGAGCCGGTAAAGCCGGTCAGATAACGACGATTGACAGGGTGGGTCACCAAAATGGCATCCCATTGTCGGTCTGTCAGCCATTTTTGCAGCTGTTCCAGGCGAGCTCTCATCCTACTCCTCCTTTTCCCATGCCAATACCGTCGGGAGCGCTGCCAACGCCCATTCGTAGCCGGCCGTCCCCAATCCGACAATCTGGCCCCGTGTAACCGGTGCAATCACGGATGTATGGCGAAAGCTCTCCCGCTGATGGATATTGGATATATGTACTTCAATTGCCGGAACGGACACCGATGCGAGCGCATCGCGCAAGGCATAACTATAATGCGTCAGCGCCCCCGGATTAATGATGATGGCATCATAAAAATCTTCCGCATCATGGATACAGTCGATCAATGCCCCTTCATGGTTGGATTGGTAAAAATCCACTTGCACCCCCATCTCCATCGCCCGCTTTTGGATACGACCGTTTACATCTTCCAGGGTTTCACGACCGTATACATCCGGCTCACGTCTGCCTAAGCGATTGAGATTAGGACCATGGAGAACCAATACCTTTTTCATCCCACTCACCCCCATCGTTCCCTTCGTCATTGTATCACAATCCGGTGGGGATGGAATTCGTTTTCGCCTGGGCCTCTCCGTTCCCACTTCTGTAATCAATAAGCATAAAAATAAAAGAGTTGTCGTTCGATTCGATTGGAGATATGTTACAATAAGAAAATCAAAAAAACGATTGCTGAAATGACCTCAAATAGGAGTGGTGGTGTAGTTGTGGCAGACAAACCAATCGCATATGGCGGTCAAGCCGTAATTGAAGGTGTCATGTTTGGGGGAAAGCGGGCTCAGGTGACGGCGATCCGCAGAAAAAACGGCGAAATCGAAACTTATGAAGTGACACGACAACACTCCCCGTTTAGACGATTGAAGCAAATCCCGTTTATCCGAGGCTTGTTCGCACTGTTGGAATCGAGCGCTTCCGGGTCCAAACACCTACAGTTCGCTTCCGATCGCTATGATCTGGAGCCAGGAGAAGAACCACAAGAACCGACTCACTCCAAAATGGGAATGATCTTGGGTGTCGCCTTGGTCGGTGTGCTCTCCTTAATTGTGGGAAAAGCGATTTTTACCGCCTTGCCCGCTTTTTTGGCCAGCATCCTATTCGACCGCTGGGTCAGCAACCTGATTGTACAAAATTTAATCGAAGGTGCCATTAAAACATTTTTATTGCTGGTTTATCTATGGCTAATCTCACAAACGCCGGTGGTAAAACGGCTATTCCAGTATCACGGTGCTGAACATAAAGTGATCAACGCCTATGAGTCAGGGTTGGAACTAACCGTCACCAATGTGCAAAAACAGTCGCCTCTTCATTATCGGTGCGGAAGCAGTTTTATTATCCTTACCATTCTGGTTGGTGTCGTCATCTACTCCTTTTTTAGTTATGACAATGTCTGGGATCGTATCCTGACACGCCTGATGTTGATTCCGGTTGTAATCGGTCTCTCCTATGAGCTGTTACGTCTGACCAATGCTGTGCGGGATGTACCCGTGTTGACTTATCTCGGCTATCCGGGGCTATGGTTGCAAAAGCTGACCACCCGTCAACCCGACGATGACCAAGTGGAAGTGGCAATCGCAGCCTTTAACCGCATGGTGGAATTGGACCAGCAAACAGCCGAAGCAACCCCTTCTTCCACGCTCGCCCATTCTAGCTGATCAACTGTAAAAATACGGTTTAGGCTTATCCCTATAAGGGCAAAATAGGTTGAAGAAATCAATGGCTTTGATATACTTTTTGCATAGCCATTGAAGAAATGAGGGGGATACCGCCATGTTGAGCAATACACAAAAAGTTTGGCGTGTCATCCTGTTATCATTGCTCGCGATCGGTTTGGTTCACCTTCTGCTCAACCGCACCTCCACCGTCTTGATCATGCTTATCGTGGGCGGAGTTATTTTTTACCTCTATAAAAGACCGCCACGATGGTTGATCCGCTTCACCTATCCAAAGAGTTCAAATGGAATGCGACCACCCCTTCGTTCCTCCACACAACGAAAAAAGAAAAAAGCAGCCAAAAAACGATATCCCTTCCGCGTCATCGACGGCAACAAAAAAAGCGCCACCCGCATCAAAAAATCCCAGTGATCCATACTGGGATTTTTTGATGCAACTTTACAATTTGACCTTGGTATCCGGTTGTCTCCTCTCAGCCGGTTTGGAATTGATGTGACAAGTGACAGACGGCTCGATTCCACGATTGGCCAGATAATCGCGAAAGGTCCAATCGTCAAAAAACTTCTCCGCCGCCTCGATCCCCGCCTGATACAAAGCTTTTCGCTTTTCATCAGTGATATCAAAATCGGTTAACTTTACTCCTTCTATCGGCACCTGAATCGTTCGAACCTTGTCTTGTTCCTTGATGTAGCGGTTGTCATGCGCATCCAACATCGTTAAAAACATCGCCCGCAACAGAGAGATCGGCCCTCCAATCTCACGCGGCTGCCCTGCTTTCTCCGACAAAAAACGAAAGCCGAAGGTAGGCCAACGGGGCTGTTCCTGATCAAATAACCAGACCGGAAAATTGCTCAACACACCACCGTCCACAACTATACTCACTTTTTTGCTGGAGCGATGGACCAATTTCACCGGATCAAAAAACAAAGGGATGGCACAGCTCATGGCAACTGCCCGAGCGACGGGAAACCGTTCTGCCGCGATCCCGTAGTCCTTTAGATCCCGAGGCAATACCAACAGATTACCTTCACTGATATCGGAAGCGATGATTGATAATTCCCTCTCTTTTAGATCGGCAAAGGTGTAAACATTTTTTTTGGCCAACAACTCTCCTACCCACTTTTCCAGGGGACGATTGGGGTATATCCCCTTTTTCACCCATAAGCGAAGGCCATGGCCCAGATACGGGATACGATGGTACCACAGGACAGGAGTAAATGTAGAAAAATCATGTTTAAACATCAGATGGTAAAGCTCTTCGCTGCGATAACCAGCAGCCAACAGCGAGGCGATAATGGAGCCGGCGGAAGTACCAGCCAATCGCCTCCACTCATATCCTTTTTCTTCTGCAACTTGCAGGGCACCCACCAAACCGAACGCTTTGACGCCTCCTCCTTCCAACACCGCATCAGCGTGCATAAAACTCCCCCCAGTCAGGATGCACTATTCTTTCATATGTATGACGTTCACCGTAAAAACAGAAATCCCATGGCTATCAAACGCCGGGGACGGTTTAAGTCGTCAACGGGGTTCCAGGCCATGGGATCGTGTTAGCGGTTTACGTCCTCCATTTCGTCAGCCACTCTGAAGGCGCGCAATTCCTCGATTCGCTCCGGGTTGTGGCGGAAGTACTCCACCAGTGTTTCGATGCTGGTGATGGAAGCCCAGCTGAGATGGTGTTCAATCCCTTCCACATCCGTATAAATCTGATCTTCCTCCACTCCGATGATCCGTAAAAACTCTTCCAGCAAGGCATGTCGATCAACCAAACGCTTCCCGATCTTTTTCCCTTTTGCCGTCAACACCAGGCCGCGATACTTTTCATATACGAGATACTGGCGTTCATCCAGCTTTTGCACCATTTTGGTGACGGATGAGGGGTGGACCTCCAACGCTTCCGCAATATCGGAAACTCGGGCATAACCCTTTTGTTCGATCAGTTTATAAATATTCTCCAAATAATCTTCCATACTCGGCGTCGGCATGAACCTTCCCCCTATCCTGTCTCCCACAGGTTTTCGCATGTGAAAGTATATCATACTTTCACATGGTAACGGGAAACGATTTGGTCACCGCACAGGATTGATCGCATTCGGTTCCATAGGCACTTCGACCCGATGATAAGCAAATCCTTTTTATCATCGCACATCCATCCGTACACCGTTGTTCCCCATTACTTGTACCAGTTGGCGCCCCAGACTTTCTAAGCGATCTTGTAGCTTCGCATCTTTTAATGAACCATCAGGTAAAAAAGCGGAATAGGATTGCGGGATTGAAGGAGAGGATGGCAATGGCCACGCATGCAGATTACGACAAATCTCATTCAATGTGTTGAGGGCGTTGGTGGCTCCCATCTGTCCAGCGGCTGTACCGACCAATGCGACAAACTTCCCCTCTAATTCCCGTGCACTGATGAAATCGAGGGCGTTTTTGAGACTGCCGGACAAGCTGCCGTGATACTGAGGAGAGCCGATAATATACGCATCAGCGGAAGCGATCGTGTCCCGGAAACGGTGAACGGCTTCCGGATAGGTAGATTCATCGGTTCGACAGTCAAAGATGGGGAGCTTCCAATCGCCGAGATGGATCAACTCTACTTCGGCACCTGCCTCTTCGGCTGCGTTCATTACAATGGTCACCGCTTGCCGGGTCGTTGACTGCGGATTCATACTTCCGGATATGGCTACGATTTTCAAAAAAGAACCCTCCTATTTTTCAGGTGCGATGATAAGTTGAATGGAAAAAACCCGGACAATCGCCGGGTTACTTATTTACATGAACGATCCGCAGTCAAGAATACGTCAAAAAAGCGATCCCAGCGCTCCGACTGGTTTCCATTCTTCTCTGAAAAAGAATGCGATATACCAGTCTCCCTGCGATCAGGGCAAACCTCATCCTGCTAAATCGTCACATTCCCGCCGGTGGCTCCGGAGTGTTTGTCGGTGTTAACCTCTCTCCGTAGCGTTGATCGATCTCTTGTCGGATTTCATGGAGAGGTTTACCCTCCTGCTTTCCATTCTTGGTATCGAGAACGATTTGCACACAAATTTCACATCCGGCTCCATGAGGGTCGAAGCTTGCCTCTTCACCGGAGCCAGAACGTAAAAAACAGCTTTTTACACTTTTGTGTCCGATGGAGCCGCAACCGCAATAGCAAGGAATATGGTCCAAATCCTGGGGGTGATCGGCAGCGTAGGCATAAGCCTCTTTCACATGTTTCACCGGAGACGATTCCACAAAGTCAGGAAACACTCGTTCCTTCGCCCCGTCAATATTGTCGTCACCCTGCTGTGAACAAGCGGTTAACAATACAAAAAAAGCGAGGACGGCCATTGAAATGATTTTTTTCATCATTGGACTCCTCCATATAAGGGGGCATTACAGCTTCCCAATCTGCTCCCTTCTCAGTATAGGCAGAGTCCCGTAAAACGGCAAGGGTGAAATCCTGATTGGATTTTAAACATTTCGCGCTGATATTGAGATATAATCGATTAACAACGAACCGCGATTGAGAGAAAATACAACGGATATAAAACGAGTAGCGGCAGGACCGGGAGGTACAATCGTGAAAAATGAGGTAAACTGGGGAATAGCGGGATGTGGCGGTTCTACCAAAACAGGGGTGGAACGCAGGAGACGCTTCCTTCCGTCTAGGTACGACACGGTGGCAAACAGTCGGGGTGGCTTCACCGAAGGTCGATTGTTAAAAATCCGGAAGCGTAGATTATAGACACATCCCGGTCGAACATTGGTCCGCACATTTTGGTATAATATACTGTTGCCACGCATCGCCAAAGAGGTATCTCCCTTTTTGAGCGGGTTGGGAACCAGACGGATCTTTCTGCCCCGCCATGGTGCCAAACCTTTGGTAAAGTTTCCGTTAGACAAAATGTTGCGTTTGGAACAACTCATTTCCTTCGCCTCGTTTCATTTTATTTTTCAACGCTTTTTGCGATCATTCTATGCTGATCGACGGTAGATTCTTGGACACATGTTTAACATCGGAGGGGTCACCATGTCGCAATCGCCACCAAAAGAGTTCATCCCAGCGAGCAAAAACAGGGACCGGTTTTAAACCGGTCCCTTTTGTTTGCATTCTTTTCTTCGATAAAGGGGGAACGTACTACTATGATGGATTCACCTGTATGGCTCGACGGACACAGTCTTACCCTGGAAGAGTGGGAACAGGTCGTATTTCACCGCCGCCCCGTACAATTGGCCCCCACCGCTATTACAGCGATGGAACGCAGCCGCAGGCTGGTGGATGGAGCAGTGGCTCGCGGTGACGTGATTTATGGGATTACCACCGGTTTCGGTAAGTTTAGCGATACAGTCATCGACCGGGAACAATCGGAAGAGTTACAACACAATCTGATCAAAAGCCACGCCTGTGGTGTAGGGGAGCCTTTATCCGAGGAGATTGTGCGGGGAATGATGGTTTTGCGCGCCAACGCACTGGCACGAGGATATTCCGGTATTCGCCCATCGACGGTAAACGCCTTGATTCTCCTGCTCAACGACGGGATCCACCCTGTCATTCCCAGTCAAGGTTCACTGGGGGCAAGCGGAGATCTGGCTCCGTTGGCCCATATGATTCTTCCCTTGATCGGTGAAGGGGAAGTTTCCTACCGCGGTCAACGGATGGGTGCACGAACAGTATTAGATCAACGAGGACATGCCCCGATCACCCTGGCTGCCAAAGAGGGGCTAGCCCTAATCAATGGAACGCAAATGATGGCCAGCATCTGTGCCCTCGCCATTCGTAAAGCGGAAAACCTTCTAATCAGCGCCGATATCATCAGTGCAATGACAATGGAGGCTTTAGGGGGGATTCCGGATGCTCTTCACCCGCTATTGCACCAAGCCCGGGGACAAATGGGGCAGCTACAGGTAGCCGCCCATATGCGTGCCTTGCTTCATGGTAGCCACTGTCTCACACGCCCCGGTGAAAAACGGGTCCAAGACGCGTACAGCCTGCGTTGTATCCCGCAAGTACACGGTGCTTCCCGCGATGCATATGAACATGTGGAAGCGATTGTAATCCGCGAGTTAAATGCTGTGACTGATAATCCTTTGCTCTTCACCGATGAAAACTTGATTCTGTCAGGTGGAAACTTTCATGGCCAACCCTTGGCCCTAGCCGCCGACTATCTGGGAATCGCCATGGCGGAAATCGCCAATATTTCAGAACGGCGGAGCGAGCGCTTGCTCAATCCACAGTTGAGCGGACTGCCTCCGTTTTTAACGCAAAAAGGGGGCCTTCATTCCGGTTATATGATTCTACAATATGTGGCAGCGGCGTTGGTATCGGAAAACAAAGGATTGGCCCATCCAGCTTCCGTCGACTCGATCCCTTCATCCGCCAACCAAGAGGATCATGTCAGCATGGGTTCCATTGCAGCCAGGAAGCTGTTGCGCATCTTGGACAATGTAACCCGCGTCTTGGCTATCGAGTGGATCACCGCTGCACAAGGGCTGGAGTTTTCCGACCGGCAGATGGGAGCAGGTACCGTTCCTGCCTACCGCCTAATTCGAAAACATATCCCTCCGCTCGTAAACGATCGGCCTGGACAACCGGATATTGAGCAGGCGGCACAATTGATTGAGAGTGGTCAGTTAGTAAAAGCGGCAGCCGTCTCCTAATATGATGAATCATTCCACTCTAACAATCTCCCTCATCTAAGACAGACCGGCAAAGGACCCCAGATTGGGGGAATGAATCAATCATTTTACAGCGAAATTTCTTCTATATCATAAAAGCCCTCCATTTGTATGATTAACAAACGGAGGGCTTCTTCTGTGGAAAATAATTTAATCATATAACGAAAGTGGAAGCGGCTTAAAATCGAGGTAATCACAGGAAACCAATTGCAACTGCACCCCATCAACCAACCCTTCAATCGCGTCATGGTGGGACCGCCCATGCAAATGACCGTATACGCACAGTTTCACTTGAAATTCCCGCAGCAGATCCATAAACGCCGATGTGGAAACCCGTGGGGTGACCGGCGGATAATGGAGCATCACCAGCCGCTCCTTATCGGGGTGATCATGAGCCGCCGCCTCTAATGCCAGCCGCAGTCGTCCCGCTTGTCGCTCATAAATTTTGCGGTCCTCCTCTTCATTCCACCCTTTGTCACCGGGTAAATTCCACCCCCGTGTTGCAGCCACAACATAATCCTCCACCAATGTATAATCGGCATCAATCCAAGTCATTTCTACCGGAAGATGTTGACGCACTTTTTTCTTGCTCTGGGCGTAATAACAGTGATTACCAGGGGATAGCACCTTTTTTCCCGGCAGTTGGTTGATCCAATTAAAATCATACACCGCTCGATCCAAGCGCAACGCCCAGCTGATATCTCCCGGAATCAACACCGTATCCGTCGCTGTTACCGTCTCCAACCAGTGATCGCGGACACGGTCAAAATGGCGCTTCCATCCGAAGACATCCATCGGCTTGTCTACATCCCGTTCCAGATCAATTCCATATAGTTCAACCGGTTTGTTAAAAGAAAGATGAAGATCGCTAATGGCATAGATGGTCAAAATGCATCCCCCCTCCTTCAACCATGCCCTCAAGTTCCCACAACCACTGATTCCTCGGGTGAGGGCCCTACCTTCTCTCTTGAATCACGCATACATTAGAATACCACTTTCAATGGATCAGGAGAACAATTATGCGACATTCCTATTACCTCGCGATTGGCGATTCCATCACGGTCGGAGTTGGTGCCTCTCCCGGCCAGGGATACGCCCCTCTCGCGGTTCGGTCGTTAAAGAATACCGGCGTTCCCTTGAAGCTGTTGCGTGCAGCACGAAAAGGAGCGATCAGCAGAGAAGTTTTGGCCTGGACCACTCTCTCACCGCGCCTACGCGCTTGGATTCGCCAGGCTCAAGTTATCTCCATCCTGATTGGAGGAAACGATCTCTTACGCGCTTTTCTCGCGTTTCGTTTGACTCAGAGACCGGCTGTTCTCACCTCAACCTTGCTCTCGTATCGAGCCAACCTGCATCGGATCATTACCCACATCCGTCAACTTACCCCGGTTCCCGTATTTTTCCTCAACCAGTATAATCCCTTTCCCCGTTCTCCTTTTGCTGCAAACTGGATCGATGCTTTTAACCGGCAGATTGCAGGTACCGCTGATAACTGGGGGATCCCACTGGTAGATTTACACGATCTTTTTCTAGGGCAGGAACCGCAGTGGATCGATGGTTTTCGCACCGGCTCTCTCTCCGATGTCCCCCTGTTGGGATCTAAACCGATCCATCCCAACAATCGCGGGCACCAAGCGATTGCTGCTGTTGTTGCGGCAACCATTTTAGAATGTTTTCCTCCCGCCGGATGACACCCGGCGGATTTTTATGGCCATTATTTCCATCATTCGTTATAATGAATCCGACAGCCTTCGACAATCAACCCTGCCAAATAGACGAGGGAAAGGGGATGACCGTTGAAACCACTGGAAATCTTGAAGCGACACTACGGCCACAACGCTTTTCGCCCAGGGCAAGAGACGGTGGTCAACAGCATTTTGGCCGGTCACGACACCTTTGCCATAATGCCGACTGGAGCCGGCAAATCCATCTGTTACCAAATTCCAGCTCTAATGATGGACGGGCTGTCATTGGTGGTATCTCCCCTTATTTCGCTGATGAAAGATCAGGTGGATCAACTGCATGAGAGCGGCATCGCAGCCACCACCATTAACAGCAGCCTCTCCTTTGCTGAAATGAAAAAACGGCTACAGGCAGCGGCCCGGGGAAAATACAAACTGCTCTACCTTGCACCGGAACGCTTGGAGATGGAAGGATTTCGCTCGATGTTGGAGTCAATTCCGCTCTCCTTAGTTACCATCGATGAAGCCCACTGCATCTCCCAATGGGGGCACGACTTTCGACCCAGTTACCGCTCGGTAGCCCATTGGGTTCGCCATTTGCCCCAAAGGCCGGTTGTTGCCGCTTTCACCGCTACCGCCACCCAGGAAGTAAGGAATGATATTACCAATCTGCTCCGGTTTGACCCCGACCATATTTTTATCGCTCCCTTAACCCGGGACAACCTGACCTTTTCCGTTAAACACGGAGTAGACCGGCGCGATTATGTCACCCGTTATCTATCGAAACGTCCAGGACAGCCGGGAATTATTTACTGTGCCACTCGAAAGGAGACGGATCAGGTTCACCGATTCTTGGTAGAACGGGGATTTCAAGCGGGAAAGTATCATGCCGGACTGACAGAAGAGGAGCGGCACCAAGCCCAGGAAGCGTTCGCTTTTGACCGCTTACAGGTGATGGTGGCGACCAACGCCTTCGGCATGGGCATCGATAAATCCAATGTCCGCTTCGTCATCCATTGGCAGATGCCCGGCAATCTAGAATCCTATTATCAGGAAGCGGGACGTGCCGGTAGGGACGGGGAAGCTGCCGACTGCATATTGCTGTTCTCCCCTTCCGATGTACGGACGCAATCATTTTTGATTGAAAGCAACACTCTCACCGCTGAGCTCAAGGAACGGGAACGGCGAAAATTACAGCAGATGCGCCAATATTGCCATACCCAACGCTGTCTGCAACAAATGTTAGCCCATCACTTCGGCGATTATACCGCCATTTCCTGCAAGCGCTGTTCCAACTGCGCCAATCAAGGGGAACAGCAAGACATCACCTTAGAAGCCCAAAAGATCTTATCCTGCGTCCGCCGGATGCGGGAACGATTCGGTGTTTCCATGACGGCCAAGGTGTTAAAGGGCTCGCGGAACAAACGGGTAAAAGAGCTAAAGTTAGACCGTCTTCCTACATACGGTTTATTGCAAAATTGGACGGAAAAAGCGATCACACACCGTATTCATGTATTGGCAGCCGAAGGATACCTTCACATTACCGATGAAGAGTTCCCCCGTCTCACCCTCACTCCCGTTGCTGCTGAAGTATTGAAAGGAAAGCGCTCTGTCTTACTTCGAGTCAAGCAGGAGAAAAAACCGCAAGCCTCCGTCAAAAAAGAGCTGTTTGAAAAACTGTGGAATCTGCGTCTACAACTGTCCCAACGCGAACAAATTCCTCCGTATATGATCTTCTCCGACGGCACCTTGACGGAGATGGCTCGCATTCTTCCGGGTGATCGGGATACATTGCTGACTGTCAAAGGGATGAGCCTCCAAAAACACGACAAATATGGCGATGCGTTTTTACAGGTAATCCGGGAATACGCTGAGCAAGAGGGATTGCCCCTCACCGGGGTCGCAATGATTGAAACGGCGTCCACCACTACAAACGATAACGATGACAAAGAGCCCAGCTATCTTCTCACCTGGCGCCGATGGCAAGAGGAAGAAAAATCGCTGGATGAGATCAGCCGCGAACGGGGATTAGCTCCTTCTACCCTTGAAAGCCATCTCGTTCGCGCTTGCGCCGAAGGATATCCCGTCGACTGGAATCGCCTCATCCCAGCAGGCCAGGAAGAAATGGTGATAGCAGCCATCCAAAAGGTAGGAGGCACCCGCCTAACCCCACTTAAAGAATCCTTGCCCGATACGGTTTCCTATACGACCATCCGAGCGGTACTGGCCAAAACCGCTAACCTATCCGAAAAGTAAAAGCAAAAACCTGTCACCAAGTGGTGGCAGGTTTTTTGAGATATCCGACTAATCAAGAACAACCAGTGGTTGCACCGCAATCGAGACAAACGTAACAAGATCCGTTTCGTTTGGTCATACCCCCGCAATCAATACAGAGGGGGGCTCCACTGCTGGCTCGGTCGCCTTTCATATTAACCTTGGGATACTGGAGAGACTCAGGTCCACCCGAACACCGGAAAGCTCAACCGCCATCTTCCCAACATACGTTACCCTTACGGTCAAAGCCGCGACGTCGAAGGATACGGCCACCGTCAGTAAACTCAATTTCACGAGCGAGGGTACCATCGGGCCTCCAAGTGCAGTGCACACCTACTGGGATGTCTTTGTGGTAGTATCCTACTGCCTTCAACGTTCCATCCGGGTACCATTCATAATCGGGTCCTTCCTGCCAGCCGTTTACATATGGAGTGGCGGAGTTCATCGTTCCATCGGGGAGCCGATCCTCGGCCACGCCTGTAAAACGTTTACCCTGATACAACATAGGGCCGTACGGTTCACTATCGAGATCATCTTCGCTTACACGTAACAATTAGAACCCTCCCTCCTACTCAGATCGTCGCTTTGTTTTCGCTGCTGGGCGTTTCCTGCTACCCGGTGAACTTCTGAATATCGTTCGCGTTGGATCACGTTGGTATAATCCTCCTTCGCTATCATCGTTTCATCGCGACTGATGCGCATCATCATTCTCACCTTCCAGCGAAAAGTTGCTGGGTTTCATTGTCCAGATTGCCTAAGACGATTGTTTTCAACTGCAGATCTCTTAAAACCCTCACCTATAATGAAACGGGCAGGAAGATATTCAGATTCCACAGTGACAGCCATCCCGATGTCGTGTGCAATGGCGGCCATCGCTGTCAGGGGTAATGAGAAATAGCCGTCGGGGTCAGTTGCACGATACTGATCGACCGTCCAAAATTCCCGATGCAGATCGACGGCTTGCGCGAGGGCTTTGTTGAACTCGTCGACGTTGTGTGTGGCGAGGTGGTGCAGCACTTTCATCTGTGGGTAGTAGATCTGCAGTGCGATATTGAGCAGATCCCGGTCGACTTTGTCCGGCGCGGTAGCGGAAAGCGCAGCGTTGAGTTTGGAAAGGGCGGCATCCTCGCGAAGGCAGAAAGAAAGGACGGCTTCGGCCCAACTATAGACGAAGGGTGCATACGTGCCGTCGATCGTGCGAAGCGAGTTCACGGGAAATTTGCAGAGTTCATCGGTGGCAGGTTCGTTCCGGGAAATCAGACAAGCCCACAAGCTTTCCAGCCACACAACGACCTCGTGATCGGACGTAGATCCCGTCGCCTTCAGCGTCATCCGCTCGCGCACCGTGAACTGAAATTCTTCCCCGGAAGGAACTTTGCAGCGGCGAAGAAGGCACTGCCAGCGGCATCGGCAAGAGCAAGCACGTCTTGGGACTCGGCAGACTTCCCCGTCGGATCGAAGGAGCCGGAAACAGGTGCGCAACAGGGCGTTTTGCTGAGTCAATTTCAGCATGCCCGGATAATCAGTAGCTTTAGCGAGGTTCCGCTCTATGGACTTTGCTAGCCTGCCTTCTCGAACCTTTGCGTTCTCCGCATCGGGATCGTGCCGTTTGATCTGGTTCATAAGCGAAGGGCTCCTTTCAAGTCAAGTTTCTTCATCTTTCGGCAAAATCGTAGGCATTGTTATATTCGCTCGGCACGATCGAATTTGTAATATCTAGTAATATCCCTCCAACCTCAGTCCAGGCGAATGTCTTCCGCCCAGGGAGGAAGACACCGTTCTCCCATTTCGCGCAGGATCTCAAGCCGTTCCTTATAAGCGGCCACGTCCGGAGTGATGTCGTTAAACCACTCCGTCACACTCGACCAGGTCCGTGCTGCCTCAGAGCCCTCAACTACCCTCCACACTGGTGGGTCATCAAGTTCGAGGTCCACGCCGTCGATAAACTGGTACTCGTAACTGCCATGGCTCGTAAGGACGAGCATTTCGGCCGCATCCCCGACGCTGTGGTCGAACCTCGCCAGTATGAGTGTGGCGTAGTTCTTCTCCTTGCTGCGAACGCTCTTCGTTCCAAAAGTACTCCCGGCCAGCCACAGTCCGGGTTTGCGACCGATCAGGCGAAGCACTTCGCGAACCGCTGCCGGAACTCGGTGGACGCCCTGATCATGCGCCATTGAGTCGATCTCGCTGTCAGATGAACCAGAGACGGACTCAGGCTTAATTCCGGCATCGATCGCCGCCTGGAAACGGTTACGAATACGATTGGCAACTGCATTTTTGCTGGGGTTAGTCATATAATCCTTCCTTCACTCAGATTGTGGAATTTGACGTGCATATTGGAGAACACCTTCTGCTATGCGGTGATAGCACCTGTATATGAATCGTAGTTCTAAAAGTGTGCCGGGATAGTTTGATTGGTGCGGATGGTAGATCGACAACCGTTCTCAGGTCGAAGAAACCAAGCCACTTCCTCGATCAGCCTTATTCCTTGGAGATGAGCTTTCCGGTTTCGTCCCAATCGTATCTGTACTGTAGGGTACCCTTCCCTTACGGGCCATCAAGATATCCAGCAAAATACGTATATATTGAGACAAGGGTACCATCGAACGCGGTTTCCGTAACTTCTCTGGTAAACGATTCGCCCTGGTACCACAGGCATCCGCTAACGTCCAGCTCGGTATCATCCTCGTCGATACGCATCTCACTCACTCCTCTATAAAAAACACCCCTTTTGTATTCGTAGATCCACAGGGTTTTTCCTGTGTCTTCGAAAAGGGGTGCAGTCCAATCTTTTTATGACAATATCACTATTTAACTAACTTCTCAGGAACAACCAGTGGTTGCGCCGCAATCGAGACAAACGTAACAAGATCCGTTTCGTTTGGTCATACCCCCGCAATCAATACAGAGGGGGGCTCCACTGCTGGCTCGGATCGCCTCCAAGTTATCCTGGGGTGCCTCGTGACCACCCGACATCTCCTGGTAAGCTTGTTCCACTTCGGAATTGGCATGCTCCGGCGCTTTTGCCTGCTCTTCCTCTTGCTGCGCTTGTTCGTTTTCCCGCTTCCAACGATTGGCGTGAAGGCGGAGTTCCTCCTGTTTCGGTGGAACTTGGACAAAATCGGTCCGTCCGAGATATTCCATTCCCAGCAGCCGGAAAACATAGTCCACAACCGAGGTGGCCATTTTGATGTTGGCATGGTTGACTGTTCCCGCCGGTTCAAAGCGGGTAAAGGTCATCGACTTCACATATTTCTCCAAGGGAACCCCGTGCTGCAATCCTAGCGAGACCGCCACAGCAAAGGCATCCACCATCCCCCGCATCGTACTGCCCGCCTTATGCATATCGATAAAAATCTCGCCAAGGGTGCCGTCCTCATACTCACCGGTCCGTACAAAAATCTTATGACCGGCGATCCGAGCTTCCTGTGTGATCCCTTCCCGTTTGCTGGGAAGACGGCGGCGAACGCTGGGAACATGACCGCTGGCGTAAATCTCTTTTAGCTGCGCCGTGGCTGCTACCATATGGGCATCCGCTTTCTCCGCCGGCTTTTCAGCGGCTTCCGTCTCCTCGTCATCCCCTTGATCGTCGCCACGGGCATTGAGGGGTTGTGAACTCTTAGAGCCATCTCGGTATAGAGCCACCGCTTTCAGCCCTAATTGCCACCCTTCATAATAGGCGTGCTCAATATCTTCCACCGTCGATTCATGAGGCATATTGATCGTTTTAGAAATGGCTCCGCTCAAAAACGGCTGCGCTGCCGCCATCATACGCAGGTGGCCCATGTAGTGGATATACCGTTTCCCTCGTTTTCCACAGGGATTGGCGGTGTCAAATACCGGATAATGCTCTTCCTTTAAATGAGGAGCCCCTTCCGTCGTCATCAAACCACAGATCACATCGCCCGCTTCTTCGATCTGGGAACGGGTAAAACCGATCACCCGCAAGAAATTGAAGTTCGGCGCCTGATACTGCTCCGGTGTAAAGCCGAGTCGCTGCAAACACTCCTCACCAAGGGTCCAGCGGTTAAAGGCAAAAGGCAACTCAAACACCGAGGGCAAGCTCTCCTCGATCCGATCCATCTCCTCATCAGTCAGTCCTTTTTGCTTCAGGCTTTCCCGATTGATGTGAGGAGCACCGTCCAAAGTAAGGGTTCCAGTGACATAAGCGAGAATATCGGCGATTTCCTCCGGATTGTAGCCCAAATTTTTGAGAGCGGGCCGGATCGATTGGTTGGCGATTTTAAAGTAGCCGCCACCAGCCAGCTTTTTAAATTTAACCAAGGCAAAATCCGGCTCCACCCCGGTAGTATCACAATCCATCAACAATCCAATCGTGCCGGTAGGCGCCAACAGCGTCGTCTGAGCGTTGCGATACCCGTATCGTTCCCCCAGCTCTAAAGCCTCGTCCCAACTTTGCCGTGCCGCCTCCAGCAGATCCGGTGGGCAATGAGTCGGGTGAATGCCCATCGGTTTAATCATCAAGCCTTCATACTCTTCCGACCGCACATGGTAAGCGGCGCGACGATGGTTGCGAATCACCCGCAACATATGCTCCCGATTGGTGGGAAACGCCTTAAATACACCCAACTCCTTCGCCATTTCCGCTGAGGCGGCATAAGCGGTACCCGTCATAATCGCCGTCACCGCCCCTGTCACTGCCAATGCCCGCTCTGAATCGTAAGGAATACCGGAGACCATCAGCACGGTGCCGATATTGGCATACCCCAGCCCTAAGGTACGATACTCATACGAGAGCTGCGCAATCTCCTTGGAAGGATACTGCGCCATCAACACGGAGATTTCCAGCACAATCGTCCATAGACGAGAGGCATGTTTCAACGCGGGAATATCAAAACGGCTCTTGTCCGCATCAAAAAACTTGATCAGATTGAGGGAGGCCAGATTGCAGGCGGTATTGTCCAGGAACATATATTCGCTACACGGATTAGACGCGTTGATACGGTTGTGGCGCGCGCCAAACTGCCCATCTATTCCCGCAGGAGAGGTATGCCACTCGTTGATAGTGCCGTCGTATTGCAAGCCAGGATCAGCGCACTCCCATGCCGCTGAGCTGATCTGACGCCATAGCTCACGGGCAGGTATCGTTTTGGCTGTTTTGCCGTCGGTCCGTCGTTTTAAATCCCATCCACCGTCAGCGTCCAACACCTTAAAAAATTGATTGGGTGCGCGCACGGAATTATTGGAGTTTTGACCGGAGATCGTCTCATAAGCCTCACCATTGAAGGAAGGATCATAGCCCGCCGCAATCAAGGCGCGCACTTTCTTTTCCTCTTGCGATTTCCAGTTGATAAACTCTTCCACATCGGGATGGTCCAGATCCAATGTTACCATCTTGGCTGCACGGCGGGTCGTACCACCGGATTTAATCGCTCCCGCCGCCCGATCCCCGATTTTGAGAAAGGACAACAGACCGGAGGAGGTCCCGCCACCGGAAAGGGGTTCCCCTTTGCCGCGGATATTGGAAAAATTGGTGCCAGTGCCGCTGCCGTATTTAAATAGACGCGCTTCCCGCACCCATAAATCCATAATGCCGTTTTCGTTGACCAGATCATCCTCCACCGATTGAATAAAACAAGCATGGGGCTGAGGACGGCTATAGGCGTCTTTTCCTTTTTTTAACTCTTCGGTTTTTGAATCGACATAGTAATGCCCCTGAGGCTTACCGGTAATGCCATAGGCATAAGCCAATCCCGTATTAAACCACTGCGGGGAATTGGGGGCCGCCATCTGGTGCAGCAACATATAAACCAACTCATCATAAAAGGCTTGTCCATCTTCCGGGGTATCGAAATATCCCGCCTGCTCCCCCCATTCCCGCCAACAGCCCGCTAAGCGATGAATCACTTGCTTCGCACTTCGTTCCGGGCCGGTGATAGGATTACCCGCTTCATCAAACAGCGGTTGGCCATTCTCGTCAAATTGCGGAACACCTGCTTTGCGAAAATACTTAGAAATCATGATATCCGCCGCCACTTGCGACCAGTTTTCCGGTATCTCTGCTCCCGTCATCTCAAAGACAACCGTTCCATCGGGATTGGTAATGCGACAATCCCGTCTCACATACGTCACCGACTCAAAGGGATCTTGACCTTTTTGCGTAAAATAACGCTCGATTTTCAATCCTTACTCCCCCTCATGCCCCGTTGTTATTGCGATTAAACGGTGATGGACATTCTATTGGATGCATCATTAATCACAACATGTAGGTTCCAATATATTATACCACTACCATATATGGAATAAAATTTGAATTTTATCGAACGGGACCGATCCGGGCCGCCTGGGGAAATACGGAGCAATTCTGCCAGTCACACAACCTTTTTCCGGACTTGCTTTTAAGGCTTGTCTGGTAATCCAGTTAAAAACATGGAAAGACCCTGTGAAGGTCCGATTGGGAATTAGGCAATTTCAACTTGCCAAGTGAAAGAGAATGCGTCACAATTGGATCAATCCTATTAGTGGGAGGCAACGTTGAAATGATCTTGTTTCATGACCAACTGACAAAGCGGGAAAACGCCCAAGTCGACATTGAAGACCGGGGCTACCAATTTGGTGACGGTATCTATGAAGTTATCCGGGTTTACAATGGGAAAGCCTTTCGCCTGCAAGACCACCTCGATCGCTTTCAACGAAGCGCCGATGAAATCAGCTTACAACTTCCTTACAATTTAGAACGCTTAAGTCAATTGCTGCAGGAGTTGGTGCAGACGAATCAACTAGCCGACGGTACCGTCTACCTGCAAACCAGTAGGGGGGTCGCTCCCCGCTCACACCCGTTTCCAGAAGAGAGCCACTCTGTCATCGTCGCATACACAGTGGAAGCGGAACGTCCCCTCAACCATCTACAAAACGGAATACGTACCATGACACAACCGGATATTCGATGGTTGCGTTGCGATATTAAAAGCCTTAATCTGCTGGGTGCCGTCCTTGCAAAGCAAAAAGCAAAAGAACATGGCTGCCAGGAATCCATCCTGCACCGGGATGAAACGGTAACAGAGGGTAGCTCCACCAATGTCTTTCTGGCTAAGGATGGACAACTATTTACACATCCCGCCAATAACTTGATTCTTCACGGAATCACCCGCCAAGTCGTACTGGAGTTGGCAGCAGACATGGGCATCCCTGTAAAGGAAGAAGCATTTACCTTACAAGATCTGCACAGGGCGGATGAGGTATTTATCACCAGTACCACCATGGAGATCACTCCTGTTATCGAGATTGACGGCACACCTGTAGGGGACAGCACGCCAGGGAATCTCGTGCGCCGCTTGCAAGCCGCTTTTGAGCATCAGATTTAGCTCATCACACAATCTCCATCCAAACAAAAATCCCTGTCCATAATGACAGGGATTTTTGTTATTTTTTATTACTTATCGATCAATCGAATCCACGATTGGTTTTCGATAATGATGTTGTCGATTTTAACCGGGGATTCAACATTTGTTCCCAATGAGACAATTTTGGATCCCTGTTCCACGATAATCCCAAATTCCTCGGAACCGCTCACAATCGAGATCCTGGTCTCCTCATCGGGTACCCAGCTGGGACCAAAGTATTGGATGTCCAGCTTTTCCGTTTCATATCCCGTTTTCTCCAATTCCATCTGACCGTTTTTCATCCAGATAAATTGATAAGAGGTACCATCGACAGCGTCCAATCGCATCCGAATCGGATCATCGTCAAATCCCTTGGGGCGTGTTAATACAAACGAATCGATGTTCTTTTCCAGATGGATCCGGGTATCACCTGCTAAATCAATTTGACCTTTGCGCAGAATCCCGGTTCCCTGTTGCAACATCCAAGGTTGTTTCTCCATCCACCCGGAGATCGCTTCTTGCTTCTCTTCCACCTTGGCCACACTGGGATTTTTAAATGCAGTCCCTTTACTTCCTTCAACAACGACATTAAATGTGGAAGGTGTCGGCACAGGACCGACCGATACCCACTTTTCTTCTGTTTTCTGATCGGTCACCGCAACACGGAAGGAATCTTCGGGAACATACAGGATCTCTACCCCATACTCCTTCTTGGGATCAATCGAAAACTCATCCCCGGAATTGGCCAACTCTTTCGTTTCACCATTGATATACTGGAATAAAATGAGTTGCCCTTTGTCATCCACCTCAAGGCCAAAATCAGATTCAAGGTCTTGCGAGGACACATAAAACTTGAACGGATTCGCTTCGTTTTGTACCAGTTCTCCCTGAACGAGAAAGGGTCCTTCCAACGATGGAGGCAACTTCTCCGGAAGCGATTGTAGCCGTTGAAATACGACATCCTTAAACAAAACCGTATTACCGGGCTTATCCAGTTCCTCCTGTATCTTCTGCTCATGTTCTGCTTGAGCTGGGGTATTGGTGAACTGGTTACCCACAATAATACCGGTAATCACCACAGCCGCCACAACGCCGGAGTAGACGATGACTCGCGTATTGCCGCGCTTATCGGTGGCCATTTTTTTCTGTTGTTTAGGAAGAACGGTCTTTTCAGCGGCGTCTAGTACATCTTGCATCGAATTTTCGGGGTCCATTGCCATAATAACCAGTTTTTTCAGTGCATCAGGTAGCTCACGAATACTTCGATCCCCTTCAGGATTTTCCGGTCGACTCTCCATCCGGAACCCATTCAACAAAAAATGGAGCAGATAGCGCCATTTTTCATCCGCTTGCCGTTTGGTAAACTTTTCAAAACTAATAAAAAGAACATATGGACGATTGCCTTCAATAATGATATTACGGGAATCAAGAGTCGTATATAAAGGAATGGGAAGCTCCGACAAATTGATGGCCGTACGGAGCAAACGACGGTAAACGGTTAAAGCTTGACTGGGTTCCATACCACGCCGTGGTTGCACAAGGAGGGATAAAGGCTCTCCTCCCATCGGAGGGTGAACCAGCACAATTCGCTCTTTTTCTTCCATCACATCTAAAATCGGAGCCAAGTGCTCATTCTCCAGGTTGGTCAAGATCTCCTTAGCACCCGGCGGTAGCGGTTTGCTTAGGGTAATCTCCTGAAGAAAGACCCGTGCGCCATCCGGTGACTTGGCGGACACCAGCTGTCCGGAGAAAAACGTCAGAACGTCCTCCACCTGGTACCGCTCATAATACCGGCCTTTCCTCATACTCATGTAGCTTTCCTCCTAACCAAAAGCTGCGACGAATCAAGTAGCATTACATATCCATCATCCCTATTAAAAGAGAGAAGTTGGCATCTTTATCCTGACCACACCAACTTCATTATGACACAGACCGCGATTTTTCGACAATGCCTTCTCAGCAAAAAGATAAATTCTTCCCCATGTCCCTCATCCCTTTTACCTACAGGAAAACAGTGGATAGTGATGTTATTCGCCCCGTTATTCTAATTCCATCAGCAAATCGATAAAAGAAAAATAAAAATCAATGAAAGAAACCATGTTCCCAATATCTCTTTGAATAAATGCCATTTTCTATTGAATACGATTTTGTTTCCCTTCATTCCTGCTAAAGACTAAAATTTTATTCCACAACAAATCACCCCCAATGAAAACAGTATCGGAGGTGATAGCCTTTTCAAGAAGCACTATTTTTTCAGATTCCATTCCTCTCGGCCGTAGCGGGATGCCGCCAATTGGTGGGCCAAATCCAACTCACGCGCACTTAACTCCCCAGGTATGAGTTGGATGTTCATACCCTTGGCAAACCCGGTTGTAAATGCATCCACCGCTTTTTCGTATGTAACCGGATCAGGCCGTAACTGGTTAATGGCGACCGCTTTCTGCAAAAATCCTCTTTTCATCCGTTCCCTGACCCGATCAGAAGGAAATTGAAGCACATCAAACAGTAAATCGACATCCAGATCCAACAAAATGGAACCGTGCTGTAAAATCACGCCTTTTTGACGGGTTTGAGCACTTCCCGCCACTTTTCTCCCTTCCACTACCAATTCATAGTTGGAAGGAGAATCAAAACAAGCAGCCGAACCCATGGAGGCGTATTTGACTTTTTCCTCTTCACTCTCCAGCGGAACCATCTCTGCTTGCATTTTCAACTCCCGGAAGCCCTCCAATAATCCCGCACTGATCACGCGATAAGATTCCGTCACAGAGGTAGGCATTCCCGGATAGCTCTCCGATACGATCACACTATAAGTAACCTCTTGATCGTGTAGTACTGCTCTGCCACCCGTCGCACGGCGCACAAAGCCTAACCCACGTGCGGCGACACGTTCCAACGCCACCTCCCGGCGGGCTCTCTGAAAATAACCGATGGAGAGTGTCGGTGGATTCCAGCCGTAAAATCGAACCGTCGGCGGCACAACCCCCTCGCTATGAGCAATCAATATCGCTTCGTCCACCGCCATATTCCAAGCACTATCGCTCATCCCTGTATGGATGCATCGCCATGTTGTCATTTTTTCACCCACTTGTCCGCCTATCACATTGAAAAAGATACTCGTATCTTTTCAGCATTCGCGGATGAGAAATTAAACTACCACCTTTGTCATAATAGCATAATCATTTTAGCGAGGGCGAGCTTGTTTATCGTTATCACCGGTTTGTGCCAGAGCCCAAGATAGCGTCTCCTGCAACGGACGTGCTTGCCATCCCCACTGCTGTTTGGCCTCGGTTGCATCATAATAGGCATAACGATTGGTCAGCGTGGCTAAATCCCAGGCCAAGGCAGCATCCCGTCCATTTATCCACGAGGCCATCTCTGCAACGATCGCAACCAAGCGGGCATAGGAGCGGGAAAGCGGCCGGACATTGACCTCCCCTCCAGCCAGATGTTGGATCTGTTGAAAGACATCCACCAACGGAAGATTGGTACCGGCCAAAATCGTCCGCGTACCAGGCTTCCCTTTTTCCATCGCCAACAGATGTCCCTCAACTACATCGCGCACATCGACCAAATTTACGCCTCCCGCCGGTGCCAACCGCAATCGTCCCTGTGCCACCCGAGATAAAAAAGAAGGGGAGCGCGGCCCTACAATCACCGACGGATTGACACATAATCCGGGAAATCCTGCATCCGCTTCTCGCAAAACTTCTTCTTCCGCTTTTCGTTTGGCGATGGCGTATCCAATATTCAACCGATCACCATTAAAGGGAGCATACTCATCCAACGGTGTCCCATCATCAGAAAAACCCACCGCCGCCGCAGAGCTGGTTAGGATGAACCGAGCCACCTCTGCCCGTTTTGCCTCTGCGATCAGATGGCGCGTTCCCACTAGATGTCCTTCCAACATGCGGCGACGCAGCCGCCGACCCCAGGCCACCTCACCTGCTAAATGAAACACAACCTCATGTCCGCGGGCACATCCTTGTATACTGTCGGCATCCTTGACATCTCCTCGAATGGTTTGTACATCCTTGGGCAGATGATGCAGCCGCTTCTCGGAACGATACAATACAGTTACCTGATGTCCTCGTTCCACTAATGCATGTACCAAATGACGCCCTAAAAAACCCGTCCCTCCCGTTACCAACACGCGCATACGCTCACCCCTTTATATCTTTGCGAGCGAGAAAACCTAGCTTTCGATATCAAGCGTCAGACGAGGGAGGGATGTTTATTCCCCCTATCATCACATCAAGTTCATCCGATCCGATCATCTTTCCAAAAGCGCTTGCAGACATCGACCGTTTGCTCAAATCGATGATTATGGTCTTTTTTCTCCATCTTAAGCCACACGGGATAATCGTGCCTTCCTCTCTCCTCTCCGTTCTATTGAAGTTGGCACACACTCATCATAAACGATTGAACCATGTCTTTCATCTCAAATCAAAACAACCCGAATCATTGATCCGGGTTGTTATCTCGTTTATTTTTAATATTTTAATCCATGCCCATAGGGATAGCGATCGGGAATGGTAACCGGCAGTTTCCCCTGGGGATGATTGGTGCCAAATATCGTCTCCACCGCCGCTTGCAACGAGACCGAGCGATAGCCGTAGGTGGTTAAATAGGCGTCTACATCGGGAAAGTCGCGAATGTCATAGGGATTGCGAAAAGCGATCACCACCAGCGGCTTTTCCAGCTTCTCCAATTCCTGTACGAGCTTTTGCTGTTGGGGATACAAATGGGAGGAATGGGTTCCCACCACCAATCGATCGCTTTTTTCCGCCAGCTGTATGGCCTGTTGGATCTCTGCATCCGTTGGGTTAACGCCTTGAAGTCGCTGCTCTTCCATATTGGTATGATATGGCTCTACAAACTCCCGCAGCGAAAACGGACTGATTACCCCTAAACGCTCCGACGAATCCAACTGCAAAGGAAGTAGCCCTTCTTCATTTTTAACCAACGTGATGGAGCGTCGGGCCAACTCAAGCGCTTGCTCTTGATGTTCCGGCGTTCCCACCCGCTGGGGAACCTGCCCAACATCAACATAGCGATCGTGGAAAAGTCCGTATTTTTTCTTTGCTTTTAGGATGCGTGTCACTGATTCATCAATCCGTTTTTCCGAAATATCGCCGCTTTTTACCGCATCACCGATCGAATCCATCACTCCGATCTGTTCCTCGATCGATATCGCCGGCGTTAACAAGACAATATCCACCCCGGCATCCACCGCTTTTACCGCCGCTTCTTCCACACCGCCAAAGTAATCAGCCACCCCTTCCATATCCATGGCATCGGTGATGATCAAACCCTTGTACTTCATCTCCCCCCGCAACAGATCGGTTAAGATCGGCTTAGACAATGTCGCCGGCAGATCAGGCGTATCATCCAAGGCGGGAACGTGAATATGAGCAGTCATAATCGCATCGGTGCCCGCTTTTATCGCATGGCGAAAGGGGACAAATTCAACTTGTTCCAACTCTTCGCGGCTTTTTTCAATCACCGGCAAACCCAGATGGGAGTCGACATCGGTATCACCATGGCCTGGAAAATGTTTCGCTGTCGCCACCACTCCGTTTTTCTGATACCCGCGAATCGCTTGCTCTCCAAATTGGGATACCAATGCTGGATCTTCCGCAAACGAACGTACTCCGATCACTGGATTGGACGGATTCACATTGACATCCACTACAGGCGCCAGATTCATATTGATACCGACAGCCCTTAGCTCCTCCGCCGTCAGAGCTGCTGCTTCCTCCGCCCCGGATTGCTCCCGGCTGGCGGCCAACGCCATATTTCCAGGCAACTCCGTCGCTCCTGTGGTCATGCGGGCCACCACTCCCCCCTCCTGATCCGTGGAGATCAAAAGCGGCAGCCCCAGCCGGGTATCCTCAGCCAATTCTTGCAAACCGTTATTGAGACGGGCCGTCTGTTCTGGAGTAACCACATTATCCGAATAGGCGAACAGAATCACATTGCCCGCATGGGTATCCTGTATTAAACGGCGAATCTCCTCTGTCGGTTCTGAACCGTAAAAGCCGACCATCGTCATCTGTCCAATCTTTTCTTCCAACGTCATCGACTGAACCAATTTGGAAATAGACACCCCTTTGCCTGCATTTCCTTCCACCTGTACCGGATTCCACAGAAGAGTAAGCATTAAGCCGATGGACAACAGAATGGCAACCGTCCGTCGTACTCCAACCATACAATTCCCTCCTCGCAGCTTACAATGGATTAAATATTGAGATTTCTGTTTTCTATCCATTTTTCTACGAAAACAGCCCGTTTCCTGCCGTGCCGCTCCCTTCCCTTTATTTTTTCATCAAGCGATCGATTCTCCATTCTCCTCTCACCTTGACAGAAGGTGGATAATAAAAGAGACCTATTTTTGAAAGGAGCAGGACCGTGGAGTTCCTTGGCATTTTACTTCCCATTTTTTTGATCTTTGGCATCGGCTATATCGGACAGAAGACCATCGGCTTCGATGTACGCAACCTGTCCACCATGGCGCTCTATCTGTTGTCACCGGTGCTGGTATTCCGCACGTTTTACGGAATCGAATTACAATGGACCCACCTGTATATGTTCCTCTACTGCATGGGGCTTTTCCTTTCCCTGGTACTTCTGACGACACTGATCGGTCGGGCAAAAGGGTATAACACCCCCGAAACCTGCGGGATGATCTTGGCCTCTGTCTTTATGAACGGCGGCAACTACGGCGTTCCCTTGGTTTTGTTTGTATTTGGGAATGAAGGGTTGGATTATGCCGTCTTCTTGATGGTGGTGCAAGCCCTGTTGATGAGTACAATGGGTGTGTACTACGCTGCCAAAGGCAGTCCTGAAGGAGGTGGAGTCCGTTCCGCTCTTACCGCCGTCCGCCGGGTTCCTGTCGCTTACGGGGTATTGGTCGGTCTCGCTTTCACCTGGTTGGGCGTCCCCTTATCGGAACCAATTCTACAGGCAGTAGACTTGGTCGCAAACGCCACCATCCCCATCATTATGATTGTGCTGGGAATGCAATTGGCTCAGATCTCGATTCGCAAATTAAAGTTGGAAAAGCTCTCCTATTCCCTTTCGCTCAAGATGCTGGTCTCTCCCGCAATCGCATTGGTCATTACCCTCCTGCTGCCGGTAGAGCCCATGTTAAAGCAGATTATGATTTTGATCGCCGCCATGCCCACCGCAGCCAACACCACCCTGTTGGCATTGCAATTTCAGACGGATGCGGATTTTGTCTCCAGCGCCACCCTGATCAGTACCAGCCTTAGTGTGATTACCCTTCCCCTGTTGATGTTTTGGTTGGTTTGACAACAGACCAGTCTTGCAGCAGAGGAATCCTCCTCCGTCTGGTACATGCTTTCATCCCTATAGTTGAAAAATAAGCTGGCTTGCCACTGAACGGACCTGTGGTTTATTCCGTTCACAAAGATATCATCCATACGAGTAGTTGATCAGATAATCACTTTATTTACAAAAGAGCGCCAGCATCCAACTACACATTGGATGCTGGCTTACTCATTTGTCCTGGTTACGTACTGTTTCAGTAGAGTCAAGCGATGCTCTTTAACCCAATTTTCACTCCTACCCCGTTTCTACCGTCTCCAACCATTCCCGCTCCTGGGATGTAAAGGGGCGTGAGCGCAGCAGAAAGCGGACTCCCAACGGGATCTCCAGGGAAAAGGATGCCCCCCTACCCGGTGTGATATCCACCGTCAGCTGGGTATGTTTCCAATACTCATACTGGGAGCGAGAGATATAAAAGGGGCATCCATGGATTTCTCCCAACAGCAAATCACTGCTGCCGATACGAAACTCCCCCTTGCGATAGCACATCGGTGAAGAGCCGTCGCAACACCCTCCGCTTTGGTGAAACATCAACTCCCCATGCTCCCGTCGCAACGTATCAATCACGCCCCTCGCCTCATCCGTGACGAGAACGCGCGGCACCGGTTTCATCGGATCCCTCCTACGGGTTAAAACAATCCCACCGGATTTTTATCATAGGAAATAAACAGATTTTTCGTCTGTTGGTAATGGTCCAGCATCATTTTATGAGTTTCGCGCCCAATACCGGACAGCTTATATCCGCCAAAGGCAGCATGGGCGGGATATTGATGGTAGCAATTGACCCACACCCGCCCTGCCTCAATCTGGCGGGCAATGGTATACGCCTGATGCATATCGCGGGTCCACAGTCCCGCTCCCAACCCGTAGAGGGTATCATTGGCGATTTCCACCAACTCCGCTTCATCCTTAAAGGAAGTGACGGAAACAACAGGGCCAAAGATCTCCTCCTGGAATACCCGCATGCGGTTGTGTCCTTCAAAAATCGTCGGCTTTACATAAAAACCGTTCTCATAATCCGGGTTAGCATACGCTTCGCCGCCGATTAACACCTTGGCTCCCTCTTGCTTGCCGATATCGATATAACTCATGATTTTCTCAAATTGATCCTGGGAGGCTTGTGCGCCCATCATCGTTTCCGGATGGAGGGGGTCACCCAGCTTAATTTTTTCTACCCGCTGCAGTACCGTTGCCATAAAATCGTCATAAATAGACTCCTGAATTAAGGCGCGGGAAGGACAGGTACAAACTTCCCCTTGGTTGAGGGCAAACATCGTAAACCCTTCCAACGCTTTCTCTACAAACGCATCCCGCTCCCGCCACACGCTTTCGGTAAAGATATTGGGGGATTTTCCGCCCAGCTCCAATGTGACCGGCTTAATGTTTTCAGAAGCAAACTGCATAATCAGCCGCCCAGTGGTGGTTTCCCCGGTAAAGGCGATTTTACCCACATCGGGATGCGTAGCCAACGGTTGCCCCGCCTCCGGACCAAAGCCGTTGACGACGTTAAACACACCCGGTGGCAGCAAATCAGCCACCAACTCCGCAAACAAGAGAATCGTCGCCGGTGTCTGTTCCGCCGGCTTCAACACAACACAATTTCCGGCAGCCAAAGCGGGAGCCAACTTCCATGCCGCCATCAACAAAGGGAAATTCCATGGGATAATCTGCCCCACCACACCGATCGGTTCCTTGATATGCATAGAAACCGTTTGAGCGTCAATCTCAGACACGCCGCCTTCTTCCCCACGAATCACCCCGGCAAAATAGCGAAAATGATCGATCGCCAAGGGCAAATCAGCAGCCAAGGCTTCTCGAATCGGTTTCCCGTTGTCCCAGGTTTCAGACAACGCCAGCCTCTCTTGATTCTCCTCGAGGCGATCCGCGATCTGAAGCAAAATCCGGCTTCGTTCCGCTACCGATGTCCGTTCCCAGGCTTCTCGCGCTTGATGCGCTTTTTTTACCGCCAGATCGATATCTTCCT
The DNA here is from genome assembly GCF_003046315.1 of Desmospora activa DSM 45169. Lineage (NCBI taxonomy): Bacteria > Bacillati > Bacillota > Bacilli > Caryophanales > Thermoactinomycetaceae > Desmospora > Desmospora activa. Next base: position 1,061,868 of record NZ_PZZP01000001.1, on the reverse strand, counting down.
TCTTGGAACGCGCCACTTGCATGAACACCTGACCATCGATAGGGGAGGGATTGTCAAAATACTCGCCGTTGACCGGCGCCACCCACTCACCTCCGATAAAATTGTCATAGCGGTCGTGGTATTGAACCAAACTCCCAGCTGTGTTCGGTTTTTTATAGGCCGACAAAGCGACACTCATGACGAACATTCCTCCTTCATGGATTAAATCGATCGGGAACGGATCGCGATCGCCCCCTTATACATATTCACTTCAAGAAAGCGCATTCCTTCCCATCAAAGGAACAATATAGGTTTCCGAAAAAGGAGAAATCGTCATGTGAAGCTTTAGCGACTACTCTAACCGACCAGCAGGAGCTTCAATCTCCATTTCCAACAATGCACTGCTTAAGCTTTTTCCATGGGGATCCAGTGCCAACGAAGTCGTTACCCCACCGGCCAAACTCTCGGTACAGACAAAGTTAAAAGCTTTAATCAAAGGCAACTCATACCGAACCACTTGCCCGTTGACAATCTCACACAAATGTTTTTTAACCCGCTCCGAAGTGACTTCCCGCTGCAACCACTCATAATCTTCTTCCTGATAGGGAATGAGCGACAAATTAACGCTGTCCCCTTTATCGCCGGCCCGACTGTGGGCAATTTCATATAATTTGACCTTCCTCATGGCCGCCACTCCTTGAATTGAATATCGACATTCACTTTGGTTCGCGGTATCAGCGTAGAAACGACTCCAATCATTTCCGATTCATATTTTCGCGCCCCTCCACCGCCAAAGGGACCATTGGTATAGAGAGCTTCCACCTCCTGGCCGATGCGGGCGGCACTCTCCCGCTCCCGACACAAAGCAGCCGCGCGCACACGCACCTCATAGGGTCGCTGCTCACCCCATTGGGTGCGATGTAAGGCGGAACAGCCGATTAAATCCACTTGTAAGCGAGGATATTCCGCTTGCAATCGTTCCAGCAGGATCGCTTTTGCCAGTTGAGCCCGCTCCACCGCGGTTGAACCGGCATAAGAAATCTCCCCTTCTCCCAAATATCCGGCATGGTAACCGAGGGACACCTTCAACTGTTCCGGCCTTCCCGTTCCTCTCCCACCCTTTACTCTGACATGGTTCGGTTTGACCTCTTCCAGTTCTACCTTGGATAGATCGGCAATCACATCGGGGGTGATATATTCCGTCGGATCTCCAATCTCATATAAAAGCTGTTCTTTCACCGTATGCAGGTTGACCACTCCGCCTGTCTCGTTTGGCTTGGTGATGGTCGCCGTTCCGTCTTCCTCGATGAGAGCAAAGGGAAAACCGAGATGAGCCATTCCAGGGACCGCTTTTCTACCCGGTTCCGCATAATACCCACCGGTAATTTGACCGGCACATTCCAACAGATGGCCCACAATCGCACCCTGAGCCAAACGATCCACATCATCCAACGCCCAGCCGTAATGATGCACCATCGGCGCCAAAAAGAGTGAAGGATCCGCCACTCGGCCAGTCACAATGATGTCCGCATCGCTTTTTAACGCTGGGAGCAAAGCATCCACTCCTAGATAGGCGTTGGCGGAAATCAGCGGTTGATAATCGACAATCCGCTTCCCGTTTTCCAGGATGGAATCGTGTGGATCGACCTGTTCCAACACATCATCGCCACTGACAGCGGCCACTTTGCACGGAATTTGGAGCGCTTGTGCAATCGCCAGTATCTTGGCGGCCGCACCATGGGGATTAGCCGCTCCCATATTGGTGATCAAGCGAACCTTTTTTTGTTTTAACAGCGGGAGCAAGGCGGTGATCCGCTTTTCCAATAAGGGATCATAGCCCCAGTCGCAATTTTGCCGCTTCATTTTTTGGGCGATGGCAATTGTGCGCTCCGACAAGCATTCCAATACCAGATAGTCCAATTGCGTCAGCTTGAGCAACTCCTGTGCCGGTTCAATCCGATCGCCGGAAAACCCCGCACCCACTCCAATCCGTAACATCCCATCACCTCTTATATCGAAATTGCACCTGTGATCCATGCCACTACCGTCATCACGATGGTCGTCAGAAACGCCCATTTAAAGATAAACTTCTGATGATCACCCAACTCCACTCCCGCCAATCCAATCAGTAAAAACGTAGCAGCAGTCAACGGACTGAGGGGGAAACCCTGTCGTCATTTGTCCCAGAATGGCTGCACGGGCCACCTCAACGGATTCAATCCCATATACGCCCGCTGTTTGCGCCAACACCGGCAACACGCCGAAATAGTACGCATCTGGGGTAAAGATTAAACTGAGCGGCATACTTGTAACCGCAACCAATAACGCCATCCATCCGCCGGTCTGTTGCGGCACGACAGCTACCAGTGATTGTGCCATCGCATCGATCATCCCAGTACCGGATAAAATCCCGGAAAATATCCCTGCGGCGAAAATGATGGAAACCACCGTCACCATGCCTGTGGCTTGGGCGCGCAGTCGCGCTTGTTGTTCTTTGGGATCGGGATAGTTGACCAGCAAGGCGACGGCCAGCGCCACCATGAAAATAATCGGCAACGGCAGCCATGCTTTTACCAGTGCAACCACCGTTACAATGGTCAGAACCAGGTTAAGCCAAAATAGCTTTGGCCGTCGGCTGGCCATTTCCTCAGCGGATAATTCTTGCTTAAAGTCATACTCAAAATCATGAATACCGACACGTTTCCGTTCCCGCTTTCCGATCAGATACGAGACAAACAGAATCCAACCGATCCCTGCCACCATCGCCGGAATGAGCGGTGTAAAAATCGCATTCACTTCCAGACCGAGAGAACTGGCTGCTCGTACCGTTGGTCCTCCCCATGGAATCATGTTCATCGTTCCGGCCCCTAACGCCACCATACCCGCCAAAACCAAACGACTCATCCCGACTCGGTCATATAGCGGCAACAGAGCCGGGATCGTAATCAGAAAGGTGGAAGCGCCGGAACCGTCCAAATGTGTTAACATCGCGATGACAACGGTACCCATCACAATCTTTAACGGATCGCCTTGAACCATTTTTAAGATGCGGGTGATCAAGGGATCGAATAATCCCGCCTGGTTCATAATTCCAAAGAACAAAATGGCAAACCCGAGCATCACCCCTGTCGGTGCCACTTCCTCAATCCCCGCCAACGCCATCGGACCGATCTCCACACCAAAGCCGCCGATAAGTGCAAACAGAAACGGGACAAGAATTAAAGCTACAATCACCGATACGCGTTTGCTCAAAATCAGATATAAGAAAACGGCAATCGTCAAAAAACCGAGTAGAGCCAAAGAGCTTCGCCTCCTTTTCACCTTGAGATACCGATCACGGTTAACAGAGAGCAAATTTGATGCCAAAAATAAAAGCCCCAAAACTGGGCTTTTTTCAAACAGAAGAGGGAATTGTTTTTTAAACCTTTAGAAATGGGCAGCGATGAAACAGGCAAATAGCCTTTGTGTTGTAAGCGCTTTCTAAATGAGTAGAACGAGTTTCTAACCCATTAGAAATCGCCCTTCATCTTGTAATAGGATAGCTTGTTATACAAAGTGGCCAATGAAATCCCCAGCCTTTTGGCGGCTTCTTTTTTACCCTTCCCATCATATCCGGTCTCCTGTAATACAGTAACGATCGCCTGATATTCCGCTTGTTCCACAATCGTTTTCAAATGACGATCAGCGGAGGGGGCGGGATTGGCAAATACCTGTCGCCTCAACGTTTCCGGTAAATCTGCGCTGGTAATGGTTTCACCATCGGCGATATTGAGCGCATAATCGATGGTGTTTTTTAGCTCCCGAATATTGCCCGGCCAATCATACTGATGCAACATCACCATCGCTTCTGGATCGATCGTAAAATGTGCTTGTCGCGGTCGCTGTCGAATCAGGGATGAGACAATGGCCGCAAGGTCTTGTTTTCGTTGGCGCAAGGGTGGAATGGATAAGTGCACCACATTTAAACGGTAATATAGATCATCGCGGAAGCGCTTTTTCTCCACCATCGCTTGCAGATCTTTATTGGTGGCGGCAATCACTCTTACATCGATTTCCCGCTCTTCCAACCCACCGACGCGACGGATTCGCCCTTCCTGTAACACACGTAACAGCTTTGCCTGCAGATCCTGCGTCATATCCCCGATTTCATCTAAAAAGAGCGTCCCGGTGTGGGCCAATTCAAACAGTCCCATTTTTCCACCGTGCTTAGAATGGGTAAACGCCCCCTCTTCATAGCCAAACAGTTCGCTTTCCAATAAATGAAGCGGGATCGCGGCACAGTTGACCGCTACAAACGGCGCATTTTTGCGGTGGCTGCTCTGATGAATCGCTTGTGCAAACAGCTCTTTGCCTGTACCGCTCTCCCCTGTAATCAAGACGTTTAACGCCGATGTAGCGATCTTTCGGGCTTGTTGGATCACTTTCTTTAGCCCTCCCTCGGCACCCACGATATCCGGGAAGGTATAGTTGGCACGATGCAGATGACCAACCGCTTTCTCCAGCTGTGCCACTCTTTTTTTACTGAGGGAAAGCTCCTTGGTCAAAGCATGCACTTCCGATACGCTTTTACAAACTGAGACCGCTCCAATCACTCGATCCCTATGAATAATGGGTGCCATATCGACGACATACTCCTTTTTTCCTTCTTTGCGATAAATGCCGCTTCGATATTTTCCGTCCGTTAACGTCAAGGGAAGCTGTGCGCCCGGCCTTATCTCCTGTAAAGGCTTGCCGATGATCGCCTGTTTGGACACTCCCGTGATAACGGTATACTCCTGATTAATATGTTGAACGATGCCATTTGCATCAATAACCAGAATGCCGTCGTGAATCGCGTCAATAATCCCTTCCAACCACTGGATGTAATCATGCAAGGAAAAATGCTGGCTGTTGGGAAGGGGAAAAGACATATCAATTCCTCCAATCCTTCGGTCTTTATGATCTTTCGATTGATTCGCCGTGATTGCGCACTCTTCCTGTTTGCATAATAAAAACCCCCTTTTGGATAAAAGGGGGCTGTACCATCGTCATTTCTTCATCAACAAATACAGAAAATAGGGAGCACCGATAAGAGCGGTCACGATGCCTGCGGGGATACCGGCTGGATCGACGAGGTTGCGTCCGATGGTGTCTGCCAACAACAGTAACCAGCCGCCGATGAGAAGCGCCAATGGCATATATAATTGATGTCTTGGACCGACGAGCGCTTTGGCGATATGGGGAGCCATTAAGCCGATAAATGAAATACCACCGGTTACTGAAACCGCAGCCGCAGCGAGAGCAACTGCTGACAACAGCAGAGTGAATCGTTCTCTTTTGATGGATAGACCAACCCCGATCGCTACGGCATCACTAAGGTTGAGTAGATTGAGGCGATTCGCTTTATAGAAACAAAAGGGGATCAGCACCAGCAGCCAGGGAAGAATCGCCCACACAAAAGGCCAATCGGTACCCCAGATGTTTCCTGCCAACCATTTGGCGATAAAATCCACTTTTTCTCGTTCAGAAGCGGAGATGAGGACGATCATCGCTCCCGACAAGGCCATCGATAAGCCGACCCCGACCAGCACGAAACGGACCGGTTGCAGGCCGAACTTGCGGTTGTAGGAAAAAAGATAGATCAGACATGCGCTCAGAAAAGCACCGATAAATGCAACCAGCGGCAGCATATAGACAAAGGAGCCGGTATCGATCGGAAAAAAGAGATAGAAAAGAGCGATGGCCACACCTGCCCCCGCATTAATCCCCACAATTCCCGGATCGGCGAGATCGTTGCGCGTAATTCCCTGCAAGATTGAACCGGATACTGCCAACGCCATACCCGCCAGCAGCGTAATGACGAGCCGTGGCAACCGAATCGAAAACAGAACAAACTCCTCCATATCGGTTCCATTCCCGAATAACGTGGGCAGCACGCGCTGCAAAGAGGGAGCAGAATCACCCACTCCCATCCCAATGATGCCGGTGATGACGATAAGTGCGAATAACCCGTATAAAAACAAGCGCTGCTTTTTGATTAAATAAGGATGGATCACGAGAACGCTCTCCCTCCTTTATGTACAATCAATAGAAAGAAAGGAAATCCGATCATGGCGACAATCGCGGCCACCGGTGTTTCAAAAGGGGCATGGATGGTACGCCCCAGTGTATCCGCCAACAGCATAAAGGAGGCGCCGAGTAGGGCGGACATCGGTAAAATCAAGCGATAATCAGTCCCGACGACGGCACGGACGATATGAGGAATCATCAACCCGATAAATACCATATTACCGACAAGGGCGACCGCAGCCCCCGCCAACAAAATGATGACGATAAAAAGAATTCCTTTTACCCGGGTTGTCCGTTGTCCCAATCCAACAGCCAGATCCTGGTTTAAGCTGAGAATCGTCAGCTGCCGTGCCAACAGCAGTGAAATCGCAATCCCGATCATGATAAAGGGGACGATCACCTGGACTTGATCCCATGACGTTCCGATCAGACCGCCAGCCGTCCACATGGATACATCTTTGGAAATCTTAAAATAGATACCGACTCCTTCAGCGATCGCATGCAGAAAGGCGGACACCGCCGCCCCGGCTAAAACCAGACGAAATGGAGAGAAGCCTCCCTTTTGCATCGCACTGATCCCAAGAGCCATCAAGGTTCCAACGGCTGCACCGATCAAACAGGCGATCATAATGACAAAATCATTAGCGGAAGGAATTAGGACAAGCGAAATGGCGAGAGCGGCATTGGCACCAGAGGTTAAACCGAGTAAACCCGGATCTGCAAGGGGGTTTCGGGTTAACCCTTGCATAATCGCTCCGGAGACAGCAAGGGCGGCCCCAACAAAAATGGCCGCCACTTCACGCGGCAAGCGAATTTCGCGAATCATCGTCGTAGTATCGGTTGTCACATCCGAGGTAAGCGCCAGCCAAATCTCGTTGATCTCCGTATCGGCTGCTCCAAAAACCATCGCTGCGATAAAGGAAGCAATAAACAAAACAAACATCAGAATCAGCTTATAAACAAATGGAATCGAGCGTGGTTGACTCATAAATGATCGCATCTTTCTCTAGAGTAAGATAGAGGGGAGAGGGATCATGTAGAATCCCTCTCGCGCTTATTTTTTAAGAAACGACTTTTGAAAGAATTCGAGTTGATATTCCAGAGTAAGGGGATCATTAAAGTAAAATTCTTTTGCGTTAACCTCATAAACCTGATCCTTTTTTACCGCTGCAATGTTTTGATAGGTATTTGTCTTTTGAAAAGAATGATCGGCGTCTTGATTTTTGCTAAAGATGACATAGTCACCAGCATACTCCTGCAGAACTTCCGGTGATATTGCTTCATAGCTTTCTTTTTTCGTCATTTCCTGCACTTTTTTCGGCATCTTTAACTTCATTTCTTGGTATAAGATCTCCCCGCCCCGTCCCCAGTCATCACCAAAAACGTATAATTGCTTTTCAAAGCTTTCAATCACCGAAACCGTCGCATCTTCACCGATCTCTTCTTTAATCTCGTCACCGGCGGCTTGGGCGCGCTTTTGGAAATCATCGATCCACTCCTGTGCTTCCTTTTCTTTATTGAGGAGCTTACCGATCTCTAGATGCTGGGTAAGATAATCCACTTTTCCATAGGTAAAGGTAACCGTAGGTGCAATCTTACTTAATTTATCCACGTTTTTAATATTGGATAACCCGATAATGAGATCCGGTTTTAGTTCAATAATTTTCTCGATGTTTTCATCGGAAACTTCTTCAACATCCTGTAATCGATCTTGGAAGCGAGGATTCATTTTTGACCAGGAATCGACACCAACAAGGTTGACATCCAACGCCATTACATTACCGGCAAAAGAAGAGAGCACCACCACCCGTTGCGGGTCGACAGGCACTTCAACCGGTCCGTTTTCCGATTGATAGGTGATGGTTTCCTCATCGCTACCATTTTCCGCCGCTTGGCCGGCACAAGCGCTAAGAATCAACACCGACAAGAGCAGGGGTATCAGCATGAGTCGTTTCTGCAAGCGTATCCTCTCCTTGTAATAAGTGATAGGTAAGACACAAAGGTTTATTGGTACGGGGATCGCGCCCAATATCGGCATCAATTTGAAAAACCTTTTTCAGGACGTCACGGCGGATTACTTCCTCACAGCTACCCGTCTTGACAATGTGGCCCTCTTTTAACGCGATAATCCGATCAGCAAAACGCGCGGCTTGATTGATATCGTGAAGAACCATAACGATGGTACGCCCTTGTTCTTTATTTAGCTGTTGCAACAGCTCCAACACTTCCAACTGATGAGCCATATCCAAATAAGTCGTCGGCTCATCCAGAAAGATAATTTCCGTCTCCTGCGCAAGGGTCATAGCAATCCAAACCCGTTGCCGTTGACCGCCGGATAGTGCATCGACTGAATGATATTTAAAAGCAGCTGTACCCGTCACCTCCAGCGCCCAGTCAATCACTTCGATATCAGCGGTGGTTAGTCGGCCAAATCCCTTTTGATAAGGATAGCGTCCGTAAGAGACCAGTTCACCGACCGTTAACCCACTCGCACTTTCAGGGGTTTGCGGAAGAATCGCCATCTTTTTGGCGAGCGCTTTTGTATCCTCTGTTGAGATGCTTCTGCCATCGAGGATGATGGAACCCGATTCATAGGGAATAATTCGTGTGAGCGCTTTTAAGAGGGTCGATTTTCCACAACCGTTGGCCCCGATAATGGTGGTGATTTTTTTATCCGGGATTTCAACCGAAAGATCCTTCACAATCACTCGTTCACCATAGCCGATTTTTAGGTCGTTAGTATATAGGCGAACCATTATGTACCCTCCGAATCGTTATTCGCAAAACCAATTAATTGATAATGATTATCAATTCCATCATCAATGATACTATAGGGTTTCTCGCTTGATTTGTCAACTACCATTAACACCATCAAGATTAACAACAATCGTTATACCCTGCAGCAATTCCATTTCCACACCCGAGCGAGCATACGATCAATGGTAAACCCGCCGATATGGAACTTCATTTAGTCCACAAAGATAACGATGAAAACCTAGCCGTAGTCGGTCTCCTGATCAAGCAAGGAAAAGAAAACAAACACTTAGCTGGGATAAAATGCCCAAGGAAGAAAGCGAATCAACTGCAGTGCTCCTTAATAAAAAATTAAATGCCACTGTATTGTTACCCAAAGATACCCACACATACCGTTATAAAGGCTCCCTTACTACTCCCCCCTGCGCAGAGGGTGTACAGATGAGAAAACAAAGCCATAAACAACGAAAGACCCCCAACCAATGGTTGAGGGTCTTCTGGAGATTCTTTACTTGATAAAGCGAATGGTAAGAGGGTAGCGGTAGTATTCGCCCTGGTTCGCTTTTACCCCGGCCAGGATGGCAAAAACGTAATGGACAATGACAACAACTGGAAGGATAAGAAGACCGATAAGAATGATGCAAAGAAGGCCGGAGATAAAGTAATAGATGAGAAGGGAAATCTGAAAATTGAGCGCTTCTTTTCCTTGGTCATCCACAAAGGGATGCTCATCCTTTTTAATCAACCAGATAATCAAAGGACCGATAAACGAAAAAATCCCGAGCAAATGAGCCAACATGCCCATCGTCCGTGCATCCTGAGGAACTTGTGACTGTTCCAAACCGATTCCCTCCTTAGCAATTTCGAGCAGATATGGATGTGTAGCGTAAATATTGCCACTCCTGCTCGAATAATCTTAGTTTATGTTTTTACCCCATTTCTCGTCAATTCCAAAAGGCAAACCTTCAAAAATAAAAAAACCTCAACCGGTTGGTCGAGGGTGTATCAGTTTTTTTATTTGATTAAGCGGATGGCAAAAGGATAACGATAGTATTCACCTTTGTTTGCTTTAACCGCAGCGATGATCATAAAGACCATCGCACAGATACCCAATGCAATTGGTATAAGAGAAACCAATATCAATACCAGTAATCCCGCTATCGGAAAAATAAGGGTCAGAATGAAACCGAAAATACCCGATATAATTCCTAGGACAATACCGATGGCTGCAATAGTGATTTGAAAGTTGAGCGCTTCCTTACCTTGATCATTTACAAATGAGCTCTCTTCTTTTTTCACCAGCCAAATGATCAATGGGCCCAAAATGTTTCCGATCAAGGGGAAAATCATGCCGGCAAATGCACCCAAATGGGCAAGCATCCCCCATGTCCGATCATCGCTGCTAAGGGTTATCACCTGTTCCTGCGGAGTTTCCGTTTGTTGCACAGGGGCGTGCCATTGTTCCACCCAATCTCCCTCCAATGATAGTCCGATATGTACGATAAAATGAAGATATACCAGTTTAAGTTAAGCATGTTCACTTCTTATCGTCAATGGTTTTTTACACTACAGCAAAATGCACTACTCATACCCATACTTTTGACTCCGGAGAAGCTTGAGGCATTTGGCGATTACGCTCTTCCTGACGCTGGGTTAGTTTACGCACAAAGAAAATGGCAATTATAGCTGCAACAATATTAGCTAGATCAGAAACAATATATAGGTAGTTCGATGTGATTATAGAATCGATCGTTTCTGCTTGGAAGGATGAACTACCTGCAGAGCCGGCTAGTACATTTCTAATAATATAAAATACCCACCACGCGGTTATCAACCCTGGTACTGATCGCGATTTCCAGGTAGTATTCGGTTCCTTCTCCACTTCGGGATCACTCGCCTTCCACGCTTCCTTAGCAGCCCGAAAAGGCTGAACCAAATTGGCGAAGGGGATAAAATACCACCCTACCGCCCAACCCGGGGTAAATTCAAGATTTTGCGCCCCCAAAGACGGCAGATTGCGGTGAATGCGATGTACCCACATACAAAACAAAACAACAATGGCGATCTCTACAATCATCAGAAATAAACCGATGAGTAAACTAACTACCACCACTCCCATATAACCCATATCATTCATCAGCTCTTCTTCACTTATCACATTGGATAAATACACATTATCCATCAGCATTGATAAACTACTGAATAAAGATAAAACAATAAATACCACAAACAATCCCTGTACCCATTTGGCACGGCCTTGTGCTGACTTATAAGAATGATACTCATTCATAGTTCTAGCTCCTTCTTTTAAATTAAAAGTTTTCATATATCTACTATACATACATAATCTTACGGTTTCAATACAAATATCGAACATTCATTCGAATGGTCTTCTTTCAAACAATAACCCCTCCATAAAGGAGGGGTTGAGTTGTTGATGATTCTCAATCCGATTCTTTTTCCCACCGCAATACCGGTTTGCGGGCGGCGGTTACTTCATCTAGTCGCTTTACTACCGTATGATGGGGGGCTTCTTGGATCACTTCCGGATTATCTTCCGCTTCTTTGGCGATTTGGATCATGACCTCAACAAAACGATCCAATGTCTCTTTACTTTCCGTTTCCGTGGGTTCAATCATCATGCACTCCTCCACGATGAGCGGAAAGTAGATCGTCGGCGGATGGACGCCAAAATCCAGCAACCGTTTCGCCATATCCAGGGTGCGGACCCCCCATTGTTTCTGACGATTGCCTGATAAGACAAATTCGTGCTTGCACCGATCCGGGAAGGGAACGTCAAAGTGTTCCTCTAACCGCTTCATCAGATAATTGGCGTTTAGGACGGCATCCTCAGATACACGTTGCAAGCCGTCGGGGCCCATCGTCCGAATATAGGTATAAGCACGCACCAACATCCCAAAGTTGCCGTGAAAAGCTTTCACCCGACCGATCGATTGGGGAATATCGTAATCAAATGTATAGCCCTCATCGGTTTTGGTTACCAGCGGTGCCGGCAAAAACGGAGCCAAAATCTCCTTTACCCCCACCGGGCCGGAACCGGGGCCGCCACCGCCATGAGGCGTGGTAAAGGTTTTATGCAAGTTGAGGTGAACGACGTCAAAGCCCATATCTCCAGGACGGGAATGGCCCAAAATAGCGTTGGCATTTGCTCCGTCATAGTAGAGAAGACCGCCGGCTTCATGGACGATAGCGGCGATTTCCTGGATCTCTTGTTCAAATAAGCCCAATGTGTTGGGGTTGGTCAGCATCAGAGCGGCAGTATCATCCCCAACAACCGCTTTTAAATCTTTGACACTGACTAGACCCTGTTCATTGGATTGAACCGTCACCGCCTCAAATCCCGCTACCGTCGCGCTGGCGGGGTTGGTTCCATGGGCGGAATCAGGCACGATCACCTTGGTCCGCTGATAATCGCCGCGGTTGTGATGATAAGCTTTGATCATCATCAAACCGGTCCACTCGCCCTGGGCCCCAGCGGCAGACTGGAGGGTGACGCGATCCATACCGGTAATCTCCGCCAGATCACGCTGCAGCTCAAACATCAATTGCAGGGCTCCCTGTACGGTTTCTACCGGCTGATAGGGATGGATGTGGGCAAAACCGGGATAACGGGCCACATCTTCATTGATTTTGGGGTTGTATTTCATGGTACAGGAACCCAAGGGATAAAAGCCGTTGTCAATTCCATGGTTTCGCCGGGACAGTTCCGTATAGTGGCGGATTAAATCCAACTCCGACACTTCCGGAAGCTCCGCCGGTTCCTCCCGCAGCATTCCAGCCGGAATGCGTTCCTTCCCATCTTCAGCGGGAACATCGGATGTCGGTATACTGTATGCCACTCGTCCTGGTCGGCTCATTTCAAATATCAACGCTTTGCCTTCACTCATACCAATCCCTCCAGTGCACCGGCCAATCCGTCAATCTCTTCCTTGGTCCGCATCTCGGTCACAGCTAGCAACATGGCACCCTCATGCTCAGGATAATCTCGGCCCAGATCATACCCGCCGATGATGCCTCGCTGTAAGAGCCCGCGGTTGATCGCGCCCACCGATTTAGGCAATTTGAGCGCAAACTCATTGAAGTAAGGTTGGTTAAACAGCGGTTCCACCCCCGGCACCTGGGATAGGCGCTGGTAAGCGTAGCCCGCTTTATCCAAGTTAAGACGGGCCAATTCCTGTAACCCTTGCTTCCCTAGCGCCGTCATCCAAACAGCGGCGGCCAAAGCATTTAAGGCTTGGTTGGAGCAGATGTTGGATGTCGCCTTTTCCCGGCGGATATGTTGTTCCCGCGCTTGCAAGGTAAGAACAAAGCCGCGCTCTCCGTCTTCATCCACGGTTTGGCCGACAATCCGTCCCGGCACTTTGCGCATCAATTGACGGGTAACGGCAAAAAAACCACAATGGGGACCGCCAAACTGAAGCGGAATACCCATCGGCTGGGCATCACCCACTACCATATCCGCACCGTACTCCCCCGGCGGTTTTAACAGCCCCAGCGAAATCGGGTTAATACTGACGATAAACAGCGCTTTTTGTCGATGAGCCAGATCGCTCGCCCGTTCCAGGTTTTCAAGATTTCCGAAAAAGTTGGGGGATTGAACCACCACTGCCGCAGTATTGCTACTGAGGGCGGCATTTAAGGCGTCCCAATCGGTCACCCCGCCTTTTTCCGGAATCTCCTTAATGTCAAGACCCAGCCCTTTAGCTTGGGTCGCCAAAATGGTACGGGATTCCGGATGTACCGTCCGTGAGATCAGGATCTCCTTTTTACGAGTGACAGCGGCAGCTACCCCCGCAGCTTCCGCCAAAGCGGTGGGGCCATCGTACATGGAAGAGTTGGCCACTTCCATCCCCGTCAACTCGCAAATCATGGTTTGAAACTCAAAAATCGCTTGTAGTTCCCCCTGGCTGATCTCCGGTTGATACGGGGTGTATGCCGTGTAAAATTCCGATCGGGAGATGACATGGTTCACCACACTGGGAATGTAATGTTCATAAGCACCGGCACCCAAAAAAGAAACCGCCTGGGTAAGAGGCGTATTGTTGCCGGCCAATCGCGACATATGCCGGGTTAGCGAGATCTCGTCCATCGCTTCCGGAAGGGATAGACGCGCCCTGAACCGGACTTGCTCCGGGATTTCATCAAACAATTGATCGACGGATGAAATGCCGAGCACCGCCAACATCGCCTGGCGGTCTTCCTCCGTCATCGGCAGATAACGAAAATTCATTCCGACTCCTCCTCCGCTCTCCATTCAACCTCTTGTCCGCTGATAAAAAGGGGTTTTTACGATTTTAGCGGACACCCGTTTCCCACGGATCTCCACATCCACTTCATTGCCTATTTCGGCTTGCTCTGCACGCACCAAAGCCAGCCCGACATTTTTCTTCAATGTGGGCGACTGGGTTCCAGAGGTTACTTCTCCGATCTCTTCCCCATCTTTATACACCGGATAATAGGAGCGGGGAATTCCACGTTCAATCATCTCCAACCCCACCAGTTTGCGGGGAGATCCCTCCGCTTTTTGCTTTGCCAATACATCCCGTCCGATAAACTCCCCTTTGTTCGGTTTAACGGCAAAACCGATGCCTGCTTCAATCGGGCTGATGCTGGCGGAAAGTTCGTTGCCGTACAGAGCCAGCCGCGCTTCAAAGCGCAAGGTATCCCGTGCACCCAAGCCACAGGGAAGAACGCCATAGTCCTTGCCCGCCTCTAAAATCCGCTGCCACAATTGCGGGGCATCCTTAGCGTCGAGATACAACTCAAACCCATCCTCACCCGTATAACCGGTACGGGAAACCAGGGCTTTCACCCCTCCTACCACGATATCCTCCTCAAAGCGGAAGGGAGCGATTCCGGACAAATCCACAGCGGTGCAGGTTTGCAGCACCTCTTCCGCCAGCGGACCCTGTAGAGCCAGTTGGGCTACCTGGTCGGAGACGTTGCGGATGGTGACATCCCCTGTTGCATGTTTCTCGATCCACTCCACATCTTTGTCCGTGTTGGCAGCGTTGAGCACTAACAGATAAGAGCCGTCTCGCCGGTGATACACCAACAGATCATCTACGGTTCCACCATCGGGATAACACATCGCGGTATACTGCACTTTTCCCGGCGACAGCTTGGCGACATCATTGGTGGTTAGTGTCTGCACCAACGCAAAGGCATCGTTCCCCTTAATTTCTACCTCGCCCATGTGGGAAACATCAAACAGCCCCGCACGGGTGCGAACCGCCTCATGCTCCGCCTTGATCCCGCTGAACTGGACCGGTAGCTCCCACCCGCCGAAGGGAACCAGTTTGGCCCCCTCCCCGTACACGGGATAAAGAGTGGTCCGTTTTAACTCAGCCATGTATGCCACCTCCATCCTGATTCTTAAGCCGTAAGGCTTCTTCCCCTAAAAAGGGGGTGTTCTCCCCGATCCATATAACCCTGTCCGGTTACCTGAGAGTTTGACTCGGCACTACAGCCAAGCTTTGCCCCTTGGGTGGCCATTACGGCTCTTTCCAGAGAAGCGTCCGGCGGGCCTCCTTTTGCCTGAGAGATTCACTAAACCAGTTTGATCATCAGCCGTACACTGGTTTCTTGCAGCTTGCTCCTTCGGCGCCACATCGCTCATGTGGTCTCTCCTCCCGCCATCAACCGCCGGAACCAGGGAAATCAACTCCATTGTGCCACAAATCACATCCAATTACGATAGCAAGTGCGAATTGGGACCTGTCTTATATGGTAACGATACAACTTATCGAAATAATGGAGCGAATAGTTCCTCCTTCTTTGCAAACACAAGAGTACGTAGACTTAAAAATCGCTCCCCCTTCATCCAAATATAGATAATCAAAATTGAGTCACACATAACCTCTATTTATTTTTTCCATACTAAGACAGATTAACAGAGAAAAGGGTGATCGGGATGGAATGGATTCCGATTCGAATGGACCGGCGATGGTTGGAAACGTTTATCAAGCAAGCGGAGACAGACAGCGAGTGGAGCACATGGGAACGGTATCAGTTGGCGATGGAAGCGGCGGAAGCGGAACGAATTCCGGAATTTGATACATTGCGCTGCTTATCTCACATACAGGGATTTACACCGATGCCCCATCAGGTGGAAACAGCGCGGCGCGTACTAGGTGAGATGAGAGGGCGAGCCATTTTGGCGGATGAGGTGGGACTGGGAAAAACGATTGAAGCGGGGTTGATTTTAAAGGAGTATATGGTTCGCGGCTTGGTTTCCAAAGCTTTGATCCTGGTTCCCTCCTCCCTCGTGTTGCAATGGACACGGGAATTGAACCAAAAATTCCAGATCCCCGCCGCTGCGCAAAAAAAAGCGTGGATGTGGGATCAGTATGATATTTTAGTCGCATCCATCGACACCGCCAAACGGGATCCCCATCGGGAAAAAGTGCTTTCCCGTCACTACGATCTCTTAATCGTAGATGAAGCGCACAAATTAAAAAACCGCAAAACAAAGAACTGGCAATTCGTCAACCAAATTCAAAAGAAATACAGCCTGTTACTAACCGCTACCCCGGTTCAAAACGATCTACCCGAACTGTACAACTTGGTCACACTGCTCAAACCGGGGCACCTGGGGCAACAAAACAACTTTAGCGCCTCCTATGTCGCTGGTAAACGCAAAGCCAAAAACGAAGAACAGCTGCGGGAAGAAGTGCGACGGGTGATGATTCGCAACAAGCGGAGCGACGGGCGCATCGGTTTTACCAATCGGCAAGTACGCACCGTTCCCATCACCTTGTCTGCGGAAGAGCGGGCCTTATACGAGGGCATAACCTCCTTTGTGCGGGAACGGTGGCGTTCAGGCGGCGGCAATGTGATGAAAAACCCCCTCGCCTTGATCACGTTGCAACGGGAAGTATGTAGCAGCCGTGATGCCGCTTTTCATACGTTGTTTAAGCTGTTCCAGAAGGGGGAGGGGCACAAACAGCAGTTGACACCGGAAGTGGAACAGTTGGTCGACCTGTTGCGCGCCGTCAAACATCAGACCAAAATCGATAAAACGGTAGAGCTGATTCAATCGATCGCCGACAAAGTGATTGTGTTTACCGAATACCGCGCTACACAAGATATGTTGTTGCGCACATTACGAGCGAAAGGAATGATCGCCGTTCCCTATCGGGGCGGTTTTCAGCGCAATAAAAAAGATTGGATGATGGAACTTTTCCGCACCCGCGCCCAAGTGATGGTGGCGACCGAAGCCGGTGGAGAGGGGATCAATCTTCAGTTTTGCCACCACATTATCAACTATGATCTCCCCTGGAACCCGATGCGGGTGGAACAGCGGATTGGCCGTGTTCATCGGTTGGGCCAGGAGCAGGATGTCATCATCCATAACTTTGCCACCGAGAATACGATCGAAGAACATATTTTGTGGCTCCTGCACGAAAAAATCGACCTCTTTCGCACGGTAATCGGTGACTTGGAAGATATCCTGGAGCGCTTGGACGGCAAAGAAGAAATGGAAGAAAATCTGATGCGCATTATGCTGGAAGCGAAAGATGATCAGGAAATCCGCTCCCGCCTCAATCAATTGGGGGAACAGTTCCAACATGCACGGGAAACAAGCGACCGCAACCAAACCAAACGGGAGGCGTTGCTGGATGGAACCGAGTGAAGTACAAGCATTCACTGAAAGCTACCTCCACGCCTATGGCTGCCACATCATTGAAAAAGAGGAGCACTATCTATCAACGCGTCTGTCGCAAGAAAGCGACAAGGACTTAGTGCATCGCCCCTTTTACTGGATGTATGTCGATAAAATGGGGTTGGAGCCGCAGACCAGCACTCTTTCCTTTTGCTTTAACGCCGAACATGCGCCGGAAGAGAACCGGTCGGAACTTCTCACCTTTGGTTCCCCTCGCTTCTCCGCTATTCTCCGTTCTGCCCGAAAGAAGGGGCGATTTGTTCGTCTTTATGAAGAGATCAAAACATCGGCACGGCTATGGGGGCAATCCTACCCCTATCAACCCTGGCTAGGGATCAATTTTCTCGTCTCCTTTATCTGTGATCGCAAACGGGACGAGATTCGCAATTTGGGCATCGATTTACGAACGGGTGAAATTCGGGAACACTTTTATCAGGCGTGTTTACAAAAAAACTGGAATGCTAAACTGCCGGCTCATCGCCACATTCTCCCTCAACGCCTCTCCATTCCTGAGGCGGTCGGTGAGCTGGAATACCACTTGCAGGGATGGATTGAACGCCAAGATTCCACTTGGTATACAGAGGCCAAAGAACAGCTAGACCTTGAACTGGAACAAATCCACACCTACTACCCTGACGAATGGAGAATGAGCGACGAATTACACCAGGAGAAAAAACAACGACTGCGAGAAACCATCTGGCAATATCATCCCCGTGTCGAGGTGGAAGTGATCAATGCCGGTCTGTTCCACATCGGCCCCTAAAAACAGTGAAAACGAAGGAAAAGCCGAGATAAAACAACAAAGCCCTGGGCCAGAAGGTCCAGGGCTTTAAGCGAGTTACCGATAAGAGCGGCGATTCAACCTCAGGTACTGGGTCGGTTGGGTCCTTCCAACTTTTTATTACCATAGCCAGGATCTTTCAACTCTTCCCGCTTTACTTCCGAATCCGCCTGTTTCGCTTGCTGTTCGCGGCTTTTATTTTCTTGATGGCGATATTCACCCATGTGAACAGCCTCCTTTCACCCCTATCTTCCCCATGGGAGCATAACCCATTCAATAAAGCCCGCTATCCAATCACAAGGTGCAACAATCCCAAGGCCCAAAAAAGGGAATGAAAGCGTATACAAAGACGATTTTACGGATGTTACAATCTTTGGTGAAGGGGGGAACGCGATGTATCTCGACAGACGGAGTACAAAATTATTGCAAGAGGTTGTTTCCAACCCTGGATTAAAGAGTGACGATCTTAAGCGAATACATGATTTAAATCGCAGACAACTCCAATACAGCTTTGACAAAATCAACGATTGGCTGAATTTAAAAAATCTCCCCAAAATCGAGCGCACCAGACAAGGTCGATTTGTGATCGATCCCGTACTCGCCTCCACTATCCTGCAAAAGAAAAATATCCCCCTGCAAGAGACCCTGCCGTCGGAACAGGAACGCATCTCGATCATTCTTCTTATGTTGGTCAGTCGTAATGAGGAACTTTCCCTTCTCCATTTTACAAGTGTACTCCAGTTTAGTAAAAACACAATCCTGAGTGATATAAAAAAGGCACAACGTTTTTTGGATCAATACGAGATTGAGATTCAATATTCCAGACGCCACGGCTACCGCCTTCTCGGCACAGAATTCGCAGTACGACATGTGCTAATCGCATTGGTTAACCAATGTCTCACCCTCCCAAATGGCAGACACCACCTGGAAAAGGCGACGGGCCTTTCCAAAACAGCGATCGATGGATATCGCCAACAAATCGAGGGTGTAGAAAGGGAGCTCGAACTTCAATTTACAGATGACAAAATCGAGGCGATGCCCTATATACTCGCGCTCACCTTAAAACGGATTAAACAAAAAAAGACGGTTGAACCCTTCTACATTCACTATGATGAACTCTCCGATACAAAAGAATATCGTGCAACTGAACTTATTCTAAAGAATTCGGAAAATATCCCAATTGAGGAGCGACTATTTATTACGCTTCACTTACTAACCACCAATGTATACACCTCTGAAAATGAGACTGAAGACCTTGTTCCACATTTAAGGCAGGCACTCAGCGATATGCTGGTATTGTTTGAGAAGCGCTCCTGCATCTTTTTCAAAGAGAAAGAGCAACTGCTGAATCAACTTATGTTGCATACCAAACCGGCTTATTACCGCATTAAATATCACTTAACCGAAGCCAACGAGTTGCACCATTCCGCCAGCACCGACTTTTTGGAGCTTCATCATCTCGCTCGCCAAGCGATGCAACCGCTGGAAGAGTTAATCGGTGAGCCCATCCCGGAAAATGAGGCGATTTATCTCAGTATGTTGCTAGGAGGGTGGTTGTGCAAACAAGGGGATCGTCTACAGCAACAGATAAAAGCCGTGGTTGTCTGCCCAAATGGAGTCTCCGTTTCCAGACTGATGCTGAGCCAATTGCATGCGCTCTTTCCTGAATTCGTTTTCGTGCAAGCGTTGTCCATCCGTGAATTTCAGACCTACTCCCTTCCCTACGATCTTGTCTTTTCTTCGGTTTATGTGCATACGGATAAAAAGTTGTTCATGATCTCTCCACTTATGGGTGAGACTGAAAAACTGCGCCTTCGAAAACAGGTGATGATGGAGACAACGGGATTTGTTCCGACCGATGTACAACTGCAGCAGTTACTTCAGATCGTTGAAAAGCATGCAATCGTAACAAATAAAGACCCCTTGGCCGTGGAGCTCAATCAATTTCTACAACAGGGAAATGTCTCAATCCCAGATGTACGAACGGAGAGGGATACCCCCAATTTATCGGACTTCTTGCATGAAGGGACCATTCAGAAAAAACGGGGCGCACAATCATGGGATCATGCCGTACGGATCGCCGCTAAACCGCTACTCGCGGACCGGAGCATCTTCCCTTCCTATATTGAAGCGATCCTTTCCGTAGAAGAGCAAGATCCTTATATTATCCTCGGATCAGGAATCGCCATTCCACACGCAGATCCTGAGCTAGGCGTCAACCGTGTGGCAATGAGTCTACTTCAACTGGATGAAGGAGTTCCATACGCGGGTAATCACACGATCCACACCATCGTCGTAATTGCCGCAGTAGACAAGTACCAACATCTAAAAGCACTGCGACAACTGATAAAACTATCGCAACATCGCAAAACCGCGCTCTCCATCGCGAAAGCGAACTCCGTCACAGCAATCGCTTCACTCATTCACACCTATCAAGAAAGGATATGAACATGAATACATGGTTGTTGGATGAATCGATGATCCTGCAAAATATTCGAGCGAATACCAAAGATGAGGTTCTATATTTGATGGCTTCTAATATGAAGAGACAAGGGGTTGTAAAAGAGAGCTACATTCAAGCGGTGATCGAGCGCGAGCACCATTATGCGACGGGGCTACCTACACAAGGGATTTCCGTCGCGATCCCCCATACGGACAAAGAACATGTGAACCGAAAAGGGTTAAGTGTGGGCGTGCTTCATGAGCCTGTGGATTTTGTCATTATGGGTGAACGTAAACAGTCTACTCCCGTCAAACTGGTTTTTATGCTGGCTGTAGATGAGAGTCATCCCCAGCTTTTCCTGTTGCAGAAGCTGATGGGCCTGTTCCAAGATGAGGAACTTTTAACCTATCTCGCATCGGAGCCGGATAAAACCAAGATCATCGCCACCTTGAGAAATACTCTGGCGCTTGACTAAAAAGATGGAAAGGCAGTGAAAAGAGATGAAAAAACGCGTTTTAGTCGCATGCGGAACTGGAATTGCCACCTCTACAATCGTTAATGACGCCATTGAAACCCTATGCAAAGAGTACGATATCGACGCTGAGATTTTACAGATCAAAGTAGCGGACATCCCCGCCTACCAAGATTCCGCTCATTTGCTGGTCACCACAACGATTATCGATAACAGCTATCCTTTCCCGGTGATTCATGCACGCTCATTCTTGACGGGGATGGGTGTGGAGGAGACAAAACGTGAGATCTTAGAGGAACTTCAGAAATAGGGGGCATTTTTATGGATGGACTCGTTCAAGGATTTCAAACATTTCTCGATTTGGGTCCAACGGTCATTCTACCGGTAGCCATTTTTCTGCTGGGCCTACTCTTTGGCCAAAAAATCGGTAAAGCTTTTCGTTCCGCGGTTACGATTGGGGTTGCCTTCGTCGGTATCTTTCTTGTCGTTGACTTATTGGTCAATAATCTAGGGCCGGCAGCCCAGGCGATGGTAAAACGGATCGGTGTGGAACTCCATGTCATTGACGTCGGGTGGCCAGCAGCCGCATCCATTTCATGGGCTAGCCCGGTAGCCGCTCTCATCATTCCACTTGCACTGCTCGTCAATATCCTTATGCTATTGACGAAAACCACCAAAACCATGAACGTCGATATTTGGAACTTCTGGCATTATGCCTTCATTGGAGCGATTGTCTATTTTCTCTCTGACGGAAGCCTGGTGCAAGCGTTGATCGCAGCCGTTCTTTTTCAAATCGTCTGCTTAAAAATTGCCGACTGGACAGCACCAATGTTGGAGAAATACTTCGATCTTCCCGGTATCTCCGTAGCAACTGGCAGTACGATCTCATATGCCGTTCTAGGTATCCCCATGGTCAAACTTCTGCAAAAAATCCCCGGTATCAACAAATTGCATGCCGATCCCAAAACGATTCAACGCCATTTCGGAATATTTGGTGAGTCGCTGTTCATCGGAT
Organism: Desmospora activa DSM 45169; assembly: GCF_003046315.1. Classification (NCBI taxonomy): domain Bacteria; kingdom Bacillati; phylum Bacillota; class Bacilli; order Caryophanales; family Thermoactinomycetaceae; genus Desmospora; species Desmospora activa. The sequence continues at coordinate 1,039,690 of NZ_PZZP01000001.1, read as the reverse complement.
TGTTTCTGGGTCTGGCACTCGGTGTACTGGCTGGCTATGATATCGGTGATACCCTGAACATCGGGATATCCATGGCTGCGGTTATGCTGCTAATGCCGCGGATGGTGAAGATTTTGATGGAAGGTTTGATGCCGATCTCCCAATCCGCCCGCGAATTTTTACACAAGCGCTTTGGTACAAAAGATATCTACATCGGACTTGACGCCGCTGTCGCTATCGGACATCCGTCGGTAATCGCCACTGCATTAATTCTTGTGCCGATCACCGTAGTTTTGGCCATTATTTTGCCCGGAAACAATGTTTTACCCTTTGGCGACTTGGCTACGATTCCCTTTATCGTCGCCTTTATCGTAGGTGCTGCCCGGGGAAATATCGTTCACTCCGTGATTGTCGGTACCGTTATGATTGCCCTGTCCCTTTACATGGCAACAGATATCGCACCCCTTCATACAGACATGGCAAACAACGCCCAGTTCAATATTCCTGAGGGAACCAATCTCATTTCAAGCATTGACCAGGGTGGAAACCTTGTAAACTATGTCATTTATAAGCTCTTCTCACTCTTTAACTGATTTTATCAGCGGATGAACCAAAGCAGGAGGAGATGTGAATGAAGGCACTGGTGAAAGAAAAGCTCGGCTTTGGCAACCTAAATCTACTGACAGTGGAGGAACCTACTGTAAAAGAGGGGCAGGTCAAGATTGAAGTGAAATATACCGGAATTTGCGGTTCCGATTTGCATACCTATGAAGGCGATTATCAAGTAAATGCCCCTGTGACCCTCGGCCATGAATTTGCGGGCGTTGTGGTGGAAGTCGGCCCCGGTGTTACAGGGTTTCAGGTCGGCGACCGCGTTACATCGGAAACCACCTTTTCCGTCTGTGATAAGTGCCGCTATTGTCGAAGCGGCGACTATAACTTATGTAACCGGCGCAAAGGGCTGGGAACACAGGTGAATGGCGGCTTTGCCAAGTATCTGGTCGCCAATGCCAGACATGTGCATAAGCTTCCCGAAAATGTGGATGATGCATCCGCTTCATTGACGGAGCCGCTCGCTTGTGCTTACCACGCCATCCAGAAAACCCATATAAAACCGGGAGATGTAGCGGTTGTTCTCGGTCCAGGCCCGATTGGCCTATTAACCGCACAGGTGGCCAAATCATACGGTGCCACAGTCGTCATCACCGGCTTGGACCACGATCAAACACGCCTAAACAAAGCGATCGAGCTTGGGATCGATATAGCCGTCAACATTGAAAGAACCAATGTTACCGCTATTGTAAACGAATTGACGGACGGATATGGAGCAGATCTTGTTTTTGAATGTACGGGTGCGGTGTCCGCCGCCAACACGGGATTGGACCTCCTAGCCAAAAAAGGTGAATATATCCAAATCGGCATTTTTCCCAAAGCCATGATTGAAATCGACTTTAAAAAAATCATCCAAAAAGAAATTCGTGTGATCGGTACCCGCAGTCAAAAATCAGCGGACTGGGAGCCTTCCCTTGCTATGCTAAATGATCAACGTGTAAACGGAAAAACACTAATTACCCATACATTTACAATCGCTGAGTGGAATAAAGCCTATCAAACGATCAAAAGTGGTGAAGCGATCAAGGTATCGCTTGTTCCAGTTGAGGTGGAGGGGACAGAGTAATCGACAGGTGGTGTCGTGATATGGTTCAATTTGTGGTCGATTCCATGCTAGGCCCTTACGGAAAAATAATTAGCAACTGGTATCTCGACCATCAGATGTTGGTTAATACTTTTGTGATTGCCATCGTCTTATTTAAACGATTGCAGAGACGGAGCCGACCAACGACCCCAGAGGCGAATGAGTCGTCTCGGGTGTCCTAAGGGAGAATTCGTTATGAACGCTTTAAAACTATACGGAATCAGCGATTTACGCTACGAACAGGCGCAGCCTCCCGTCATCGAACAAGCAGATGACGTTATCATCCGTGTAACGGTAACCGGTATTTGTGGATCGGATCTGTCGCGATACAAAAAGCTGGGTCCTTATGTGGAAGGAATGGTGTGGGGCCATGAATTCACTGGTGTGGTCGAAGCCGTCGGGAACGCCGTCACTCACGTCTCTCCCGGTGATCGTGTCGCAGCTTGCCCTACAATCGCTTGTGGAACATGTAATCGCTGCTTAAGCGGTGTTCCCTCCCAGTGCATTAGCCTGACTGTGATCGGATCGAAGCAGCCTGGATGCTTTGCTGAGTTTACAAAACTTCCGGCAGCCAATGTGTTACCCCTTCCGGAGGGTATTGCAGAAGAGGCGGCTGCACTGCTTGAACCGGCAGCCGTAGCCCTTCACGGTTTCTATTTGACTAACTTGCAACCCGGCAGGAGCGTTGCTGTACTGGGATGTGGAAATATTGGCTTGCTCTCCATACGATGGGCGACCCTGTTTGGAACGAAAACCGTCTTTGCGATTGATCTCGATCCCCAAAAACTGACCTTGGCCGAACAGATGGGGGCCAATGTAACCATTTGCCCCAAACAGAAAACAGCATATGAGCAACTGATGGAATATACCGATGGAGAGGGTGTTGACCTGGCTGTGGAAGCTGCCGGCTCGCCCGCCACCTCGGCTCAAGTGCTAGCTCTTCCCCGCAAAGGGGGAGAAGTCGTTTATATGGGTATCCCATATGGAGATGTCCCCATTGAACGCTTCTATTTTGAGAAAATTGTCCGAAACGAATTGACCCTGTATGGTTCCTGGAACGCCGTCTCTGCTCCCTTTCCCGGGAAAGAATGGACAACCGCCCTCCAAATGATGAGCTCAGGACGGTTGGATGTAACATCGATGATTACACACCGCCTTCCCTTAAGCGAAGGAGTGCAAGCATTTGCAGATATCCTGCAGCAAAAGGAGTTCTTCGGCAAAGTACTCTTATATCCTAAATAAAATCCAAACAAAACGTTGCTCTCAGTACCCCATTAAGAACTACTAGGAGCAACATCCTTATTGTCATCCCTCGTTAAAAATGCTGTTTTAAGATGGCAGCTTTAGCAGAATCTTTAACTAACCAAGATATACGCATCCTCAATTCCAAGTGCCCGTAACTCCGCCAAACGCGCTTCCGCATTGGAACGCTGACTAAACGCACCTGCTTGCACGCGATACCATGTGCGACCATCGATTGTAACGGTAAGGATCATAGAAGCGATACCGTTTCTTTCCAAAAATTGTTTTCGTTCTTCCGCATTGGTCCGGTTTTGAAATGACCCGGCAATCACGCGGTACATCGTGGTCGTACGGCGGGGTAAGGACAATGCTTGTGCGATGCCATCCGCTGTCGCTTGTGACAGATCGCGAATAAAATTGGCGTTGCGCAGCAAATTGAGGTCGGCCGTTGTATCGATAAACAGATTCTCCAGTAGAATCGCGGGCATCTGGGTCTCCCGCAGCACATGAAAGTTAGCCCGTTTTTTCCCCCTATCTCTTACACTGTAACGGGAACCGATCCCTTGTATCACTTTAGCATGAATCGTATTCTGCGCCTGGATAGTAAAATTGGAAACAGACCCGTTATAGATGTAGCTTTCCCAACCGGTTCCTCCACCTGCGTTAATATGAATGGAACAAAAATAATCGGCCCGGTTGTTGTTAGCGAAGTTGGTTCGTTCCGCCAGGGAGACCGTCCGGTCCGTTGTACGGGTCATCAATACATCGACGACATATTGGCTGGTAAGGGCATCGCGAACCTTTAACGCGATATCCAGATTAAAATCTTTCTCCCGGTAACCGCCATTTGTCGCACCGGGATCGCTTCCCCCATGACCAGGGTCAATCACCACTTTTGCCATGAATCTATCACCTCTGTTAATAAACTATGAAAATACGACAGCTTCGGTGATAGACCACAGTGGAAAGAACACACCCAAATGATAGAGAGACAATACCTCATCCTATAGGCAGGAATATCCGTCCCCTCTCCTTAAATGATAGAAGAGTAGAATGAATCATTTGGAGGAGACATTTATGCTGAAGTTTTCCAAACCGGATGTCGAGCATTTTTTTCGCACGATGGTTATCCAACAATTTGCCGTTAGTCCCGATGAAAAACAGCTGATCTTTAGCACCAATCTCAATGGCTCCTTTGACTTATGGGGGATGGATTTACCTCACACCTTTCCCTATCCTCTCACCTTTCATGGCCAAAGCAACCATGGCATCCACTACGACAAACAGGGACGGTTTATCGTCGCCAGCTTTGACAACGACGGGGATGAATTGACGCAATTGTATGCCCTCCCTCCGCAGGGAGGCGAGTTAAAACCGCTTCGTGTACAAGAAGGAGAACGTCATTTTTTCGCGGGCTTGTCCCAGGACGGCAAGCGACTCTACTACACCTCCACCAAGGGGAACCCTACCTATCTCAATAGCTTCTGTTACGACCTTGAAACAGCGAAAGAAACCTTACTGTTAAAAGGAAAAGAGGGTGCGACCTCCCTAATCGATGTCAGCCCTGATGAAGCGGGATTATTATTTGTGCGCCACTTCGCCAATACCTATATTCCGGGGTTTGTCCGATACAACGGGGAAATGATCTCGCTCACCCCACCGACGGAAAAACAGTTTACCGTCTCCGATGCCCTTTTCACTTCTGATACTGACATTTATCTGGTAACCGATTATAATGACGAATTTTCCTATCTGGCTCATTTTGATCTCAAAACGCGCCAATTTACAAAGCAAATCGCATTGGAGAAAGAAGGATTCACCATCCTTAAGCTGGATAAAGAGCATCATTGCCTATACTTAGTCGGATCACGCGGTGTAGAGGATCGCCTTTATCGCTACAGGATGGAAACAGGTAGAATGGAGCAAGTGGATACACCCGTCGATGTAATTGAACAGATTGTAATCGGCAAAAGCGGTACTGTTTATCTGCTCGGTCGCAGTGCCACGCTTCCCTTTAATCTGTTTAGGCTGAAGACCGATAGCCAAGAATGGACTCCCCTCACCCATTTTAAAGTGCCTAGTATTTCCCGAAGCGAGTTGGTTGAGCCAGAAGTATTTACCTATCCTTCGTATGATGGCTTGGAAATAGAAGGATTGTACTTCCGCGCCAACCCGGAAGCGGATAACGGCCATCTCATCCTCTGGCCCCATGGAGGCCCCCAAGCCGCTGAACGTAAAATGTTTCGCGCGCTATTTCAGTTTTTGCTCAATCGCGGCTACAGCATTTTGGCTCCCAACTTCCGCGGATCTTCCGGCTATGGCTTATCCTTTATGAAAATGGTAGAAGGAGATTGGGGCCACGGCCCACGTCTGGACAATGTGCAAGCGTTGGAATACGCCATTGCCCAAGGTTGGGTGGAACGGGATAAAATCTTATTGATGGGAGGCAGCTATGGCGGCTATATGGCCTTGTTGCTACATGGACGCCACGCAGATTACTTTAAAGCCGTCGTCGATATCTTTGGCGTTTCCAATCTGTTTAGCTTCATCGAGTCGGTTCCCGACCATTGGAAGCCAGCATTGAAGCAATGGGTTGGTGATCCGGAGAAAGACAGAGAAAAATTGTTGGAGGATTCTCCGATTACCCATTTGGCGGGGATGACGCGGCCGATGTTAGTGATTCAGGGAGCCAACGACCCGCGAGTGGTGAAGGCGGAGTCGGATCAAATCGTAGAAGCCCTGCGAAAACAGGGGGCCGATGTAGAATACCTCGTGCTGGAAGACGAAGGTCACGGCTTCTCCAAAAAGGCAAACGAAATGGAGGTATACCGGCAGGTATTGGACTTTTTTGACCGCCATACCGTAAAAGCTACCGTTATTGGTTAAAGTAACCGAGCGCAGGGTAATATGGTATCCCCCATATTCGCATATGCAACGGGTCCATGATGTTTATCATGGACCCGTTCCTTATACTACGGCGTTGTTTTTATCGGTTTCCAATGCTGGGCACCGGTAAAAGTATCTTTCCAGATCTGCACATTGGATCCTTCAGCTGTGCCGCCGCCAGCAACATCCAGCAACTTGCCCGATTCGACAGGTGATTCATACATAATATCGATACAATCCACTTCAGCAAAGTTGGTGTTGTGGGTATAACGGATCGTGTTATCGCCTGCATTTAAATATACTTTCGCAGTGGCGTTCGTCCAGTTGTCCCATCCCGAATAAGCGACATAAAAGTTTTGATTCGGTCCCCCGTTGACGGACATGTTTAATATGGCCCAATCCCTGTTACTTGTGCCGTTATCGGTTCTGGCAACTAGAATATAATAACCCGCCACCGGGACATTGACTGTAAACTCCAGATAATCGCCGGGATTGTCGATATAACCGACTTTGGCGCCGTTGGACGCACTGGTATGATAAATAACGCGGGCACCTCCGCCGAGGCGGGCGTGTTCGGCTTCATATCGATCACGCGGCATCTCGCCTGAAGGAATCGCAATGGGGGTGTTTGGTGCCGCTGGTGTCCCTAAATTTGGCGTATTGTCCGCATTCCAAGTAAACTTTTGGGTGCGTATGGCCCGTGTCCACCCTGCTCCGCTCCAGCGAGCCGAATGGTAGACAATCCAGTCCTCGATTCCGTCCGGCGACTTGGTAAAACTGTGATGGCCGGGGCCGTAGATGCCGTTGCCGCTCTGAAAGATCGGTGTACTTTTCTTCGTCCAGGAAGCCGGATTCAAAAGATCGCTATCTGTACTAGCGGTAATCAGTCCAAGCGCATACGTGTCCGTCCAGCTCCCGCTTCCCGAATAGACGATATTGATTTTGCCGTTGCGCACGATCACCTCCGGTCCCTCATTTACTCGCGGAGTTGTGTTCGTCTCCCAAGAATACTGCGGATAAGCAATTCTCACCCGATTGCCGCTCACTTTTGTCGGGCTGCTCATCGGTGCGATGTACAAGTTTTGATCTTGATTGGTTGCATTGGCCCATCCGGAATAGATGAGATACAGTTGTCCATTGTTTTCCAGCACCGTATGATCGATCGCCCAATAGTCATTAGCGGGATCATAAAGGCGTGTCAGTGTCCATGAGCCAGTAAACGGGTCTTTATTCGGGTTGCTTAGTACAAACATTCGTTGCGTAGTGGTCGTATTCTCCGTTCCTTTGGAAAAATAAATGTACCACACACCGTCAATATGCGCGATTTCCGGAGCCCAGACGGCACAGCAACCTTTCCATATCGAAACGCTTTCGCCCGCATCCATTCCGAGTAAGGAGCGGTGCCGCCATAATCGAACATCTCCACCGGTGGTATAAGTTGAATAATAATAACCGTCCGTATGCCTATATACCGATGGATCAGCACCATTTTGAACCAAAACGTTATAAAAATTGTTCGTCATCGCTGCATCAGCCGTCGGATATGGAAATAGTACAAGTAAAAAAGAGGCGATAAGAAGCAATGCCAACCCTTTTTTGCCCAGGCGTGTTTTCAATTTTCCGCACTCCCGCCTTTCGGTATTTACTATGTACTTTTCACAAGCAATCGTTGGTAATCGGATGATCCTGACTCGCGTGATAACGTTTACATAACTGAAAATTGACACACTTCATAGCTATTATATGAAGAATCAAAACCATATACAAGAATATTGTGATGATTGGATGATATTATCAGATTTTTTCCTCCAAGCGAATAGAAGTATCAACGCTATACATGAAAAGTGGACGTCTCTCCATCAAACAACCAACCCTGTGCCCGATGATGGGAAACAGGGTTGGTTGTACTGGTTCACTATGCCTGTTTTAAACTCGTTTATCGATTGTACAAACGGGACGGGATCGTCGATTCCTCCAATTGGAGACAACGGCGGTAAATCCATTTGTAACTTTCCAAGGTCAAGGTTCGAGGGTTACCGATGGTTTGTGGATCGTCAAAAGCTGCTTGGGCGTAACGATCAATCGCTTCAGGGTTCACTCCCTGCTGCAATAGCGTCGGAATTTCCACATCGGCCACCAGCCGTTCCACCTCGACAACCGCAGTTTGCGCCGCCTCTTCCACCGTCATCCCGGCGGTATTCACCCCCAACGCCTGAGCGATACGGGCAAATTTATCCGGGCATCCCATCCAGTTAAACTCCATCACTGCGGGCAACATCGCGGAGACGCATTGGCCGTGCATCACCGGCACCATTCCCCCCAAGGTTTGTGCCATTGCATGAGCGGCACCAGCGGAGTCACTGCCGTAGGATAAACCCGCCAACATCGCCGCCTGGGCCATACCGTAGCGGGCTTCGATGTCTTGCCCATTGGCATAAGCGCGTCGCAAATATTTCCCCACGTATTCAATTGCCAACAGTGCGACGGCATCGGTGATCGGTTGGGATTGGTGCATGGTATAACATTCGATCGCGTGAGACAAGGCGTCGACACCGGTAGCTGCTGTGATGTGTGGCGGCATAGAGAGATGGAGCTCAGGGTCGATAATGGCCAGATGAGCCGGGATCAACGGCCCGCCGGTATTAAATTTAATCTCCCGCACCGGGTCTTTGATCACCGCCCATTGCGTCACTTCACTGCCTGTACCAGCAGTGGTCGGAATGGTGGTCAAGGGCGGAATCCGTTTTTCCAGGGGTTTCCCTGTATCTGATGCTTCATATTGAAGAACGGGTTCCCCATGAACCACCTCAACCCCGATCGCTTTGGCCGTATCCATGGAGCTGCCGCCTCCGACCGCCACCAAGCCATCACAGCCCTGTTCTTGAAAAAACGCGCTTCCTTTTGCAATCAGCTCTGTGTCCGGCTCTCCTTTAATCTCATGAAAAATGGTGAGATCGATTCCCGCTTTTTTTAAGCTGTCGGCAATTGGATCAACGATCCCCGCTCGATAAATTCCTTGATCCGTCACAATCATCGCTTTGGTAACACCGAGGGCTTTTACTTCTTCACCTGCTTGAGCGGCAACTCCGATCCCGGATACCACTGTGGTGGGCATCACAAATTCTTTGCGATCGATCATCTGTTCAAAACGCATCATGATTGCATTCTCCTCCTCATCGTAAGTGGCCACTTATTCCTAAAGCGAATATGTCCGATAAATGGGAGTCCCCCTCTAAAACCAATTCATCGGATGTGGCTTTAGGTTTTGGAAGATGTGTTTCTGTTCGGTATACTCCTCCAACCCGGTTTTACCCAGTTCACGGCCGATTCCGGATTGCTTGTAGCCTCCCCATGGCGCTTGCGGAAAGTAAGGGTGGAAATCATTGATCCAAACGGTTCCCATCCGCAGCGCTTTTGCCACTCGCTGTGCTTGATTAAGATCCTGAGTCCAGACCGCACCAGCCAAACCGTAGATGGAATCATTGGCCAGACGGATCGCTTCCTCTTCTGTACGGAAGGTTTCCACCGTCAAGATAGGGCCAAAGGTTTCCTCCTGTACAATCCGCATATCGGAGCGGCAACCGTCAAAAATCGTCGGCTCCAGGAAAAATCCGCGCTGCAATTCCTCCCCTTGCGGTCGCCTACCACCGATCAGAAGCTGGGCGCCTTCCGCTTGCCCCAGTTCGATATACCGTTCCACTTTGGACCGATGCTCCTCCGAGATCAGCGGCCCCATCTGAGTCGATTCCGCCAGTCCGCTACCCAGACGAATCTTTTTCACCCGGTTGACCAATTCTTCTACAAACCGATTATGAATACTCTCTTCTACCAGCAGGCGGGCACCGGCTGAACAGACTTGCCCGGCATGAAAATACACCGCATTGAGCGCATAGTCGACGGTTGTTTCAAAATCACTGTCGGCAAAAACGATATTGGGATTCTTCCCGCCCAGTTCCAAGGCGATTTTTTTCATATTGTTGGAGGCGGCCTGCATAATCTTGCGACCGGTCTCAATGCCGCCGGTAAAGGAGATCAGATCCACTTGCTCGGATTGGGACAAGGTTGCTCCCACCGAATCTCCCGGTCCTGTCACCACGTTGACCACACCTTTGGGGAAGCCTACCTCATTCAACAGTTGAGCAATCTTTAACGTTGTCAGCGGAGTGATCTCACTCGGCTTTAAAACCATGGTACAACCGGCAGCCAAAGCGGGAGCCAATTTCCACGATGCTTGCAGCAAAGGAAAATTCCACGGCGTAATCATCCCACACACGCCTACCGGTTCACGTACAACTCGACTTACCGCACCATTCACTGGCGGATCAATCTCTTCGCCGCCGTCTTTGTCCGCCAAACCGGCATAGTATCGGAAAACATTGGCGATATCCTCCATATCCGCTCGGCTCTCTACCAGCGTTTTTCCGGTATCCAATGTCTCCAAATAAGCCAATTCTTCCTGGTCGCGATCGATCAACCGCGCCACTTCAAACAACTTCTTACCCCGCTCCGATGCCGGTCTATGGGGCCACTCCCCTTGGTCAAACGCCCGTCGAGCCGACTGAATGGCACGTTCGGCATCTTCGTGCTCCCCTTCGGGAACAACGGCGATCTCCTCTTGGTTGTACGGATTAATCACCGACCGCGTCTTACCAGAACGGGCATCCACCCACTCTCCGTCGATATACATCTTCCACGCCAATATTGCCACCTCCATTATTTATTTTGTACAGTTTTTTCTGTATAGACCGTTTCTTTTGTAAGGATAACACTCCATTTGTGGCGATGCAACAGGTTAAACTCCTCTCATCACGTCTCAGACAGGTCAAAGGCTTTTGACATCAATGACGGCTTTGGTAATATAAATGACAACCGTTCAATCAATTCCGTACAAACGAATCATATTGAACGGAAATCGGGTATACTAAGGGTTGCAGGCCAATTGTTGTAAGAGGAGTGGCTAGAATGGAATCACCAAACCAAAAAATTGATGAAGCCCGCCAGGAGTATATCGAATCCCTGGCAGAGACAATGGAAATGTATGGCCTAAGCCCTTCGATGGGACGTTTGTTTGGCATTATGTTTTTCCACGATGAACCGATGACATTGGATGAAATGCGCACCCAAACCGGGATGAGCAAAACCAGCATGAGCACCGGTGTCCGTGCGCTCTCTCGCTTAAAGCTCGTCCACAAAAAATGGCAAAAAGGCATCCGCAAAGATCTATATGAAGCAGAACACGATCAATTTCGCTCTTTTGTCGATTTTTTTGCGCAACAGTGGGAGAAAGAAATTGAAATCAATCAATCCAGTTTACGAAAAACGGAACAAAAGCTGCGCGCGCTCAGGGATGATCCCCAACTCTCCGAGGAAGATCAAGAGCAAATATTGCGAGATCTGGAAAAGCTGGAGCAAGCAAAGCAATATTACCAATGGTTACGTCATCTGGTTGACGCATTTGAGAGTGGAAACATTTTTAAACACGTCCCCATACCCGACAAATCTGATTCATTCTAGGAGTGATGTCCGAAATGTCATCCCGTTCCAACGGCAACAATCGTTTTTTTACCCCTGGTAAACTGGGGATGATCGCACTTTTATTGGTCATTGCATGCATCGCTGTCTATGCTTCTGTTACCGGGAAGGACATTCACTGGGGCGCACTTATCACCATGCTCATCTTTTATGCGTTGATGTATTATATCGGGGCTGTTACCGCAGGACGGAAGAATGACAGTTTACGCGATATGATGCTGGCCGGTAGAAAAATCCCCCTCTGGATCGCCATGTTCACCATGGCAGCCACATGGGTCGGCGGTGGCTATATCAACGGCACCGCCGAAGCCACCTACGCTTCCGGTCTCGTCTGGGCCCAGGCTCCTTGGGGATACGCCTTAAGCTTAATCATCGGCGGAATCTTCTTCGCCCGCAAAATGCGCCGATACCAGTTCACCACCATGTTGGATCCGCTGGAGGCGCGCTTTGGCCGCAAGCTGACCGGCTTGTTGTTTCTCCCCGCCCTAGCCGCTGAAATATTTTGGAGCGGTGCCATTTTAACCGCTCTGGGGACCACCTTTGGCACATTGTTGGGGTTGGATTTTACCACCTCCATCATCTTGTCCGCCACCATCGCCATCGCATATACGGTCGTTGGTGGACTATGGTCCGTCGCATACACCGATGTGTTACAATTCTGTATAATCATAATTGGTTTATATCTGGTGTTCGCTTTTACAATTCAGGATACGGGCGGAATAGGAATCACTTGGTCCCAATACACTTCCGGTATGGAAGAAATGGGTCGTAATTATGCCAATCTATTTCCGCCCTTAGATGGTTGGCGCGATCCCGATTGGGGCTGGTATTACTGGAATTGGTGGGATTATGCGCTATTGTTGATCTTCGGCGGAATTCCATGGCAAGTCTATTTCCAACGGGTTTTATCCGCCAACAGTGAACGATCGGCGATGTGGCTATCCATTCTTGCCGGTTTCTGGGCCCTGGTGGCCGCCCTTCCCGCAGTGATGATTGGAACGATCGCTTTTAATGTCGATTGGGCGGCCATTGGGGTCGGGGAACCGGAAAACCCGGCCATGATTCTACCTTATGTGATGCGCTACTTGGCTCCGGAATGGTTGGCCGTGCTGGGCCTTGGCGCCTTGGCCGCAGCCGTGATGTCATCGATCGATTCCTCGATTCTGTCCGCTTCCTCTTTAGCCTCCTGGAATGTATACCGTCCGCTCATCAATCCGCAAGCAACGAGCGAACATCTGCAAAAAATCATTAAACGTTCTATCGTTCTCGTCGGTGTAGCGGCAACCCTTATTGCCTTGAATGTACAGAGTGTCTATGAGCTATGGTTTTTATGTAGCGACTTTGTCTACTGTATCTTGTTCCCGCAACTGACGATGGCGCTCTTCTGCAAAGGAGCCAACAAATACGGTTCCGCCGCTGGCTTAATCGTCGCCTTTATTCTTCGCTTCGGCGGCGGTGAACCGGTTCTGGGTATCCCCCAACTGATCCCCTATCCCATGGTAGAAGATGGAGTCGTATTGTTTCCCTTTCGCACCTTAGCGATGGTCTCCAGTTTGATCACCATCTATCTCGTTTCCAAGCTAACGGCGAAGATCTGCCCGCCACTGCCTTTGAAAAACCTGAAGAAAATCTGATAGCCCAACGACGAAGACCCTTGTGCACGGCGAGGGTCTTCGCTCTTTTGAAAAATAGATAGCCAGCCGTTTTTTCACCGCCTCCAGGGATTGTTCCTAACCTCATCTTGACTTACCATGGTTGGTGGGCGGGTTTGACCAGCCCTCATGATTGAGACAGCATAACAGGGGGGCACAACATGAGAAAGCTGGATATCCAAGTCGATATCTCCGAAGAATATCAAATGGCGGATAAAAGCCAGTTTCACCATGAACTTCGCAGTCTGTTGGAAAAATACTTTGCACTCAATTCCATTCATATTCGCAAAGAAGTGCACACGGTTGAAGTAGCGCAAGTAAACATTTGGCAGGAAGAAACGATAAAACCAGCGGTATCGGAGCCAGCAATATCGGAGCCAACGGTATCAGAGTCAGCGATATCGGAGATTATTGAAACCATCGAAATGGAACGGGAACCGCTGGTGCAAGTTTTTGATTCCACTGAAAACGAAACCCAACTACCGAAACTGCAACCCAAAAAAACACCTGAACCGGATTATTACTGATAAAGAGCGCTCCCTGCGGGGAACGCTCTTTTATTACACTGCTTGGCTTTACAAGCGCGTCACGATATTTGCTCGGCGATCGCTGCATGGTAGACCATGTACATGCCGAGGCGTCTTGTGTTGCTAGTACGAAGGTCAAAAGGACAGCGATGGGATTCCATCGCTGTCCTTTTGCTTCCACTTTGTATGATCGCCGACGGTACTACTCCTCATGAAAAACCAAAATGATCGTTATCTTTCATTTACGATATCGAGTGGCTCATCCGCTTAACACTGCCCACAGTTGCAAACTTCGGGGAAAAATAGACCCAGCGAAGTAAGCTTTTATAGCGGGATCGAAGCTCTTCCCGATAGGTTGAAAAGGACTCTCCTTCTAGATATAGGAGACTAAAACAACTGAGTGAAAGAAAACTAACTACCTCATGAACCTGGGGATGACATTGAGCCAAATCATAATGGTGGATGCGCTCCTGTAACCATTGGGCTTCACGCCAAACAGGCAACACCGCCTCACGCGCAACCGGCTCCTTTAGACGAAGAAGCGTTTGCACCGCGTTGTCGATGCGTGGAAAAACCTCTTTTAACTTTAGGTTTCGATGGTCTTCACCCACCCTGACCATGAACCATCCCACCTGACTTTCAAAATTCGTAAAACTTCACGGAATTAAAACAGGTAAATGTTTTATCTTATCCAGAAACAATTTCGACTCTTTTTGAACGCATTTTGAATTCCTCGTCAAATTTCGCTTACTTTTACGCCTTCTACAAGAAAGACCTACAGGAGATTCGCCAAGCGCTCCATAAGAAAATCCATCATTATCATCGATTCCGTCTTAAATTTTTCTCAAAGAACTATAGGTACAATATATCATCTCTACTTCAGGCCTTCAAGAAGATTTCTGGGAAGAAAAATCTTCTTTTCCAATCCCGACAAGGAAAGATCAATCCAAGAAAAATTAAAACGCTTTTTATCCCGTTCCCATGATTTGAATCACTTTAACCCAAGTGCCGATCATACAGGTACCATATCGATCAGGGGCTTTTACCGCGTATATCGTCACACGGGCTCCATCCCGTCGCAAAGTGTGTAGCTGCTCAGGAGTACCGTCCAATTGAAACCGTTTCCCTTCTGCAGTCTCCAACACCCAGCATCCTCCTTGGATATCCAATAAACGCATCGTACCGGACAGAACAAATGGCTCCTCCCCAGTTTGGGACGCAATCACTTCCGCTAAGGTTGATGACGCAATCCAATTCCATTCCATTCCAACCAGTCCCCAGACCAGAACCGCTGCCAGCAATCCCGTAAAACCTTTCCAGAGCATCTAAACCACCTCCACATCGATATGATGTGGAGGTGAGTGGGCCGTTATACTGAATACCGTCTTTCCGCCTTCCTATCTTCCCTCCACCACTCTTCACTCGATCCTTTCTATGTGTGGCAGATGCTCATTCGGATAAAGTTGAATTAATTTGTGGGGCATTTCCCACAAATGGGCTTCGCTGAACATCACCCAATTGCGCGAAATTGATCCCCTCCTGGATACGATCCAAGTCATCGGGGTACTAAAGCGTATAACCGGAGCCGTACAGTTTCTCTGCCATTCGGATGGCGAAGGGATCAGTCATACCGGCAATATAATCGCACACAATCCGTTCTTTCTCTTGTGGCTCCTCCTCAATGCGATAGCGATCATTAAAAGGTAGCAGTTGAATCTCATCGGTGATCGCCTCAAACAGCGATCGTACAATACGCCGACCTTTAAACGACATCGCTTGTACAGAGGGGGAGCGAATCACCCGCTCATCCACCATCAGCTTTAGCCGTTGGTTTAATTGTTGCAGGCTTTCCGGCAGGCGTGCTCGGTATCGGATACGAGGGGAGAAAGCGGAATCCCCCTCCTCGCTGATAGTAAGGTGATTGACAAAACCGGAAATCAAAAAAGCAAACAACTGCTTCAGGTCGTGTTTAAAGTCCGGGTGTCGGGGATGCAATCGGTCCAACATCTTTACGGCATCATCCCACTCTTCCCACTTACCCGCTTCACCGTTTTGTCGGAGCACTTCTCGCAGTTCATCCAGATGAACCCAGCCGAGATTGATGGCATCTTCTAGATCGTGTGTGGCATAAGCCACATCATCTGCCAGCTCAATAATGGAACATTCCAGGGTGAGTCGGCGGCAACGTTCAACACCGGGATGAACGGGGTCCGGTTCCCGTTCCAAGTAAAAAGCGCGTTCTTTTACCGAAAACGGAGCTAATACCCACGTAAAGATATCACGATCGACACCAAATACACTGGCTTTCGGTGGATGCTTTCCGGAAACGGTGGGATCGACAATCGCCTCCTCCAACACCACCGGATACTTCATTACCGAAAGCAGCAATCCCCGAGTCAGATTCAGTCCCCGGCCTTGTCTTCCCTCTAACCGGGACAAAATGCGGAAGGTTTGGGCGTTCCCTTCAAATCCCCCATGGTTGTGCATACAGGCATGCAACGCCATCTCACCGTCATGGCCAAAAGGGGGATGCCCCAGATCATGAGCCAACGCTGCTGCTTCGATCAAGGAAATATCGATTCGGCAGCCGTTTTGGCGCAACGCTTCCGTCCGTTGATTGAGTGAGTGGGCCATGCCCCGGGCAATCTGCGCCGCTTCCATGGAGTGGGTAAGCCGGGTACGATGAAGATCACCTACATCCACCCCAATTACTTGCTTTTTAGACTGTAACCGGCGAAAGGACGCACTATGAATGATCCGACCGTGATCCCGTTCATAGTCATCCCGAATCTCCAGGCGCGACCGGGATACATCCGGATATCTCCGTTCCCGATCCGCCTCTCCATAAAAGCGATTGGTCTGATTCGACAGATACATGGCCCCGCCTCCTCAACAGGGATTATCCATCCCCTTTTCCTACCATCTTATCGTTTTTGCAGCCATACCTCCAACCCGATCTTATCCTGTTCAATGCGACAGGTTTGAAAACGGCTCTTTGTCACCATCTCTTCAAACTGATCCTTGGTATAAGCGCGTTTGATCAGCATTGACCGAAACGTCCATTTTGTCATCAAAGCATTGATCCCCGTCATGCCTAAGTCTTCTTCCACATGTTGATCCGTCACTTCTTTGGAAACATCACCGCGTAAATCGATGATCACCGCTTTACCACCAGCTTTAAGTACACGATTTATCTCGTCAATAGCAACAATCGGTTGGGCAAAGTTTTTAAAGGCCGCGCGACAGATAATAAAATCAAAGGTCTCATCGGTAAAAGGCATCTTAGCAGCATCGCCTAAACGAAAATCAACTTCTACCCCTTCTTCCCTCGCTTTGGCTTCGGCGATTTCCACAAACTTCTCACTGATATCTAAGCCGGTGATACGGTAGTCCCCCATTTTCGCCAACGCTATCGCTAAATATCCGGGTCCTGGGGCTAATTCAAGAATGTTTGCCCCCTCAGACACATGCTCCGTTACTTTTTTGGCATCATTTTTGTAATGTGCGATATCCTTGGCGGTGTTTTTGGCATACCAGGTAGCGATAAAGCCATTCATACCGATACCTTTATAACCTTTTTCCGTTTTTGCATCCACGATTAAGCCCTCCCATTGATTTTTTTGGACAGCCAAAAATACGGACATTCACCTTCTGGAATCATGCTCCAGATCAGACGGATCAAAATTGCGAAGCCATTCCTCACTCCAGGTGATCCGACCGGAACGGAGATCCTCGATCAATGCGCGAACCCACTTTAGCTCGGCTTCAATCGTAATCACCAGATATTCGCTCTCTAGCAAAAACAGCCTGGGAAGGAGGTCTCCATATTGTTGCAGCTCCGACTCAATCTGTTCCTTTTTGGCAATAAGAGCGGATACTCGTAACTCCAATTGTCGCTGTGCGTCCGCTGGCGTCAACAACGGCAAAAAAGAGATTGCGGCCGGGAACAATGGATACTCCTGTGCTGGTGTGGATAACATCTCCCGCAACCAATTCAAAGCGGTTTGAAGCCCGTTGTGAGTTAATCGGTAGATGGTCCGTTCCGGACGATTCTCCTCGCGCAAGGTCTCCTGCACTTCGATGAGCTCCGCCCGCTGCAATTGTTTAATCGTCTGATACAAGCTTCCGCGACGTTGTACGTTGACAACCTGATCCTTGCCACGTTCTTTAATCAGTTGCTGTATGCGATACGGATGCATCGGTTCTTCATAAAGAAGCGCCAATACGGCCAAGGACAGGGGTGAGCGTTGAAATGTGCGTGTCATAGTCATTATATTACTAGTCATTTTACAACTATGTCAAGAGCTCATAAAAAACCGCCTCCCATATGGGAAGCGGTCAGGTGTGATTTTATTGCATGACGATAAAAGTTCAATAGACCCCATTTCTCAAAAGGCGGCAACACTTCCATCGGTACGTGGCTCTGTAGCAACAGCCAATACACCCGCCTCATCACGTCGAATCAATTGGCCACGCCCAAACGGACCGGCGTTTGGTGCAATCCGAATGTCATGTCCTTTTTCCAGTAACCCCTGTACAATCCACGCCGGCACTCCCCTCTCCACTTGTACGGTTTTTCCTTCGGTCCAACACCATCGCGGCGCATCTAGGGTACTTTGTGGGTTTAAATGAAAGTCAATCATATTCATCACCACTTGCAAATGCCCTTGGGGCTGCATAAATCCTCCCATTACCCCAAACGGCCCAATCGCTTCCCCAGCCCGCGTCAAAAAGCCGGGAATAATAGTATGATAAGTTCGTTTGCCCGGGGCCAAAACATTGATATCATCCGGATCGAGGGAAAAGGTATGACCCCGGTTTTGTAGCGCAATCCCTGTATCAGGGACGACGATACCAGAGCCAAAGCCCATATAATTGCTCTGAATGAAGGAGACCATATTTCCCTCCCCATCCGCCGTGGCCAGGTAAACCGTCCCGCCGGCATCCGGCTTCACCCCATGATAGGTACGGGCTTCCTCTCCCATCCGCGTCCGCTGTTCCCGGATAAATGCATCGGATAAAAGTTTCTCCACCGACCATTTCATCTTATCTGGATCGGTAATTGTCTCCTTTCCAATGGCAAAAGCCAGCTTAATCGCCTCTATCTGCCTGTGAAAGGAATCAATCCGCTCCCGGGCCACAAACTCCCGCTCCTCTAACAAGCGTAAAGCGAGCAGTGTCACCAGTCCCTGTCCATTAGGAGGAATCTCCCACACCTCATGGCCGCGATAGGAAACCGAAATGGGATCCACCCATTCCGGTCGATAATCCGCAAGATCCTCTCCTCGTAACATGCCACCCGTTGCCCGAGCATGAGCATCGATCCGTTCTGCCAGTTCTCCCCGATAAAATGACTTTGCCCCTGTCTCCGCGATCTGCAGAAGGGTGCGGGCATGGGCGGGAGAACGCCACAGCTCTCCTTCCCGGGGAGCGCTTTCTTCCGGTGCAAACACCTGAAACCATTCCTGGTAAAGATCCTCATTCCACCGCTGTTTTGCGGTGTGGACCGCACGAGACCAATAGTTGGCCAACACCGGTGACAAGGGATATCCTTCTTCCGCATAACGAATCGCCGGTTCCATCACCTGCTTCAGCGTCAACTTTCCCCAGCGCTCCACCAATGCCGCCCAAGCAGCAGGGGCTCCCGGCACCGTTACCGGCAGCCAACCGTATGTCGGCATCGACTCCAATCCTTTTCCTTTTACCACTTCCGGCGTCAACAACTGGGGGGCAGGCCCACTGGCGTTAAGTCCATGCAGGCGTCCACCGGTCCAAACCAAGGCAAACGCATCTCCACCGATGCCGTTGGAAGTGGGTTCTACCACCGTCAGTACTGCCGCCGTCGCCACCGCCGCATCGATAGCATTCCCCCCTTTGCGCAAGATTTCCAACCCCGCCGCAGCCGCCAGGGGTTGGGATGTGGCCACGGCACCGTTTTTGGCGTAAACCGTCATTCGTTGTGAGGGATAGGGATAATGGGTAGGAGTCCAGTCCATATGATCATCCTTTCATGATTTGTTTTCATCGTATTGCAAAATTGCAGAAAAAGAAAGCGAACCCATACGTGGCCGAGAAGCATAACTTTCAAAACCGTTGTGGAAACTAGGCTATATATTGCGAGATCAAAATGAAAAGGAGAACAGCAAATATGAAATCGATCTTTGGCAAAATTGCAGTTGTAATTGTAACCCTTTGCCTTCTCTCCGCTTGTGGCGGGCTACAAAAAAGTCAAAATAAAACTCCCCCTCAGCCAACAAGGCAACTGACTGACCGCAATGCACAACCAACCCAACCTTATCCCATCAGAAATGTTCCCGATACCGACCAAATATTTACCAAAACGGAGTTTATCCTGCCGATTAAAGAAACTTGGTACGTATTTTGGGGTGGTACAAACAAACGGGATAATTACCACTACGCGTATGAGAGTCAACGGTATGCAATCGATTTGGTGATTCGAAAAAACGGCAAATCTTATCGTGGTGACAAAAAACAGAATCAAAGTTACTATGCCTTCGGTAAAGAAGTGATTGCCCCGGCAAAAGGAACCGTAATCCAAGTTGAAAACGATGTTTCGGACAATAAGCCCGTTGGCAAAATGAACCCCGACAAGCCCTTCGGCAACTATGTAATGATTGATCATGGAAATGATGAATACAGTGTGATCGGCCATCTAAAAAAAGGCTCCCCTGTAGTCAACGTGGGGGATACGGTTGAACAAGGAGACCTTATCGGCCTTTGTGGCAACTCCGGTAATTCCAGTGAGCCCCACATTCATTTTCAAGTATCCAACTCATCGATGCTAAACCAAGGCCAATCCATCCGAATTCGTCTTCGAGACAATGTTAACCCGACACGGGGGCAATATGTACAACCAGCCACCGGTATTTAAAAAAAGGAGCGGTTCGTCCGCTCCATCTGCCTTATTTTCATGATGATCCTTCACTTTTATGAAGAGCAAAAACTTCCGCATAAGCTTTGCGCAGCTCAGTCGAGTTGTGCGGCCATTGCACCGCTTTGTCGTCCAGCACCATGTGCAGAGCGGTTAAGCAGCGATGCCAACCAGCTGCGGTAGGAGCCGCCATAGATCGATTATCAAAGATATGGGTGAAAAGCAGTAAACACCCCGTGCCGACAGGCTGTAATTCAAAGTGGATCCGATCATCGATCTCCGTGAAGGAGAAGAATCGCGGTGGATCCAGCTGGGTAATCACTCCTTCGTATATCGCTCCTTCATTATCATCAAAGCCAATCTTGCCGCCAACTATAAGCTCCATCTCACCAGTTGCAAAGGGATACCACTGACGAAATTGGTAGGGTTCCGTTATTCCATGCCATACTTTCTCCGGCGGGTAAGGGAAAAAACGCTCAAACCGCAAGGCGCAACGACCGTCGATTTCGTGTAAAGTCCCATCCAGTTTATGAGCGAGACGTTTTTCATACTCGCCTTCGATCCGAGTATGCACCGCCCAAAAGGAACGCGGCTCCCGTCCAGACAGACGATCCTCGAGGATCGTAAGGTGAGTGTGCCAACCGCTGGCGACACTTCTCATATCCCGCTCGACGAGGCGGCGGTGTGTCAGTACGAGGATCACATCCTCATCGCGGGGAATCAGTTCAAAGGTAACCTCTGACTCATCTTCTGCCCCCCCACCCCAGGTATAGCTCAACAGACGGGGTGGCTCACAGCGTGTAACTTTGCCGTAATTGGTATGCCCTCCCTCATATTGTTTATACCGGGCCGGTGTCGGCTCTACTTGCGAAGATAAGTCGGCATGACGGAAATTTAACTCCACCCGCCCACCTACATACAGTTCCATCTCCCCAGCGGCAAGCCACTTCCCTCGTTTCTCCGATTCCGTCAGAAACGACCAGACATGTTCAATCGGACCGGGCAACACGCGTGTAAAACGAATGGTGCCAGCCTCTGTGATTACACCGTATTTATTCATCACTTTTCCTCCTCACCTATCTGTCCATTGCAGACTTGTACAACTCATGTACCGGGACATCGTCCGTCAATCTACAGTGAAAGAGTTCACTTTTGGGAAGGTTCAATTGTCATCTGATTGATGAAATATCGAAGGTGGATTTATTACTCACTTGTCCCCCCCAGTCCTGTCCGTTTCCGACTTTCTCAGCTCATGCTCCAGAGCATCGAGCCGCTCACTCCAAAATCGCTCATAAAAACGGAGCCATTCATGGGCATCGGCTAATGATTTGGGGTTAAGACGACAAAAATGGGTGCGGCCATGAACCCTTCGTTGGAGCAATCCCGCCCGCTCCAATGATTTGATGTGTTTTGAGGCAGCCGCCAACGACATTTGAAACGGTGCCGCCAATTCGGTTACGGTGCATTCCCGGTCTGCGAGTAAACGAACCATCTCTCGTCGGGTTGGATCAGCCAAAGCGCGAAATACGTTATCTAGATGTTCAGATCTTTGTTCAACCATGTGGTTAAGTATAATTCAATACAAGGAAACAGTCAACCAAAGGGTTAAATAAATGCACCGTAAAGGAATGTCAGCAAACCCTATCATAAGAACAGACGAATAACGCTCCAGATACGTAATCAGCAGTTCCAATCCAATTTTTCCAAAATAAACTTTTTCTACTATTGAGGCAAAAGAATGCTAATGATATTATTTTGTTAATTCATGAAGAAGGTGGGTTCCTATGTCGGAACATCGACGACAAATTTTTAAATCAGAGTTACAAAAACTTAAATACCATCAGTATCTATCGGAAAAAAGCTATAACCACCTATTATCGCTATATGATCGCTTTTATGCACAAAATGAGCAGGCTGTCACCCAACAACATCAACCGGCACCATCGGTACCACCTTCATCCCAGCACAAGAAGCAATCGGCACCTCTTAAGCCTTCACAGCAATCCGTTAAGAAAACAGAAAAAGTGAAACCGCAACGCAGCCCCCAGGAAATTCGAGATCGCAATATTTCGATCACCTTGATTTTAGGCGTGATGCTGTTATTAACAAGCGGACTGATCGTCGGTACAAGTACTTGGGACGTGCTGACAGCACCGATGAAAGTATTGTCCATCGCCCTGGTTAGTGTTTTGTTTTACAGCATCAGCTACTTATCCGGAACATGGTTAAAGATCCGCAAAACATCCTTTGCTTTTTTGACGATGGCCCATTTGTTTATCCCGATCATCCTGATCTCGGCGGGTTTTTTCCAACTGTTTGGCACCTGGTTATCCTTGACTGGGGAAGGAAAGTATCTATTGGGAGCGTTGATCAGCCTTTTATGTTTACCGATCTATGCTTGGACTGCTGTTAAGTTCCAATCCAGACTCTTTATCTGGCTCTCATTTATCACCTCAACCGTTTTTGTCGGCAGCCTTCTATCTCCAGCCTATTTTACGCGCGATCTATTTTTCTGCGGCTTAATCGTTTATAATGCAGCGTTGTTGGGACTCTACCACAAGAATAAAAATAGAGCGAAGTACCGTCTCTTCTTGAAAGAATTGCCTCTATACTCCCAAACCAACCTCATCCTCAGTTCGCTACTGATGTTATTCATTTATGATCAAGCCATTTTTCACAGTTTTAATCTGTTTATCACGGCCGGTTTATATCTAGCGATGATGTTTGTCTATCGTACAAAAGAATACCAGTTTGTATTTAGTGCGTTACTCGCTTATGGTTTTTATCAATTGGTGGAAAATACATTTCTACAAACGATCGATGTCATTTTAATCGCCGCTTTTGGGTCCGTATTTCTCGGTTTGCAGAGTACCTTCAACGATGATCCCTATTTACATAAAATGTTTCAATACACTGCTGCATGGATGTCCGCAGCCGGCTTTTTGTTTACTGGTTATCACTCTCTCGCTTCCTTTACAGAGGGATCCTGGCTCATCCTGATCGCCTATGCAATCCTCGCCCTGCACTATACGTATCTGGCTCACTTGACAAAAAAGCTGATGATCGCTTACTTAGGTTCTGTCTTTATCGTAGTGACAGGCTTTGAAAGTTGGCGGCTACTTCCCTTTTTATCGGACTTTGGAGAAATCTATATGTTTACAATCGCCACCCTCCTTTTTTTCAGCTTTTACTATAAAACGTTCCATCCGTATTTAAGAGCGATAAAAAACAGCAGTTTAGTCAATGCCGGTCTCGTCATGATGATCACCATCATCACGGCGCTTATCCAACTTAAATGGCTAACCACTTCCTTTTTGCTAGCGATATTTGGCTTGTCGGCATTTCTCCTGTACCGCAGGCAGCGCAATCAAGCAATTCGCAGCGGTTTGGAGTTTGTGATCCCGCTGTCCTGGATTTTGAGTATCAGCTTTCTCTACCAACCGTTACACGACTGGAATATGGTTTATGGTAGCCGCTTCGGCGTTCCCTTTCACCTCTGTTTATCGACACTTATCCTAGTCGCGATAAGTCGTACGGGGTTGATCATCCGCCACAAAGGATTGGAAGCGAACTTCTTTTGGATCTCGCAACTAACCTATTCCTTGGGCTTACTACTCATTTTTACACCTTTGCCCATCGATGCCACAGTTGTAGTGCCGTTCTTGTTTGCCATCGGTATTGCGATGTATACCTGGTTGACGGTAAAAAGCAAATGGAAGCCTACGTGGGTGCTGGTCGGCTTAACATCCCTCGTCTTCTATCTCTCGTTGATCCACACCTTTAAGCTGGATACGTCTGCACAGAGCTTAACCATTTATCTGTTTACCGTCTTCCTCTTGTTACAATCAACCCCACACTTATTAGGCAAATGGGGGAGGGGGAGCAAACCGTATTTTGCCGGAATCGCCCATGGTTACTTAGGATTGGTGCAGGGGATCGGTTTGGTTTTGTTTTTGTTTAGCGATATCCATCCACTCACTTTTGTTATGCCGCTAGGATTTTATGTATACCATACGCTTCGGGCCGATCGCGAGTGGGTAAAAATGAGTTTCCTAACCCTTTCGTTAACCTACATCCCCATGCTGATTATGTTATTGCTCTCCTATTATGAGCCGATCTGGGGCCGTTATGTGTATGTGCCACTGTTAAGCAATCTCGTATTCGCCTTAGTATGGCTATTAGGTAAAGGATACCGCAAGCGTATTCTTCAGTATGTACGGCCGTTTTCTTTACTAGGATTGTTTAGTCTGCCCTTCTATTTACCTAGTGACCAGATGGTGTTCGATATGGGCCTGGGACTCTTGTACGTATTGACGATGCTCGCTTTTTTGTATCAACAGCAACTCCATCTGTTTAACTTTTTGCCCTTGTCCATGTTGATGCTATTTCTCGTTCAATGGCATTATTATTTCGGGATCGATACCACAACTTTTGTATTTGTATACTTGTGTTGCTTTGCTATACTAACGGGAACCGGAAGATGGTTGTACACCCGTTTTTGGGAAAATACCTCTACCCTTCTCAAAATAGAAGTGGACTGGTATTCGATTTTTGCGCTATATGCCCTTCTAACGACGTATCATTATCTCAATCTCGATTCGCCGCTCTGGTTACAAGTATTGCCTGGATTGTTGCTCTCGCTCTTTTTGTACTTGCAATTACACCGAACACCTTTTGATATTAAAGTAGTAAAAACGATGCTCTGGCTGAGCTTTCTCATCCCCTACTACACCGTTGTGATCAATCTAGATATCGATGATTTCCTGATCAATGAAGTGTATCTATTGCCCGCGATTCTCTGGACGATTTTCTTAAGCAAATATACATGGAAAGAGTACGAAAAAACGATGCACCGCCTCCAGTGGGGTGTGCTCGTTATTGTCACGATTATACTCGTCACCAATGCGATTCACAGCCACACTGTAGCTGATGCGTTAAAAATCGGTGTGCTCGCCCTACTCTCCGTACTCGGCGGACTGCATTACCGTATTAAATCATATTTTTCAGTTGGCGTAACGGTAATCTTGCTCAATCTGTTTGTACAGTCTCTACCGTTGTGGGGATTGATTCCATGGTGGGTCTACCTATTGTTGTCCGGTACGCTGCTCATCGCGGTTGCCAGTGTATATGAATGGCAAAAGCAGATGAAAGAGAGAAAAGTGACTCCCATCTGGCAGGTAAAGTGGCAACAGTTTCGACAGAAGTTTGCTCAATGGAAATAAGGCATTCATTAAAAGAAAAACGACGCCTTTTCAGTTAAGGTCGTCGTCAAACTTCTGACAAATCCCGACACTCCCATCGCCGTTGGAGTTCGGGATTATTTTTTCTACCACTGCATACGAAGATCGGTATCACAACTTTCCGCTATGGGTCCATACCACTCCATCGTCATCAGCCAAGGAGCCGGAACTTACTCCAACATTTACGATCCAGATGAAGTATTTAAACTGTTCCATCTATTTCCTCGTCTAACAAGACGCCACTAGTCCCCATCAGCAAAAGTTGTTCTTGCTATCATTTGCAGAGAACGGGATTCGATTTCCATCTTCGTTCCATGCACTCACCAGCATAAGCTCCCTTGGTCGCTTCGCTCCCAGGTCTTGTTATACGTAACCAAAATCGCACAGTAGGAAACCCATCCCTCCCTAAGCACGATCAAGATACCGGGACAATCTCTTTTTCTCACACCTCTAACGCCACTCCATCTCCGCCACCTGTCCTGCTTCCACTCGTATGGTCTGCTGGGCAGGATTGGCATTTGTGGCGGTAAGCAATCGTACCTTCCACATACCCGCTTTTAAATCCGTTTTACCAAAAAAACCGTTACCATCTGTCTGCAGTTGAATCCATTGATTCCCCTGCTTAAGCTCTACAACCGCTCCATCTAGAGGCTCACCGGCGGGATTGTGGATGGTTCCCATCAGATGGCCCCGCTGTGATGATGATTTCCACGGCATGGACGGCACAGTGGCGGGTTCTGCAAATACCGCCGATTGGTTATCTGTTCCGGCGGTCAACGCTTGCAAAAAAGCTTCCCGCGGTTGATTGTCCATATCGGTGACGGCATAGCTGTATAAACTGACTCCCGCCAAATGATTTCCAGAGGCAGAAGGAGCTTGAGCCCGTGCAATCTGGGCCAAACTGCCGTCAATGGTGTTAAGATAGATTCCGGGTCCGGCGGCGATATGACGATCATAGGGACGATCTTTTTGCCAGGTGATCCATTGATCGTACCACTGGCGTTGATCAGGAACATGTTCTCGATCATAGTTCATCGGCATCGCCAGATCGATAATCCCTTCCTCCAACCAACCGTCCCAGTCCTGCATCACCTCCTGCATCGGGGCAGAGCGGCGGTATTCCTCATCAGTAGCGGGGCCGGCTCCCCAGGCGATCACCGCCGCCGACACTTTTACCTCTGGCCGAACTGCGATAGAACGCAGATAAACCTGGCGCATCAGATGATCTACTTGTTGACGCCGCCACTCCTTCCACTCCTCATCTTGGGGATCTGGGCGGTCGGCTCTGCCGGTTTGGTTTTGAAATCGTTGCAAACTGGTGGGGTTATAACCCCAATCCGGCCCCATATAGCGAACCAAATCCAAGTGAATCCCATCCACCGCATACTGGCGCACCACGTTCACATATTGATCAACGGTATAATCCACCGCATCCGGATGACCGGGGTCCAATACATAATCAGCGCCGCTACGATTGACACCATCTACTCGTTCCATCAGCCAGTAATCTCGCCCCTGTGCACCGACACCATGACGATTAAACACATGCTCTGGAGATTGAGGCGGTGTCGCTGAATTCCAAATCGGCAGGGTGGCCAACCAAGCATGCACCTCGATACGAGGTTCCGATGCATGAGCTTTATCGATTAGATCCTGCAAAGCGTCAAAGCCCGGAGTTAACGCAGGATCTTCCGTACGCGGTTCCAACGCGCGGTTAAAGTAAGCATCTCCACGGCGGCGCACCTGTACAACGACTGTATTTGCATTGGCGCGACGCACATCCTCCAATAGCCGGTCCACCTGTTGCGGTGTCTTGAAGCCGTCATGGAAGGCATCCACCCAAAACGCCCGCCACTCTTCCCTCTGATTGCTACCGACGGCTTCCAACGGCAGAAGCATGACCATCACCGCCACCAGGATAAAGGCAATCCCCTTTTTCACTGCTCATCCCCTCCCCATTGACGTTGAAATCCCGCCATCTCCGCTCCGATCCGATTTTGCAACGCCTGTTCCGACTCCGGGGTGTAACCATTCATCATGATGGCATACGCCAATCGTTCTCCATCCTCTGTGGTCACATAACCGGCCAAAGTGCTGACATGGGTGAGAGAGCCCGTTTTTCCGCGCAAATTCCCTTCCGCTGGTGTTCCACGCATACGAGTGCGCAAGGTGCCGTCTACCCCTGCCAGCGGCAACGATTGCTCAAAAGCGGCAAAATGCTCCTCTTGTGTCTGCGCCGCCAGCAAGGTGACTAACTGCTCCGGAGAAATCAGGTTGTAGCGGGTTAAGCCCGATCCATCCCATAAGCGAAAAGGTGTATCGATCCCCCATGCCTGGATCCATTTTTCTACCTCTTTTTCTCCTGCTCGCGCCGATCCGTCACCGCCGCTTTCCCGGCCCAAGGTTTGCAGAATCATCTCCGCGTAAACGTTATCGCTCACCTTGTTTAAGTAGGAAACGACTTCCGGCAAGGTTGGTGAAAAATAGGTGAAGTCCGCATCACCCGTCGGTGCTTTGCCTTTTTTCACACGGGTCTGCGGGTGAAAGTGGACACCTTCCTCTTCCAACATCTCTTTTAAAACCGTACCGGTGTAGCGGGCAGGCTCTTCCACCGGCACCCGCGTATAATCCCCGGTAAAATCCGCTGGCAAGTGGCCGCTTAAGCGAATACGATTGGTTCCTCTTTCTCGCTCGATTTTTAATGTATTGGCGGAACCTGCTTCACCGGTCACCACATCCACCTCTACATCCACATAATCCGTCTCTGGTGTCATCTCTAATTGGATGGGATCGCCCGCCTTCTCCCCCGGCAGATAATCAAAGCGCACAGTGCCCCGATTAATAGAAAGGGCGGAAATCTGGGATTGATAGTAGGCGTCCTCGTTGTCCCACGCCCAACCCTTGCCGTATTCCGGCCCGGTAAAAAAGGTATCGTCCACCCGAATATCGCCGTTTACCCGCCGAATCCCCGACTGCTTCAACTCCTCCACCATCGCATCCAGGGTAGGACCATCCTGCACCTGCAGATTTCCTTTTGTCGCCAAGCTGGGGTCTCCACCGCCCCGCAGCACAAGATCCCCTGTTAATACACCGTCACTTATCTTTCCATCGAGATAGAGATCGGTCTGAAAACGATAATCCTCACCAAGCGCAGCCAAAGCAGCAGCAGATGTAAACAGCTTCGTATTGGAGGCGGGAGTGAGCAATGATTGTGAATGACGATCATACATCACCTCGTCTCGATCCAGCGATTTCACCATCACACCATGAAGGATGCCGTCGTATTCGTCCTGGTCCAACAACGGATCCAGCACTTCCGCCATCGGATAAGCTTGGCTTTTCGCTTTATCATCAACTGTCGCAGGCAGCTCAGGATAGGAAGCGAGCGCCACCCCGAAAGCATCTTCCATCTCCTCAACCGCCTGGCGCTCTAAACCGGCATTCACCATCAGCGAAAATGCAAGACGCTCCCCGGACTGGGATTCCACCACCCCGGTCAATCCACCGATCTCATCTTCATCGACGGGATAGGCCCGTACCTTCCCTTCCGCCGCCGTACCGTTCATGCGATCTTGTAGCAATCCATCCTCTCCCGCTACCGGCAAACGAGCAAAAAAATCTTCTCTTAGCGGATGTTGATCCATCGCCTGTAGCAGAGCGGTCATCTGTTGTGATGACATTACTCCCATACGAGAATTGCCCGATCCGTCGCGCGGTTGCCAATTTTCATTCACTTTTGCTTGCTCTCGGGCAAAGGCACGCACCACCTCCAACCCTCTGGCCGCACTCCCTGTTCCCGTTTGCTCTGCCCCCAATTGCTTCAATGTCATCTCCGTCACCCAAGGAGAACGCTCCTGCAACAAAGTATCCACCCACTCTTTTACCGGCGGTGAGGGATGGCGCATCACTTCACGGGCACTTTCCGTTTTTGCCCCCTCCTGCACCTTTGTACGACGATCGAGACGAATTCCCTCCCGCGTCAGCGCTTCTATCAACACCGCTCCACTATAACCTGCCGGATTACCGACAGCCCGTTTCTCATTTAGCGCTGGGTGATTAACACCAATCGTTCCCGATACGACAAAGGTGTCAGAAGCTCGTTTTCGCTCCACCTGGATATTCGCATTATCTCCTGGTACCACCTTGGCCTGGTTGATCACTTCAAAAGCGGAGGATGCCGGTGTAACGGTAACCTGAGGCGTTTTTCCAATCCGTCCTTTTCCCTCCACCGTCACCTGTACCGTATTGGCGTTAACCGATAAAGCACCGATCGGGGCGTGAGAAGGTTCTGCTTCCCGGTCCCACATCCAACTGGTACCAAGGGTACGGTTATCAAAACGGCTTCCATCCACTACAATGTCCCCGTTGATATGGCGCACCCCTGCTTGTTTTAAAGCGCGGGCAAATGCATGAAAATCCTCCGTTTCCAGGAAGGGATCACCGCCTCCTTCCAAAATCACATCTCCTTGCAATTTTCCGCCATCAATATTCCCATCAAAATAGACGCGGGTCGTAAACGTTTTATCCAGAGACCATGCATCCAAGGCCGCAGCCGCCGTCCACAACTGCATCGCACCATGGGGCAGCAATGTCACCGCCTCCCGCATACCAGCCAGCTGTCGGCCATCATCGAGGGAGATTACGTGGTATCCAACGACAGTCCCTGCAGCATCCGACTCAGCCAACAGCTTGTCCACTGTCGCATCCAAGTGTTGTTGCAATCGTTGATCCTGATCGGTTTCCGCAGTAACGGATGTAGGTATGGTGAGGGACAAGACAATTAACAAAAACAGACAGAACCAAGCAACTCGGCGAAGGTTTATCGGTTTCATCAAATGCCCCCTTTCTCTAGTATTCTATCAATCTCCACTTGCAAATTATAGCGAAATCCGTCATACATAACGAAATATTTAAACATTAACCACACCCTCAGAATCCGGCATGCATACCATCGGCCAAATCATCCCGCGCCCCCTTTATCATGATGAAAACGACAGATTTAATCCCTAATCATCCCGATTTGATTGACTCCGCTATCACGGTCAACTACACTAATTTCAACGCATGCATCGGGAGTGGACTTTTATGGTTTATTTTTGGATTGGGGTAGGAGGAATCGCAGGCGCTCTACTGCGATATGGTTTATATCTTCTCATGTATCAATGGACAGGCCCTCTTTTCCCCTGGGGAACATTAGCAGAGAATTGGATTGGATGCTTCGTTTTAGGCTGGTTTAATGTATGGGCTCACGAACGACTGTCGTTATCCCCGCAATTGCGGACATCATTGGGTACCGGACTCATCGGTTCATTTACCACATTTTCCACCTTTAACGTCGATACATGGGAGCTTGTCATGTACGGAGACAAATGGTTAGGGTTGTTTTATGTGCTGGCCAGCTTCTGGGGGGGAATTCTGCTCGCTTGGGTGGGTTGGCGCTTAGGACTCTATCTGCAACGGGAGAGGCTTGACCTTCCACAGAAGGGAGAAAGCCCATAATGACAACATGGGGATTGGTAGCGGCGGGGGGCTTTTTTGGCGCAATCGCCCGCTTTGCCATCAGTCGCTGGCTCAATTTCCGAGCCGGCTCACCCTGGCCGTGGGGAACATGGTTGGTCAACAGTAGCGGATCGTTTCTACTGGGTTGGCTGGTGGGTGCCGAGGTAAATCCAAATATCCTAATGTTTGCAGGTGTCGGTTTCCTCGGCTCCTATACCACTTTCTCCACCCTGCATTGGGAAGCGCAACAATTTGCGGTGAAAAAAGAATGGTCAACCATGGTTCTGTACTTAGGCGTTACTTACATCACCGGGTTCTTGGCCGCTTTTGTGGGATTATGGATGGGAAGCCACTAACAGAGCTATACGATTAGCCCCTTTTCGGCAAACGATTTTTGATCCTTTTCCATATATTTTTAGAGATATTTACACATACTTTCGTTATCCCCCACCTTGGATTCCCGTTGGGGGACGTCTCTGGTATGTCATGATACGCAAAAATCATAACCATGATCAAACCCGCTTGAGACAGCTTAACGAGGGAGTTTAAAGAAATGAACCATAATCACATCATCGGCTATGCCACTATGGCTTTAAAAAATTTAGGCTATCCAAAAGATGAAATATGGAAAGTGGTCCATGAGATGCACGCGTTGTTTGATTTTCAGTCGCAGGAAGAAGTCGTCGAGCAAGCGGATGCTTTTCTACAGACGCCCGATTGAACAAAGCCCAAAGGAGAGACTGGTGTACTCCCTTTGGGCTTTGCGGTTTCAACCTTTGATCGACTCCAGCCATTCCGCATAACAATCTTTACACAGCATTTCATTTCGTTCTTCCTCAGCCTCATAAAACGTGACGGGGTGAACCTTTTCCACTTGATGTTCACAGTGATAACAGGTGTATCCTTCACAGAAAGCCCTCCTGCCTGTCGGTTGGATTCCCTGTTATCTTCTCCGCTTTCACATGAACTACTCGCCATAGAAATCGAAGCTTAGGCGTAGCAGCAGCCAACGAGGGACACCCCGTTGGCTACAGCTACGTTGTTATCCGTCCCCGCTCCATGCGTATCAGTGACAAGCCAGCTTCTACAAGTTGTATCTTTCTATGCAGACAGATCGAGCTTAAAATGGTGGTAGATGTTTCAGTTGAATCAAATTATTATTTTAAGATAGTAGGGGGTGTAGCCGTTGTCAGACATCGAGATAAGAAGGCCCGATCATGGTGATCTCGAAGCACTGATGCAGTTTTTTAGAATCGTTGTTACCGATACGTTCGCCAAAGAAGGCTTGGCTCATTTGCAGGATGACATCGAGCAGGAGATTGAGTCGAAAATCCAATACCTTAACCAAGACCTAGAAACGAGCGGAGAACAGAGATACTTTTTGATTGCCCTCATCGCCGGCAATGTGGTGGGTACGATTGAATATGGTCCTCTCAATCCTTTAATCTTGCAAACCGCTGGAGAGGGTATAAAGGAAGTCATGGAGAT
Organism: Desmospora activa DSM 45169; assembly: GCF_003046315.1. Classification (NCBI taxonomy): domain Bacteria; kingdom Bacillati; phylum Bacillota; class Bacilli; order Caryophanales; family Thermoactinomycetaceae; genus Desmospora; species Desmospora activa. The sequence continues at coordinate 1,007,057 of NZ_PZZP01000001.1, read as the reverse complement.
CGGTACCGTATTTGTTCATCCCGACTATCAAGGTCGAGGGATCGGAAGCTTGCTTCTAAACGTGATCTGGCTATCGCTGCTCAGCAGGGGATACCGGGAATTTTGCTTGGACAGCGGTTATACCATTGCCCAGAAGATTTGGAAGAAGAAATTCGGAGAACCTGATCATCTCCTCCAGAATTACTGGGGCGAGGAAGTTCATCACATGATATGGAGAAGGTCGATTGATGACATTTCCGTTGTATTTAGAAACATTGGGGGGTGATTTTTACAGAGAGTTTAAATACGGCTTAAGCCGTGGGATTCTTGGCAGTTCACGTCTTCCATTCATTTCTATATCGGACAACTCCCACCCTAATAGAAGAGCAGCGATTCCGATCCGGAATGGACATCATCAAAAAAGCAAAAAAGCCGATTTATCTATACGAATAAAATCAGCTTGATTGCGGCAGGGAATCTAGATAAACCAAAAGCAAAAAGTTCTGGTCTCACCTGCCATTATTCCTGAACATCAAATTCAAAACCAAGGATCCGAACACACCTACCCTCTAGGGGTACAGATGGCGGTATGTGGACTGTATCCCCATCCTATTCTCCTTTTTCTCTCAATGAGAAAAGTCCGCTCACTCTTCCTGCTTCCCATGTTTTTTATACCACTCTTCCAGCGAGAGGCGGGGCATAGAAAATGTCTCTCCCATTTTGCCATAGGACGTTCCCGCCAGTCGACCCACCGGATCCAACTTGGCGGTATCGATCCTGCCTTCGTGATAAAGATCATCCCGAATGTGAAACCAGACTACTTCGCCGATAATGACATCGGCATTGGGCTGGTCTTTGCTCCCTCCCATGGGGCGAATCTCATGAAGGCGGCACTCCAGATGTAACTTGCACTGGGCGATGCGGGGCGGTTTGACGCGTACGCTGGCGACCACCTCAAACCCTACTGCCTCCGCTTCCCCGACCTCTGGTGGAAAATTAGTAGCGGTCTGATTGATGCGTGCTATATTTTCTCCATCTACCACCTGAACAACAAATTCCCCTGTTTCTGCGATATTGCGGGCGGTATCTTTTTGTACCCCGCCCGGTTTGCGGCTACAGGTAATGCTCACCATCGGCGGATCGGTGCTGACCACGGTATAAAAGCTAAAGGGTGCGGCGTTAACTGCTCCTCCCGGTCCTAACGAAGTGACAAAAGCGATGGGACGCGGCAAAACACTTCCGATTAACAACTTGTAGTTGGCTTGGGTACTCTGTTTGGTCGGATCGATCTGCATGGGATTCTCCTCATTTTTTGAACTCAGTTATAACCGAATATTACCCCAACCTTTTCACCATTACACTCAGAAGAGAAACAAGAAAAAAGAACGGGTATACGATCGCAATCTACGATCTTCCCGCTCTCTTTGTTAATGATGACTGATCCCCCCTAGTCCGACGCTCACTTTTATCTACCCATTAAAATGGGAGGATTCCCGCTCACATTTCCTAAATCACTTTTTTTCGCTCTAACTGCTTAATCTCTTCCGAGGACAAACCGAGCATCGTGCTCAAAATTTCCCGATTGTGTTCCCCGAGATCAGGGGCTGCGTTGCGGATATTGCCTGGAGTTTTATCGAACTTCGGCACAATGCCCGGCATTTTGACCTTTCCCAATCGGGGATGCTCCACTTCGATAATGTTTTCCCTCGCTTGAAATTGAGGGTGTTCAAAAATATCTTGGATACTTAAGATGGGGCTAACGGGCACACCATAGCCGTCCAACCAATCCAGGAGTTCCTCCCTGGGTAATGATTGAATCCAATCTGCAACGATCCGATTCATCTCCTCATTGTTGGCTAATCGTGCTTCATTGGTGTAAAACTTGTCGTCTTTTAATAAATCCTCGCGCTCCATCGCTTTCGCTAGCCTGTTGAAGGTGGAATCCGTACTGGTCACCAAGACGACCCAATACCCGTCCTTCGTGATAAACGTACCCGCCGGGCTGGAATGGCCGCTTAATCCAGGAGAGCGCTCGCGAACTTTTCCCATCTGATCATATTCCGCCACAAGGAACTCCAGCATACGGAATACCGATTCATATAGACCGATGTCTACCATCTGCCCAGATCCTTCCGCATCCGTTTCCCGATGGTAGAGAGAAGTTACCGCCGCAAAAGCGACGTAAATTCCGGTGATATAATCAGTCAAAGAAAACGACGGACTAACGGGATGACGATCGGGAAATCCCTGGATATAGGTAAAGCCGCTAAAAGCAGTGGCAGGGGTGCCAAACCCCGCTTTGGAGCGATAGGGCCCAGTCTGTCCGTAACCGGAGACCCGGATCATAATTAGATCCGGGTTGATTTCTTTTAGGACCTGATAACCAATTCCCCACTTCTCCAGAGTTCCGGGACGGAAATTTTCAATCAGAATATCCACTTTCTCCGCCAGCCGTTTAAAAAGATCCACCCCTTCCGGCTTATGCAGATCCAGTGTCAGCGACTTTTTGTTACGGGAAAGCCCTGACCAGCGCAAGGGTTCATTTTGATGAAACGGCCCCACATGACGGAGTGTATCCCCCTTCCCCGGCATCTCTACTTTAATCACTTCCGCTCCAAAATCCCCCAAAAGAACCGCCCCAAAGGGAGCTGCAATCATAGTGGAGGCATCCAACACTTTCACTCCTTGCAATGGTGGTTTGCTCAACTTTTCTCCCTCCCTTTTAGGCAACGTTGAAAAAATAAGGGGGACCCTCTTCAACTTTAATTTTTTGGCAAAGAACCTTGCGGGGTGTATGCCCAGAGCAGCCATAACGGCTCTGTTCCTGTGTTGACATGCTGATGATAAACCCCTTCTGGGATAAACATATAATCGTTCTGTTTAAAGGCTCGCTTTTCATCTCCTGAAATCACTTCTCCCGAACCGCGAATCACAATGTTTAATTCCTCCGATTCCGGATGGTTGTGAACGGAACTGGCTTCTCCCGGCTCAAAAATCGTAAGCCCTGCCATCAGATGTTTGGAACCCACCGTCTCCGGGGTCACCATTTGAAAAACCTTTCGTACCATCCCAGGGTTATCCAATCCCAACCACAATGTTTTCCCGTCTTTAAAAGGATCAAGCACTTTGATTTCCATTGTTTTTCCTCCTCATCATTTATGAATCTTGGGATTCTTCCGCCTATACCTGCTGTTTCACTTTGGAAGTATAGATGTCATTGATGTTCCAATGGCCGTCTGTCGGGACCGGTTCATTCAGCATCGCTACATCGATCACAAAAGGTTTCTCCGCAGCAATGGCCCGTTGCAAAGCCGGCTTCAATTGGTCGGCGGCTTCAATCTTGATGCCGTCGATTCCGTAACCCTTGGCGATGGTGACATAATCGGTAGAATAGGAGACGCCTTCTTTCAGGAAGACGGTTCCATATGTTGTGCCATAATGACTCTCCTGCAAACCGGCAATCGTTCCAAATGCGTTATTATTCATAATCAACCAGATCACGGAAATGTTTTCTTCATAGGCGGTCGCCAAGACAGAGGGATTTTGACCAAATCCACCATCACCGATCAGAGAGACCACTACTTTGTCCGGTTGGGCCAATTTCGCTCCCAATGCTCCTCCCGATCCAAAACCCATTGTGGCAAAACCGCCAGGGGTCAAGATGGTACCTGCTTCATAGATCGGAAACTGTTGTCCCACGCCGTTTTTGTTCCAGCCGACATCGGTCGTCATGATGGCATCCTGAGGCAACACTTCCCTGACGTCTGCTAGAATGCGTTCGGGACGAAGCGGATAGGAATCACTCTGGGCGTGTTTTTGCACTTGTGCCCAAAAGCTCTCCTTATAACGACGGATCTTCTCCGCCATGGCTTCATTTTGGCGCGGTTGGGGAAAACGCGTTTTCGCTACCCGATTGAGAACGTGTAAAGCATTTTTTAAGTCGGCCACCACTCCTATTTCTACCGGGAAGTTCCTCCCGATCTCCTTGGGGTCGATATCGATGTGAATCAGACGGGTCGGTGGAATGTGAAAGGTGTATTTCGGCTCCCAGGAACTGCAATCCGCTTCGGAAAAGCGGGTGCCCACAGCCAGGATGAGATCGGCGTTACGACAGCTGTCATTGATAAAGGTTGTCCCCCAGAATCCGGTCATGCCCAAGGTTAGGGGATGATCGTCGGAAACGGCACCCTTGCCCATCAAGGTGTAAGCAACTGGAATTCCCATATGATCGACAAACGCTCGCAACTCCGCGGCGGCATCCGCCAGCATCACCCCTCCACCGACATAGAGCAGCGGACGTTCAGCCGCAGCAAGGGAGTCAATGATTTCATGAGCGGTTTGATCGTCAATGGACGGTCGCTTCAGTTTGTTGGCGTGTGGTTGCAAACGCTCAAACAGAGAAACGTCAACCTCTTTGGAGAAGATATCCATCGGAACCGACACCAGCACCGGACCGGGCCTTCCGCTTTCCGCCAATGAGAAGGCTTTGGCGATAATCTCAGGAAAAAGATCCGGTCGCTCCACTCGCCATGCCCGCTTCACAAACGGACGATAAATTTCATACTGGGACGCATCGGCGTGAAGATTGATTTCTTGGTGAGGATGTTTTCCATAGTAGTGACTAGGCACATCTCCGGCGATAACTACCATCGGAATGGAGTCTAATGCAGCGTTGGCCACTCCTGTGGCGGCATTGGTTAAACCGGGACCCAGATGACTTAAAACGACTGCCGTCTCTTTTTTGGCCCGGGCATAACCATCCGCCGCATGGGAAGCGATCTGTTCATGGCGAACATTGATAAATTTAATGCGGCTGTTTTCCAGGGCGGCCAATACGGCGATATTGGTGTGGCCACACAGGCCAAAAATATGTTCCACCCCTCGGTTTTCTAAGTATTTCACCAACTGATGGGAAATTAAATCCTGCATGCTACCTCTCTCCCTTCAGACTTAACACAATTTTGCCGTAATCACCGCTCAATGCATCCCGAAACGCTGCCTGATACTCGTGAAAGCGATAGATTTTTGAAATAATCGGTGCCACCTGCAATCGTTCATCGGCCAAATAAATCATCGCCTGCTCAAAATCCTGAGGTGTATCGTAAATGATGGAACCGAAAATGCTAATCTCGTTTCGAACCACTTGTAAAGCGGGAAAACGTACCTCTTCTTGGGTAATCCCCAGCAATACGAGAGAACCACCCGGTTTCACCAGGGAAAACGCCAGCTCCATCCCCGCTGGAGTACCGGCACATTCAATCACAACATCGTAACAGTCATGGGCGATTTCAGCGGCCAGAGCAGTGGTGACCTGACCCAACTGCTGTGCGATCTCCAGTTTTTTCGGATTTTTATCGATGCAAGTGACACTCGCCCCTTTGTAGCGCGCAAGAGCTGTTGCCAGCAATCCCTCTGTACCGCAACCGACCACCGCCACTGCTGTGGAATGGTTCACTTCCACCTTTGCCAATGCATGTACAACGACGGCCAACGGCTCAATCAATACCGACTGTGGATCCGGCACCCCATCCCTGATCGGGTAAACATAATCGGCATGAATGACCGCCGTGGTGGAAAAACCTCCATCCACATTGATCCCAAGGGAGCGCTTATGGCTGCAGATGTTTTTCCTCCCATTGAGGCAGAATGGACAACGGCCGCAGTGTTGGTTCGGTTGGACGACAACCCTTTCCCCTGGGGCAAGGGAGATGTCGCTTCCGCTTTGCAGCACCCTGCCGACCAATTCATGCCCGACGCGGACGGGATAAACGACATGTCCCAGCTCCCCTTTATACGCTTTCAGATCAGAACCGCATATCCCTCCGTATTCCATTTGGATCAGTACCTCGCCCTTCCCCACATCGCCCTTGTCGACAAGCTCTCTAAACTCCAACTGAAACGGTTCCTTTAAGTACAGACCGGTCATGTTTGACCCCCTCCCGCCCACTGTTGGATCGATTGCATCACCTCTCGTAATTCCTCGATCGGAATTTGACCGGGTGCGGAACCCTGCTTGCCGATGGCAAAGGTGACATCGCTGCCAAACATCCAACCCGCTAGCCGGGTAAGGGTACCCAATCCACCCATTGACATGGTGATCAGCGGAATCCTCAATTGTTGGGAAGCAGTCAGGGTCGCCTGCAACAGGGTGAGCAGATCTTGTGAGGAGTGAGGCATCACCGCCACCTTGGCGATATCCGCCCCCCGAGATTCCGCCTCCAACAGCTTACCCAGGATGTCCGAAGACACAGGCGTTGATTCGAAATTATGGTAAGACAGGATCAGACGTACCCCCGCCTCTTCAGCTACACGGGAGAGATGGTGGATGTTTTCCTTTTCGTTGACCAGTTCATAATCGATCAGGTCGATCCCACCACTCCCACAAACTTTTTCAAACAACATCAATTTATCGCTTTCGCTTAGCGCGATTGGTTCTCCCCCTTCTCGCTGGGAACGGACGGTGAAAAGCAAAGGGGTTTGCGCGATGGTTTCCTGAATGCCAGCTAAAGTATCCAGTACAGCGTCTGTATTAGGAAGATGGGAGAAAAAATCCGCTCGCCACTCGATCAAATCTGGTGCTTTCGGCAGAGTGTTTTGTAACTCAGACAAAATCTGATCCTGATCCATTCCGATCAACGGGGTACAGATGAGGGGAATGCCTCCACCGATGATTGTTCCTTTTACGGTTATCGAGCGCTTAGACACATTCATGAAAATTTTCCCCGCCCTTCTGGCACTCGCATCACAACCATTTTGGTTTCCGTCATCTCGCGAATCGCGTATCGCGGCCCTTCCCGTCCAATCCCGCTGTTCTTTACCCCGCCATAAGGCCAGTGATCCAAACGAAAATTGGATGTTCCATTGATGACGATTCCACCGGTTTCCAACTGCTGTGCAACCTGGTAAGCAAGATCCATCCGGTTGGTGAACAAACCGGCTTGCAACCCAAAGTCGGAGCGATTCGCTTCAGCAATCGCCTCCTCAATCGTGGCATAGGGAAGGATGGAGACAACGGGGCCAAACACTTCTTCACATACCACTTTGGCCTCTCGTGGCGGATTCAGTAGGATCGTAGGCTCTACCGTTGCCCCAGTTCGTGTCCCCCCTCGGATTAGTTCCGCTCCCTGTGCCCTCGCTTCTTCAATCCACCATACAACCAATATCGGATTCCAGGGAACAAGGATCACCAACCTGTAAACGAGAGACCGCTTGCTTCAGGTGATCAACAAATGCGTGTATCACAGCGTGATGCACATACATGCGCTGAACCGAGATACAACTTTGGCCGGAATTACTATAACCGCTCTTAGCGCACTCCGCAGCGGCATACTGGATATCTGCATCTTCATGAACGATGGTTGGTGCATTTCCACCCAGTTCCAGCAGCACTTTTTTCATCCCGGCGGTTTCACAGATGTTTCTACCAGCCGTCACCCCGCCGGTAAAAGAAACGACGTTGACACGGGCGTCTTTCACCATCTGTCGTCCTACCGCTGCTCCTCCCAACAACAGATTGATGCTTTTTGGATGGAAGCCCGATTCCAGCAAGAGTTCAAGCAAGCGAGTTGCAATTAACGGCGTTTGTGGAGCTGGTTTCAAAATAACGCTATTACCGGCGGCATAGGCGGGACCGATTTTATGACAAATCAAATTTAAGGGTGCATTAAAAGGTGTAATTGCAGCAACAACCCCAACCGGTACCCGGAAAGTGGCCGCAATAGCTCCCATTCCTCGCGGCGAAGCCTCTCCGTAACTGGTCTCCCCCGTTAACCGCTTCGCCTCTTCCGCGGACAGTTCCAAGGTTTCAATCGAACGGGAGACTTCATCCAAGGTATTTTTTAAAGGCTTTCCCAACTCTGCTGTAATCAACTTGGCAAAAGGCTCTTTCTCCGCCTCTAAATTGCGAGCAACCGCTTTCAACACTTGTGCCCGTTTATAAGCTGGGATCGCTTTGATGATATTTTTTGCTTCAAAAGCGGATTGCAACGCTCTTTCTACATCAGTTGGGGTAGCCAATACTTGCTCTCCGATCACCTCTTGTGAATAGGGGTTGATCAGTGGAGAGATTTCCCGCCCGGTGCGAATCCACTCACCATCGATATAAAGACGTGCATACGCTTTCATCATTCTCCACCCCGTTTTTCCATTCGGCGATGTGACGGTCCTCGGTATTGCACCAGGTCTTCTCTGGCAGGGCAAGGTCCTTTAATCCGCACCCCGTTCATGTACTCTTCAAAAGCGTGAGCGACAATTCCCATCCCCCTAGAAAGAGAAAAGATCCCTTTTGCCGCTTCCGCCGGAATACTGAGCTCACACTGGATAGCGGCAGCTACTCCGTCGATGTTCATCGTAATCGCTCTGTTTTTTTGTGATTCAATCAACTTTCTGAACTCTTCTGCTATAGTCAGATAGATCCCGGAGATCTCCCCTTCTATCGCCAATTCTGTAGCCAATTCGTATAAGCGATGGACGCGTGGATCACGATCGTGGAGTTGATGACCAAATCCGGGCACTTTTTCTCCTTTGTGGACAAGGAGAGAATAGTGATGCTCGACTGCCGCATGGGTCGTCGTTTTTCGCTCATCCCGCCACTTTTTGCAACGGTAAAATAGCTGCATGGCATTCTCCGCCGCTCCCCCATGAATATCTCCCAACATATTGATGCCGGTAGCGACGCTAGAGTTAAAAGAGATTCCGCAAGTAGCCGCCATTCGCGCGGCAGCAATAGAAGGCGCACGGGGACCATGATCGGCTCCCGCCACCAAAACACTTTCCAGCAGACGAGCTTTTGGTGGGCTGAGCAGTTCCCCGCACAATAACAGATACAACATCTGACTGTAGGAGAGATGACCGATCAAATCTTCGATGGGATATCCGCGGATATCGATCTGGTTTTTGTCGATATGGCTAATCGACGTCGTCCACCAAGCTTCACCGTCACCATAGGCATCCAAGGCACTTCTGCCTCTCATGGGATATCCCTCGTTTCCACAAAACCGAGTTGTTTTGAGATCGTCATCGCTTCATCCCGAACCTGGACATGTAACTGCTCGATAAACTCCGGGGTAAAACGGTTTGTAGGACCTGAAACAGACAGACAAGCTTTCACATCCCCGTTAATGTCAAAAATCGGTGCAGCCACAGCCGCAGACCCCACTTCCCGTTCATCGAGGCTGGAGGCGCTCCCGCGAGACCGAATGTTTGGGAGTTCTTTCTGCAAAGCATTCACCTGTGCTGCGGAAGGGACTTGGGTAAAAATTCTCCTTTGCAATTCCGTCGATTGATACGCAAGGATGACTTTTCCACCAGCCCCAGCCCATAACGGTAAACGTTCACCGATTTTCACCAGATGCCGAACCGACTGCAACCCTTCACTCTGTTCGATACAGCTGCGTCGATCTTGATCAAGAAGGTATAAATTGACGGTTTCGTTCGTGTTGTCCCGCAAGCGCTCCATGATCGGTTTTGCGATCTCCCGAATTTGAATCGATCTGCCCGCAATGTGACCCAGATAGTACATCCCATGGCCCAACCGGTACTTTAACGTGGCTGGATCTTTTTGAATAAGATCGTTTTGCTCCAGCGTAGCCAGTAGCCGTGTTGTCGTCGATTTGGCCAATTGAATATGATTGGCAATTTCCGTCAGAGAAAGCTCCTGTACTTCATGGGTAAAACAGTACAAAATATCGATGGCCCGCTGTACGGTCCGCAGACCGGCTTCCCCCTTTTGCGATTTTGTCTCTGTTGTCATTTCTCTCACATCCTGGTCAGTAGTTCCGTTCAAAGGAATCAAGTTACGTATACCGGAATTCGATTCCATTCTATACGGTTGCGATTTTCTTGACAAGAGGGAAAAATGATTTTTTATAATTTTTCATTTTATATAGACAGGTTGATTTGCTCTCTGCTATAATTCACTGCAAAGTTCCAATATGCGTAATCACGTTACACCAAACGGAATGGTAAGCGCTTTCAATTGAGATGATCACATTTCTAACAAAGGAGGTTTCCGGCAATGAAATTCAGACCGACAGTAATCTATTTGTCACTGATATCAGTCCTGCTCTTTCTGACCGCTTGCAACTCGCTCGTGTTCCTACCCAGTGGTTCCCATGAAAAAAACCCCTATCCCTCTACTTCCATCACAGGTGTCATTCCATGGGGAGCGGGTGGAAGCACCGATAGCCTCGCTCGGGCCATCACTCCCTTGGTGGAAGAAGAATTGGGCCAGTCCATCGTTCTTACCAACAAACCGGGTGGTTCCAGTGCAATCGGTACTCATTATGTCCATAAACAAGGAGCAGACGGTTATCATCTGCTGTTTTCAGCTGAAAACCCGGCTCTGTATGGAGTGCTCGACATATCCGATTTGGGGTTTGAAGACTTTGACCCCATCAGTATCTATGCACGGGGTATCGCTACCGTGGTGGTACCAGCTGATTCACCCTACCAAACATTGGATGATCTCCTGCGCGATGCCAAAGCAAGGCCCGGTAAAGTAAAAATGGGCTCAACCGGCCCAGGCGGTTTGCCCTTCGTCGTTGGAACGATGATCAACAGTGCAGCAGATACCGAGTTTAACATGATTCCCTTCGATGGAGATGGCCCTGCTCTTACTGCGTTGCTAGGCGGGCATCTCGATGCTTCAGTCACTGTCTTAAGTGCCGCCATCAACAATGCGGAAGCCGGTAAAGTAAGAATACTAACCGTTGTCAACGACAAACCGGTGGAGGAGCTACCAAATGTCCCTCCCATTACGCAATCCTTACCCGAGTTGGAAAAACACCTTCCCTGGGGGCCGTTTTTTGGTGTCTGGGTTAAAAAAGACACTCCAGAACCCGTAAAGGAAAAGTTAATCGATGCCTTTTCTAAAGCGGAACAAGATCAAACGTTTCAATCTTATCTGGATAATATGAAAGCGGTTCCAATGAATCTGCACGGAGAGGAAGCAGTAGCGTATTGGCGTGAGTGGCAGTCGACCACCGCTTGGCTGATCCATGACGATGGGGCGGCCAAAATAGATCCGGTTAAGTTAAATATCCCCAGAAAACAGATGGAATCTGAAAGTAGGTGACATTTGATGACCACCTCCAAAATCATCGCTCCTCTCCTGTTAATCGCTATCAGTCTAATAGTCTTGGGACTTTCGCTTAACATAAAGGACAACAGCGTGTTGGACCCTACATCAGCATCCTTTTTCCCAGCGGTCGTCTCTCTTATTTTAATGGCAAGCTCCATCGCTATCTGGAAACGAGGTGCGTTCTCCCCTTCTCCAAATGAGGAAGAGTCGGTTCATCATCCAGATCGTTCGGTTAATGCTACGGATCCAATTGCAAACCCTACCACAAAGAATTTCCAAATAAAACAGCTGATCCTCTTCCTTATCGGCGTAGTTTCATTCGCTTATTTAATGAATTTCATCCATTTCCTACTGTTATCTACTGTTTACTTGTTTCTGGCGATGACCTTCCTCAACCGATCCAAATGGCGCTCCAACCTACTCATATCCATCCTAACTTCCAGTCTGATTTATTTCATGTTTGTCTCTCTGTTTGAGATCGTTTTCCCATCGTAACATGAAAGGAAGTGAAGTAATGAGCTGGTTGGAATATCTAAAGATTCCTTTTACCAACCCCGAATTGATACTGATCGCAGCGGTCGGCACCTTTGCCGGTTTTCTGATTGGATCGATGCCGGGGCTATCGGTTACCATGGCGGTAACGTTACTCGTTTCCCTCTCTTACACTTGGGATACCATTCCCGCAATCGTATTAATTATCGGTGTATTTTTTGGTGGTGTATACGGCGGTTCTCGCTCTGCAATCTTACTGAACATTCCAGGAACTCCTTCTTCCCTGGCTACCACTTTTGACGGCTATCCCCTCACCCAACGAGGAGAGAGCGGACTGGCGATCGGATACGCCACCCTTTATTCTGTCTTTGGCGGCTTGTTAGGGATATTAGTGCTGGCTACCGCATCACCACTAATCTCCTCCATTGCTTTAAGTTTTGCTCCAAGGGATTACTTTCTCATCATGCTGCTTGGTATCCTGCTGGTCGGTAGCTTAGGTTCCACCGACTATAAACCCAAGTCCATCTTTGCCGCCGGATTGGGAATTATCGTCGGCTTGATCGGCATGGATGCGTTGACAGCAACCGATCGTTTTACCCTAGGTACGGTAGAGCTGAAGGGCGGGATCAGCTTTATCGCCTGTTTGTTGGGACTGTTCGGCCTGGCAGAGGTGTTGCATCAATTGCATTCAACAAACAACCATCAATCCACATCCATTTCCGGCAAACTGTTACCCTCGATGCGCCAATTTGTGCAGTTTCTTCCGCTCTCCCTCCGCACTTCTACGATTGGCGTCATGATCGGCTCCCTGCCGGGGGCGGGAGGAGAAATCGCCAGCATCATGGCATATGACCACGCCAAACGCACCGTTAAAAAGCCCTCTCGTCCTTTTGGAAAAGGGGCTTATGAAGGCGTTCTCGCTCCCGATACTGCCAATATGGCGGCCATCGGTGGCGCGCTCATCCCGATGCTAACCCTTGGTATTCCCGGAGATGCGGTAACTGCGGTTATCATTGGAGGGTTAATGATTCACGGATTAACACCAGGACCCATGCTGATGACTTCCTCCCCGGATCTGTTTTGGGTGATTGTCGGTGCTGGCATTCTCTCCGCTATTTTTATCTTTATATGGGGAATGCTAGGCTTATCGCTGTTCGCCCGTGTCGTCCTCATCCCCAAACATGTGCTGCTTCCGATTATCGCCTTTTTAACAGTCGTCGGCGCTTACGCTATTCGCAACAGCATCACGGACGTCTACTGGATGATCGCTTTTGGAATTGTCGGTTTCTTCATGAAGAAATACCGCTTCCCAACCGGTCCAATGGTGTTGGGGATTATTCTAGGACCGATGATGGATGGTAATTTTCGTCGCGCTGTCATGATGGAAGAGAACATTCTTGGATTTCTTATCAGTCTATTCTCCCATCCGATCAGTCTGATGTTAACCCTAATCATTCTCTTTACTCTCTTTTCCCAGACCTCCTGGTTTCAATGGCTCAAGGGAAAATGGTTACGACAGCCATTGAGTGGATGAGTAATAGACAAACTCAACCATCATTCCATTCGCATTTGATACCCTGGCTATCGTAAGAAAAAATTAGACCTGCACAAACGACAGGTCTAATTTTTATCTATCAATTCTGTTTTGCGCCGATTCCTAAACCCTGTTATGATAATGGCAATCGATTTTGAAGCGTATCGTAAAGGAGTGCACCATCATACAATCGCAGGAAGTTCCCATTCGTGAAAAAAATATCGTACTTATCGGTTTTATGGGAGTCGGCAAAACCACAATCGGTCAACTAGTCGCCAAAAAATTGTATCGGGATTTTATCGATATTGACGAAGAAATCAACCAATCTTTTGACCTACCTACGACTGAAATATTCCGTTTACACGGAGAGGCTGAGTTCCGGCGGGTTGAACGGGAGACGATTGTCCACCATTGTGCCCATTCACGTTTAAAGGTAATTGCATTGGGCGGTGGCGCCTATATGCAAGAGGAGGTTCGTCGGGTCTGTCTCGATCATTGCATCGTTTTTTTGATTGATCTGTCTTGGGACTCCTGGAAGGATCGGCTACCGCTCATCCTCGATAGCCGTCCCGTTTTACAAAACAAAACACTGGAAGAAATCGAGGAATTATTCCTCACAAGAAAAGCCGCCTACTCTCTTCATAATTCTCGCGTTGACGCTGATCAACTCGAACCAGAGAAAACGGCAGAGGAAATTGTTCAATCGATTAAAACCGTGTGGGATATCTATCAACCCCATCATGGGTGAGGGAATCTGGCGCCAAGGAACAATGCCAAACTTAGTTGAAAGAAATCGGCATACATATTTATTTAGAATTCGGATGAAATGAGCATTGAATTGTAAGAGATCCGAAAAATGAACAAATCTCTCACCAAAAAAAGGACTTCTTTGCGGAAGCCCTTTTTTATCTTTACCCTCACAACCTTCTCCGGCTACCCTATTCACAACAAAAATCGACTGTTCTTCCCTACCCTCTCGCTGGGCCACGTTTATTCATAACAGTATCGCTTACTACCACCTAAGCTCTTAGCTTTTGCCTACTTTGCTTCCCTTTCTCTTGCAGCATTTAATTTTAACCCGTATTTCGCCGCGATGCGCTGAAGTTGTTCTCCAAACTGCTCACCCAAATCAGGTCGAACCATCCGTACATAGCTGACATAGCCCTGAATATATTCCCAAAAATGAGGGCGATTCTCCCGGTTCTCCGCTTCCAGACCGTTTTTTTCTACATTGTGTAACAGCGCACGAAAGGTTCGTAGTTCTTGTCGGGGAAGGCTAGGTTTATCGTTAACAACGATTCCGGTCACCCGCTGCCGCCGTGAAGCGCGAAGGACCCGCGTTTTTTTCTCATTTACTTGTAATCCTTCAAAGCGGACAATATCCCGCACTCCCCGTAACAGGACTCCCAACTGCTCCAATCCGTCCTGATCACAGGAAAAGGTGAGGTCGTCGGCATAACGTGTATATGTAAAGCCCATTTTTTCCGCCAACTCCGTCAAGCGGGCATCCAACCGTCGACAAATCAAGTTGGTGATACCGGGACTGGTGCATGCTCCCTGAGGCAATTGCCTCTTTCCGACGGCTACATAATAAAATTTCCCGTCAAAAGAGACCTTCTCCCGCGGTGGCTCCGTTGTCAACAATGCCAATAATGTGCTAACCGCCTCACTGTAGCCAAAGGATTGAAACAACCCCTTTACCCGCTGGAAGGTGATGGAGGGAAAGAAATCCTTTAGATCCATTTTAATCACGGCAGCTCGCTGCAAGTGATGCTGGGCGTTATCCACAGTACTCCGTTTGGGAATAAAGCCATAAGCGGCTTCATGTACAGGAACACGATCAACGATGTAAGTCTTAACCCACTCCTGTGCATGGCGCAATTCCGGTTTGGGAGCGGAAATGATTCGTCTGCCTCCGCTTTTTTTGGGAATGGTAAAGCGGTGATAGTGACTAAGTGCTGCTGTATCCCGGTGATAAGTTAACCATTTGAGGCGGGAGAGTTCGATCCCCATCTCCGCCGCCATAATCGCCGGACTTGTTAAAATGGGTAAGCCTAGTTGTTCCAACTGATACCCATTCATCGTATGGTTTTGCAATCCCGCGGAAACTCCGATCCCGGCATGAACTACATGGTTGGCCTGATATTCTTCCCACCGCTTTTTTGCTTCTGCTAGCCGCTGCTCCCGTTCCGCCTTCCGTTCCGCCCGTTTACGCTTACTCTCTTCAATCCGCTTCTTACGCGCCTCCCGGATCAGCGTATCGGTGTCTTCCAGCTTTTCACTTTCTTGCTGGAGTGCTTGCAACTCCTTTTGCAACCGGGCAAACTCTCTATCTTCTTGTTCCTGCTGTTCTTTCTCCTCTGGTGGAAGCGGCTCTTCGCTCCAAAAACCCAGTCGGATCATTTCCTTTTTAATCACTTCACCCTTGGTTTCTTCGCGAATTCGCTGAATCCATTCTTCCCGTGTCAACTGTTGTGTCTCTTGGCTTTGTTCCTCTGACATGCTCCCCCTCCTCTGTCATTTTTATCTATTAATTCCGACTGCGATGATCCAACAACAACGCCATGATATGCTCACAAGGTCCTTGCATTAAGCGGTTTTGCTTATAAAACCAGCAGGAGCATCGTGCTCGTACCATACGCCCATCCCGATCCAAAGACAGCGAGGGCTGAAACGTGCGACTTCTTCCCTCTACCTTTCCTTCCAGATCCACTCCACCATCGCTCAATGTCAACCGGGAATCGAGGGAGACTCGCCCCTCCTGTAACAGACGATTCGCTTTTTCCTCACGAGGATTGGCGTACTGGAGCTGCTCCAACGGCAGAGGCTCCCGCGTTAACTCCCGCAAGCGATATTTTCCCGTCTCCAGATCAAACATCACCCGGCCGGCACTGCATAACTGACGCAATGCGGCTACAGCCACATCCGTCTCCATCCCCGCCCCATTGGCCAACTGGTCTACTGTGCCCAGCTGTTTTGCCTTTAGGTGGGCGTGAACACGTGCGCTTTCCCGCGGGTTGGCTTTGGCACCTCCCAGTAAAAGGTCAAAGTTACCTGCACCTGCCCAATCATTGCGCGTCCAGCCAGAGAGTCCCAAGGTAAAGCTAAGCGGACCCAAATCTGCCACATAGAAGCTGGGCAAGCCCGTTCCCAACAGATGAATTGTAATTCGACGCGACAAGGGTAATAAGCGTTCCAACAGGAACAGACGGCGGCGCCCCCAAGTGCGAATTTCCTTGCTCTCATTACCTTCATAGATGGAACCGCTAAAGGTTAACTCCTCATTCCATGGCTCAATCACCAACTGTACCGGCTCACCAGGACGAAGAATAAAACGCAGAGAGCGAGGACTTTTTCGTTCGCGATTTTTACGCAAAAAGTTTAAGATATTGTAGAGATCAATCGGTTCCACATCAAAGGATGTTACCGGCATGCTCATCGCCGATTGCACTTGTAAAAACCCTCGAATCCAGCTGGCGGGCACATCGATCTTTTGCTCTTTATATACATCTCGACCTTCCGTCTCTACGGTAAAGCCGCTAGGATCAATCTGAAAATCCGTAGGCCGGTAGGTACGCATCCGCTGCAACTCATCATAGAGGCTATCGGAAAAGTCGATATTGGTGGTTCCATACTGGTACTCCCGTACATCGGTAAAGGCATGCTCCTGCACCGCCAACCGGCCGTAGGAGGATTCGTCCAGGGAAAAGGCTTCAAAAAAGACCTGATCCGGTGCTACTGTAATAACCGGGTCAAGCACCCACCACGCGGTTTTATCGTGTTTATAGAGATAGTCAAAATAACGTTGCTGCGCTTTATAAAAATCGCCCATCCGTTGATCCCGCCGCCGTTCCAACACTTGTAGTTGCGATTGAATCTCCTTCATCTGTGTGCCGATACTGGACTTTTTGGCAACCACATCGGCGATATCGATCAGGTACTGCTGCTGTACCCAGGCTTGATACACACTGTGATCCTTTGGCTTGTAGTTGAGATCGGAAACGACCACATCACGCAGCGCACACATCGCATCACGGTATAAAAGCGGATCCGCCATTTTTCCTTGAAAAAACGTCGGCTCCCTCCCTAGATCCGGGGCAAAGCGGACTACCGTCTTTCCGCCGGTGTTGCTGACGGCACTCGGTCGAGCATAGGTTTGTTGAAATTGCATCGATTCCATCCTCCTACTCGTAAAGTCCTCCGTTAGCAGCCTCTTCGGTTTCAATACGGAGTGGCGAACCCACCTCAGGATAACGGGAACGGATCTGTGTCAGTATCACCATCACTCGCGAAAAATCTCCCTTACCCCCGTTGCGGGCATAATCCCCCAAGATCGGCACCACTTCCGTCGCCATCTCTCGATTTTGTTGACCAAGTCGCTGCAACAACTGAAGGGTGCGATCTTTTAAAGGACGACCTTTTTGCACTCGAAACAACACCGTCCGGAAAAAGCGTTCCATACGCCGTAGCCGGTCCGGATTCCAAACAATTTTCTCCCCGATCTCCAGGGCAAACAATTGCACAGACATATATGGGCTTTCACCAGCGCGCAAGAGCAACTCCACCTCGTCCAGATGTTTCCGATATTCTCGTACCAATCGCATCGCCAACTGCTGGATATCTTCCCGGGCACTATCCAACAAACCATAGATCAACTCCGACGTCACTTGCCCTTGCGGGAGTGCTTCAATCCGCGCTACCGCCCATTGACGGGTATCATCCCAATCTGTCTCCGCTAGGTTAAACAACAGATCCGGTATCTGTTTCTCTCGTACCTCCTCCAACATCCCCCAGGTTTGTCGTCGTACAGCCGCTACCGGACTGTGAGCCAGTGCAAGCATTTGCCCCTCACTCAACTCTTGGGGATGAGGTGGATTTATCTCCAGCAGACGCCCTCCAAAACTTTGCAGCCCCACATCATCACTGTCAAAGAGGCGTAAGACTTTTTCCAGTGGAGCGGTAGCTACCTCCTCTAAATACACACTCCCCAGCAGATCATCGCGCAAAAATTCCCGTGTCTCCTCCGGCACATCCGGTGATTTCATCCGCCGCCACAGCGTCTGCAGAAACTCCGGCAACACCGGGACCATATGAAAACGCATATCGCTCAATAGCTGCACCACATAATAACGATGTTCTTCCCCAGGAAGGGAGGCCCATTGAACCAAGAAGTCGGCATCTACCTGCAGCTGACCGAATCGTTCCCGCAGAATGCGCTGGACTTCGTCTCGCACTTCTTTTTTTATGCTGATAAAGAAGGGAAGCAGGTCAGCGGCGGTAAAAGGAGTCCCGCTTTCTTCAGCTCGTCGGATCAGGTCGGGGACTTGTTCCAGGAAAAATTCCTCTATCATAACCACATGAAACCGTTGCGCCAATTGGATTGTCACTTGATCTCGTTGTTTAATCTGTTCTAAGATTGGCCGAAGAAAAGCCACCCAATCCCGACCAGCATTCGTCAGGTAAAGGATTTTTCCAGTTTCATGGGAGGCGTTGTGCTTTTCCTTCATTTCCTTATCCAACCATCCCACTACCCCAGCCATTGCATCGTGACAGCATTCCACTTTCCAACGAGAGGCGCCTTTTTCGCTATACTCGATCACCTTGGCCCTGATTTCGGAGTGTTCGCTGTCTAGCATGGCTAACAGATCGTCAACAGTAGGATTTTTCGCATCTTGTCGTGCCAATATCTCCGCTGCTGCAAAGGCGCGGCGATCCGAATGGTCAGATTCCAACAGCTGCTGAAATGTCTCTATCGGCAACTCACGTAAGTATTTTTGGTGAAAATGACGTAGTGCCTGGGCGGCAAACTGAATCACATCGGCATATTGGCTATCCAGTAACCCAAACAGCAGCTCAGCGGAAGGGTTGTCAGCATCTTGTCGTGCTCTTATTTCTTCCACTGCAAAGGCACGTCGGTCCGGGTGGTCGGAATGAAGGAGCTGTAAAAATGTTTCCAACGGCAATTCTCGTAGATATTGTTGATGGGATTGACGTAACGTTTTGGCGGCAAAAGAAATGATGTAACTTTCCTTTGCTCGATCCTGGGATTCCAGCAACAGTCGCATCAGCGGTTCTGGTGCATGATCCCATAACTCCGGAAACGCTTCTTCCCGCTCGTTTACGGTAGCAGGTTTATGACCCGTGGGCTCCCAGCGCACTTTGGACGGCGTGTATCGAGCCTTAGGATAACCCCACCGTTTAATCTTTGTGTTTGTCATCCGTTTGCTGTGTCGATGCAAGATATGGTTAAACAACCAGAGATCATAAACGGACTTTTCCCAATAATTATCCCGTATATCCCGATATTGCAACAGCGCTTCTGTCGCCATGGGAACATAATCCGAATCTCCGGCTTTACCCAATTCCCGCAGAAAGCGCCAGGTACGGCGACGCATATAGTAGTGGGTATTTTCTTTATATGTAGAATCCGTTCTAAACTCCCAATCGTAATTGTCAGCTTCTGCCTCATTCTCTTTCCAAACCGGAACTTCTCGCGTTCCTCTATTTGGCTGGCCCGTATCAAAACGCCACGCTATGATTCCCCAAACTTCCGCATCCCGGCGATTTTCCGCCAGTTTATAGATCGCTTTGATGTAACGGGTATATCCATATTGAAAAGGTACAATCCAAAGGGTTTTTGTATAGGAATAATAGCGAAGCTTTCGAGTTAAGTTGTATTTTTCCTTTAACGCTCGCTTCAGCGCTTCTCTAGCCAACGGTCGACCATCCAGATACAATGTCCACAGCCAAGTACCGTCTTCTGCCTTTTTCTGCGCTTCCAAAAACCGCTCTACAAATGACTCATCTGCTTCGTCTAACAACTGTTGCAATTGTGGCGACAGTGATCTTTCCGGCTTTTCTTCCTTCCACCAAGCCACATGTTTCGGTTGTTCCTCAACAGATGAAGCAGCCGCTTCTTTTGTGGAAGTTTCTGATGTATCTGTTGATTGTGGACGATCTTTCATCTTTCCGTCCGCTGACCCAGTTGACACGATCTTGTTTTCTTCAAATGAAGGCCGTTCTCTGTTATCTGCGGCATTTTTTGCCTCGTTTGATGGAAATGGCTTTTGTTTATCCATGGCTTTCCTCCTCCTCTGTTTTCAAAAATGACAGAGAAATAAAACCCTAAAAATACTTCCATTCATGATCACAGGCAACAGAAAGTTTGTTCGCCTTCATTTTATCGAATGATGTCGTTTATCGTCAACATTTTTGTCTGTCAACTTGGAATTAATTTCTCAGGCACAATAAAAAAACTCCCCGACCGAAATTGGTCAGGGAGTTTGATACGGTGTTCACTAAACCCTATCGAGTTGGCTTTGCCACTGAACACACCTGCCCTCTAGGGGTCCCGGTGACAGTCTGTAGCTACGCTTACTCAGGCAGACGTCACCGGGACCCCTAGAGGGCAGGTGTGCCAAAGTAGAGCGAAGCCGGGTGAAGGATGTCAAACGTACTTGCACATACGGCGTATCGCCGCACAACCATGCTAAACACCGTTCATTGATGATTTCCTTCTCCATATTAATTGAAGGTGTCGAATATTGTCAAGACTAGTAACGAAAATTTATGGAGCAATTTTAAATCTTGACTAAACTAACGGAATACTACTGTGCGATGTTTACTAAACCCTCCAGAGCTAACTTTACCACTGAACAGACAGGGCCTACTAGGTGGCATAAAAGCGATACTGGGGCCACGTCTATTCAGGCAGTATCGCTTACTGCCACCTAAAAGCCCTGTCTGCCGAAGTAGAGTGAAGTTGGGTGAAGGATGCCAAACGTTCTTGCACATACGGCGTATCGCCGTACATGAATGCTAAACATCGCTTTATGATGATTTTAGTTATATTGATCTATCATCATTATTTAGTTAAAGTACATCAACTACTTCTATCAATCAACTGACTCTAGATTAACATAGGAACACCCGTTTGTAAACCCTTTTTTTTAATAAAAGGAATCATTTTTCGACTATTTTTATCTTATAGGAACGTGGCGTTATTCTATAGACTCCCAATCGGGATTCCAAACGACTTCCCACAAATGACCATCCGGATCTTGGAAATGGCCTGAGTATCCACCCCAAAAGGTTTCGTGAGCAGGATCGGTAATGATTGCTCCTGCTTGTTTGGCTTGTTCCATCACTTCATCCACTTCTTCTTTGCTAGGAACATTATGGCCGATTGTAAATTCGGTCGGGCTCGATGCAGTCAACGGGACTTTAGCCTCATGGGCCAGATCTTTACGATTCCAAATCGCCAATTTTAAGCCAGCTTGTAAGTCAAAAAAGGCAACCGCTCCATGCTCGAATTCTTTCCCTATGATCCCTTGTGTTGGAAATCCCAGTCCATCTCGATAAAATTGCAACGCCCGCTCCAAATCGTCTACGCCCAACGTAATGACCGTAATTCGTGGTTTCATATCACACCTCCAACTAAAAAGTATTGCCAAGAGTCTAATCATAGATAAGTCTAAAAATAATGGGCCCACCATAGATTAATGCAAAAAAAGCGAAACCGAAAAGGCCATTGATGATCGTTCCCGCCCATGACAGGATGTTTTTTCGGTTACAGAGGACACCTACAAGGGAAGAGGTGACTCCAACGGTCAAAATAAGCGGCAGGAAAATAGTCACGATGAAAAAATGGGGTTGCCCTTGCCCACTATCGTACAAAAATATCGAAGCCACCATCAATAAAATTAATATTGCCGCCAATATGCCGAAGATACCCAAAATGACAGCTGTGATTCGAAATCCCTTTTTTGCTCTTTGTGATTTAACCATTTGATCGAGCATTCCGTTCCCCCCTTCAATAATTAAATTTTACACACTATTCCTACCAAGCTCAACTATTCCATTATTTGCACACCGCTTCTGTAATCATCTCCACCACACTCTCCACATCGTCCCAATGTAGGCACCGCCCCCATTGACACCACTGCTGTGGATCAGAGGAGACGAGGGCGATAATATGGGGGAGGTTTAACAACTCCCGATCCTCCTCCTGATGGACCATCACCAGTTTATGATGGTGTGCCCGTTTAAAGCCCTCCACCAACACCAGATCCGCTCCCTGATAAAAAGGGAGCAAATCCTCAGGACTGGCGGAATAGGGCCACTCGATCACTGTTCGATCTCGTGACACGATGGCTACCGGTCCAGTACTAACTTGACGGTGTTTCCAAGTATCTTTTCCGGGTTGATCCCACTCCCACTCTTTGGGATGATGTTTCACAGTACCCACTTTCCAGCCCCGCTTTGTCAACAACCTCGCAACTCCAGTCAGCAACGTGGTCTTTCCGGACCCTGAATACCCCACTATCTGAATGACGAAAGGAGTAGCCGGTTTACTCATGAAGAAACATCCTTTCCCTCACGACTGATGATTCCATCTTATCATGCTGATCATTCTTTGCTGCACCATAATGCCCACACGATATAAACCGGTTGAAACAATAACCGAATCCAAGGGTAATAAGGGATATTGTTTAATCCACCCGGAATTTCATTTCCATAGATGGCGTTATTGATATTAGCCGGAAATACCAGTACAAAAAAGACAGCCAACAGCCATCCGCTTACTTTCCGGGTTCGCTTAAACAACAGTCCCAACCCTAGCAACAATTCAACCACTCCGGCCCCCATATTAATCCAAAACGGGTATGGAAGCCATACAGGAATCATCTCGACAAATGGTTCAACCATGACAAAATGACTGACACCGGTAAAAAACAACATCGCACACATGGCGTAACAACCTCTTATTTTAGCGGTGGAAAAATAGCGGCCAGCGCTAACTTTAGCAATCACCGTCAATAGCAGATAAACGCTGAGTAAGATCAATAGAACTAACATCGGCATTCTCCTTCTAGATTTCTTATCATTTTGCCAAAGAAACAAATTGGATTAACATCCTACCTCTAACTTAAAAACCGACCGTCGGTTTGTCAACGATTTCTGTAAAAGAAAAGTAAAAAAAGCGCCAGCAGGCGCGAAAACGGAAATCGGGACTCAGGCCCACTTGGTCACCAATCTGAACGCCAAGACAGGTCTCCTGGTTAAAACCAAGCATTTAACCCGCCTGTGAAAGTCCTTGATTTTGCACCTGATTCAGCAAGAGCATCGTCATAGCCACACCCCAGGCCAAGGGAGTATTACCGTTGGGACAATCCGTCCCTCCGATATACAACTCCGGCAAGCAGCCGTCCGCTGGTAAGATAGAACAGGTTTTATCCATATATTTCTGCGCTTGTCTATGATCGCCCAGCCAACACCAGCACAAACCCAACCAGGGAAAGCCAAAACACCACTCCGCTTCTGCACCAGCATAATAGTATTGGTCATTTTTGTAACGAATTACGCCCCGCTTCCGCTCCAATCCCTCGGCTACGCGTTCTAAAATGGTGTGGGCCATCTGCCGATCCACCACCTGATGGGGATAGATCAGTGAGAGAAGCGCTAAATCCACCTCTTTGGTATCGCTTTCAAAAGGAAGCAAGCGTTGCAGTGTCTGCTTTCCCCGCTCAATCCACTCAAGTGGGACATCCGCCAAAAGCCGCACCGCTTGCAACCCCGAGACACATGCCCCCACACTAGAGGCATGCACTTCCATATTTTCCTCCCACATTCCGTTATCCGCATGCTGCCAATACTCCACACAGCCGAGGTAACGGACCAATTTCTCGACGATCACCTGATCGTTTTGATCCCGCAACACCGGTTTGCCATGGCGTACTCCCTGAGCTACTCCCCATAAAAACAAACCGATCGCGTCATTTTGGGCGTGTCCCCACGGCTGGTCAATCTCGACTAAATTTTTATCATAGCGAGCATGGATATATTCATAAAGATGTTGCGGTTTTTTTGTTGTATGAATATCGATCTTCCACTCATAGCGGCGAAACAGATCAAACAGTGCATGATACGCTCGTTCATAGCGATCACACGGCTGAGTTAGATAAGGTAGAACCGTATAGCACACATCCCGAATCCACACATAAGAATAATCCCGGGATGGGCTAGCTACATAAGCGCCGTTGGGCAGACGCATGGTGTCCAAGATTTGATGTAAGGATTTCATCTTTTTCCCTCCTCTCCCCTCCAGCTTGGACATCGGTGAGGGAATCTAACCCTGTACTTTTTGTATACGTTTCTTCCCCCCGACCTGACACAGCCGAAACGCCTAGATCCCGTCCAAAAGGCGCAACGGAAAAAATGCGCATGAATCTCACCCGCACTACACGAGAATATCCTTATCACTAGACTTCACATTATGATTTTCCCAACAAGAGAAACTCCACGTGAAAATGTATCTTAAAAGGACACCTAACCGAAGCTGTAGAACTTCCGCTCACAATCTTCAGCCCTTAAACGATGCGCACATAAACTCCCGCTTTCATTCGCTCTATTGCCTCCTGCGTCTGGTTGCGAATTTTGGTGGAAAGTTGGGATGCACGCACAATATCTCCGTTCTTACTGATTACCAGCGGGTCAACCCATCGGACCTTTTGCTTAAAATGAATATCCCAGTTGTCGTCGGGGTGGCTGATCTGCAGGCGAATACCTGGGCGGATCTCTGACAAGTCGCGAAGGAGGGCTTCACCGCCGCGATCTTTCACTTGCTGCAACAACTTCTGATCGGTTTTCATCCAGTCATCCTCTGTGATCACCCCTTCCACCATCGCTTGCCGCAATACGGTGGAGAGGCGGTCATTAGCGTAGACATTCTTTGGATCGAGAAAAAAATGAACCACTTCCCGATAGTAAGCATCCACAAACCATTCCGCCCATGCCAGCGACCGTACTGCGATCCGTCCCTGCACCAGTGTCAGCATCTCGAGGAAAGCATGGATCTCATGCAACGATAACCCACCGTAATGATATTGATCCCGCAACGTATAATCAATCCGGTCGGCACATAGGTCGGGAGCTGGCTGTTCCAGTATGGACCACCGCTCCAGGGGCAATAGATCCTCCACCTTCCAGCCCATCGGAGCGATCGCTTCTTCGATTGCGGGATGTTTAATCACTCGCTCCAATTGCTTCTCGTGATAATCCTCATCGGGATGATCCAGCACTTGATCAACCAAATGGGAAAAAGCCGTATGGGAGACATCATGCAACAATGCTGCCGCTTGCTCCGGTAAACTTCCCCCCAACCGCCGGATCAACAACATCACCCCGATGGAGTGCTCCAACCGGGTAACATTCCACTTCGGCTGAAGTAAGGCCGCTGCTCCCGCTTGATGAACCCTTTCCAAGCGTTGTAGAGGAGGGGTATGGAGCAACGCCGCCATTACCGGTTCCACCTCAACTGTTCCATATAACGGATCTTGCAAACGCACGTTCCTCACCCCCACTATTTTTTCGACAAAAGAAACCGCCGTCCTGCCGCCGGCGGTAATGTTACAGTATCTAATTTCTTCCTAACAAAAATGATTGTTTCTATCATAGGAGTATGATTGGGTCTCGCTTTGCACTAAAGCACAAGTCTCGCCTCGATCGCTTTGCTTCGGGTCTCGCTTTGCACTAAAGCACAAGTCTTGCCTCGATCGCTTCGCTCCGGGTCTCGCTTTGCACGAAAATCTTTTCTTTTGTTTCTATCTAACCCTCTCGATATTGTAAAATCTTCTTTTTATGACCATCCAAAAGGCGCTCCACATCGGCGGATGTCTCGCCCTGAGCCACTACTTCCACCCGTGCCTGCTCGCGATCAGGGCGGATCAACACCCAATCCTCTCCCTCCCAAATTTTGATCCCGTCCAGCAGTTCCAAATTGTGATCCTTCCATTCTTCCATTAAGCAGCGCATCACCTGTCCCTTTGCCTCTGCGGGACAAAAGATCGACTCCGATTTCATATAAACCGGTGGCAAACTTTGGACGAGCTTTTCCAAAGTGAATCCCCTTTGGGACAAATGCTCTAACAACACTGCGGTTGCGGCACAACCATCCCCATATAGTTGCCATGAACGGCGGTGTTGGGGTTCTAAGCGCGCCCGTGTCGATGCTGGGACGGGTATTACATCCATCCCCGCGCTATTCGCGATTTCCGTTGCTTCCACAGGAGCTGTCACTGCGATGGGAACGATTTTTTCCCGTTTAATCGCCAACAATGTTTCTACCAACGTCTGCTCTTCTGCTGTCAACGCCTGCCCTGTTTCAGTATACCAGCGGACGGTCTGTCCGTTGGACCCGATATAAACACCAAGATCGGCTTCATGATCCACGATAAATCGTTCCAGAGAAGCGTTGGTACCCAGCACTGTCACCACTCGGCAGCCCAATCCTTCCAACAGCGATTGTATAAGCGGATACAGCTGCCAATCACCGGCATACAACACTACCGTAAAAGCATGAGAACGGATTTGTTTGCCGTCTACTTCTTCTAGTAGCGCGTTGCGATATCGTTTCTGTACATTCTCCGCCTGCTCCAGTGTGCCAAAAGCGGTGGCAGGGCGAGAGAACTCCTCTTGATGTAAGGTTTGCTCCACCTTTCGTTCCATTCCAGGGCTTAGGGGTAATCCGTGTTGATCAAAAAATTGTAGTACCGTTCGTTCTCCTTTTTCATCCAGCCGTCGAATGTACACTCCACCCTTTGCTTGGTGTAAATGACAAGCATATCGAATAACCGGTGCTGGTGTCACTCCCGTATCCATCACCCGAACTCCCGCCGCGAGCATACTGGCTGTAACCGATAATTGCAGGATATCCGCAAACGCGTCTCCATCCCGACCGACCACTACGGTTGACCCTTCCCCTAACATACTGGCAAAGGCTGCGGCCATCCGTCCTGCCCGTTCCGGTGTCAGCTCCCGATTGGTAATCCCGCTGACGCCATCATGGCCAAACCAGCCGTGAACTCCATGAGACTCCCACACCAAGGATTCAGTAACAATCGCACCGGGGCTGACTATCTTTTCCGGCCATACTTTTACACCAGATAAAAGAAGTGCCCGTTCACCAATCCTCGTCTTCTCTCCCACCACAGTCCGTTCCTCGACACACGCCCCCTCACTGACGATCACTTCATTGGTTAGGGTGCTTCCCGCCAGCCGAGCGGCGACGGCGATATCATTTCGATTCCATAACACCGTCTGCTCCAGATTGGCAGCGGTTGCCACCCGATTGTAGCGACCCAGGATGGCATGTGGTCCTACTTGTGCCCCTGCTTCTATCTGGGTTCCAGCTCCTACAAACGCCGGTGCAGACAAAGTTGAAGGCTCCTTCACTCGGGCACCGGGCATCACCCGAATGCCGGGAGACCACTCCTCCCCTTTTACATCAGCGACCACCCGCCCCTCCAACAGATCCCACTGGGCCTGCCGATATTGTTCCAAGTTGCCGATATCCGACCAATATCCCGCAGCTACCATTCCAAACAGCGGCAACTCGTTTGCCAGTAACAACGGAAATAGATCCTTGCTAAAATCAAACACCTGACCCGGATTGAATAGGGAGAGTACCTCCGGCTCCAGTACATAGATACCGGTATTCACCGTATCGCTAAAAACCTCACTCCAACTGGGCTTCTCCAAAAAGCGAACGACCCGGCCGTCTTCCTGTGTCATCACAACGCCGTATTCCAACGGCACCTCCACTTTGGTCAATACCAAGGTGCCGATCGCCATCCGCTCACGGTGAAAACGAATCGCTTGTTCCAGATCAAAATCGGTCAATGCATCGCCGCTGATCACCAGAAACGTATCATCTAAAAACTCTTCCGCATTTTTAACGCTTCCCGCAGTGCCCAGGGGTTGCGTCTCCTCAAAATAATGAAGCTTTACCCCCCACTCACTGCCGTCCCCAAAATAATCGCGGATAAGATGGGGGAGATACTGAACCGTGACTGCAATTTCGGTGATCCCGTATTTTTTCAGCAACTCAATGCTATATTCCATGCACGGCTTATCGACGAGGGGAACCATCGGCTTGGGCAAACGATTGGTCAGGGGTCGTAAACGCGTTCCTTTACCGCCTGCCATAATCACTGCTTTCATTCCATCGACTCCTCTCTTTTTTAAACCCTTAACAATTCCCCTTCAACGGGATTCATGGTGTGCAGCCACTTCTTCCCGAACATCGATCGCCTCGGGGGCGATCATCTCTTGATAGACGGCGGTGGTCTGGTCGGCGATTCGCTTCCAGTCAAAACGGTAAATGTGTTCCCGGGCCGCTTCCGCCAGTCGGCGGGATTTCCCTCCATCTTCCAACAACGTGCGAATCTGTCGAAGCAGAGAGGTGGCATCGCCGGGGTACGCCTTTAGCCCATTTTTGTCATGGTCTACCACATCCGCCAAACCGCCTGTATCCGAGACGACCACAGACGTTCCGGCAGCCATCGCTTCCAAAGCCACAATGCCAAAGGGTTCATACCAACTGGGAAACACTGCGATCTCCGCCAGTTGTAACAAGCGATTGCGGTCAGCGTCGCTGATAAATCCGGTGAATAGTATTTTTTCCGCCAATCCCAGCCGCTGCGCTTCTGCTTCCCACACCTCCTTCATCGGACCTTTGCCCACGATGATCCATTTGGTGTCGGGATGAACCTTCACAACTTCTACTGCCGCCTCCAATAATGTGCTCACCCCTTTTTCCCGTACCAGTCGGCCGACGAACAAAATGATGCGCTCACCGCTACGGGCAAAAGGTTCAGGCCCTCCCTCGTTTAGCGATGGCGGTTGGAGCAGAGCGGGATCGACACCATTGGGAATCACTCGCATTTTATCCGTAGGCAGTTGAAACACATCCTGTACTTCCCGCTCCATATGCCGACTGCACACAATCACGCGCGCGGCTTCATAAGTGAGCTCCCATTCCAAGCGATGGATGCGTTGCTGTAGCTCGGTATGGATCCCCTGATTACGCCCATGCTCAGTCGCGTGGATGGTGGCTACCAGCGGCAGGTGGAAGGCCTCTTTTAGTCCTTGGGCCGCCGCACTTACCAACCAATCGTGCGCATGAACAACATCAAAGCAATGCCCCGCAGCCATTAGGGAACGACAAGTATCCAGCAGCATGCGGTTCAACTGAAACACCCAGTGATAAAACTGGTTGCCAAAGGGCTTCATCACATGAGCGCGATGAATATGTACCCCTTCCACCGTCTCTGTGTGCGGATACCCCTGCACTTCCGTGGTTACCACATGCACCTCCCATCCCTGTTGCACCAGATAACGGGATAAATCGTACACATGACGGGACAATCCACCCACGGTCATCGGGGGGTATTCCCATGTGAGCATCAACACGGAAGGCCGTTTCCCTTTCACAATGGGCTTCTGCCGCCAAGGGGAGCGAAACCATGCCGGATTTAAATCCGGAAACAGCCCATCCAGCTCCTCAACCTGAGCCAGCCACTCCTCATCCACCGCATCTGCTTCAATCATCGCCGCTAATCGATCAAAGCGTGCAATATGTTGTTTTGTCCGTTTGATCGCATACTCCACCATGGTTTGACTATCCATGATAAATGCCCAATCGCTGGACTGGGCCAGCATCAACTCCCGACCCGCTTGCGCCATGGCTCGTTGCATTTGAGAAGAGACCGGTTCTATGCGATGAACCAGGTGATTAAACTGCTCTTCCGCCTTCTGTATCACCGGATAAATCCACTCATTCTTCCCTTGCAACCATACATCTCCATAACCGTGGCGTCCCCAGGAGCTCATCTCCATCTCACAGACAGGATAATCGGTGTAACGCTCCAAATACTGCGTTGGGGTGATCGACTTCACATCCGCTTGATCAAAATGCATCTGCCGAAACAACATATCGAGAAAAAGGGGTCCCTCAAACCACCAGTGACCAAACAATTCCGCATCAAAGGGGGCGGTAATCACCGGATGACGTCCATGCTTTTGCCGCTCTGCCCGCACCTGCGCCTGTCTTTCCGCTAAGAAATGACGGGCGTGCCCAGCCGCTTTTTCCCGTGCCCACTCCGGGTTATACGGCTCCTTGTGCGCCCCGTATCCTGTGATACGGTAATATTTAAAGCCGGTATGAAGGCGGATACCCTCGGGATGAACATAGGACCCGATCGTCTCCCAATCCAGGTCATAGCCGATATCGCGGTAGTATTCACGATAATCGTAATCACCGGGATAGCCCGTACGAGAGCTCCACACCTGTTCCGACGACTGCGGATCACGGGCGAAAGCCGCAACCCCCGCGGAGGTGAGAATCGGGGAGGTCGTGCCCAAGCGAGAAGGAGGGGCTGCAGCAGCAACCGCGTGACTATCGACGCAAAACCACTGAATGTCCGCCTCTCGCAACAGTCGATCCACCCCGGGGACAAACCCGCACTCCGGCAACCAGATTCCCCGCGGACGTCGCCCCAACAACCGTTCATGGGAAGCGACCGCCGCTTGAATGTGAGCGCGCATTGTTTCCTCCCGCAACAGATACGGTAAAAAGGGATGGGTTCCCACCGCCGTAAACAACTCCAGCCTCCCTGCTGCTTCCAAACGGCAAAACTCTTGCAATAGATCGCCTTGCACCTCTTGATAAAAATCCCGCGCTCCCTGAAAGCGATCTCGATACATCCGTGCCAAGGGGTGGAAGGAAGCATCCCCCACCGTCCGTTCCACTTCCCGCTCTCCCAGTTCTACCAACTGCTCCAAGTGAGCCGCCGTCCGTTTTTGTAAAAGCGGATCCGCCAGCATCGCCGCCAGAGGTGGACTGATGGATAAAGCCAAGCGAAAGTCCACTCCATCCCGTTGCAATCCTTGAAAAACCTGCAACAGTGGAATATAACATTCCGTTACCGCTTCATACAGCCACCGTTCTTCTAGGACATCGTCTCGTTCCGGATGGCGTACATAAGGAAGGTGGGCATGAAGTACAAGAGCGAAATAACCGTGACTCATCTGTCACCCTCCTTTTTCTCCACCCATGTATATCCGTCGAAGCGATCATTCCACCTATCAGCGATATCAGGGTAAAAGGGTTTTTCCAGATCGGTCGTCGCCGTTGTTTTTTCCGAGGCGACCGGCTCCATCTTCAACACCGCTCGATTTCGCTCTTCCAGTATCCGCGGTGTTTTTACAACATTTGAACAGAGAAGGGTAAAAAAATGGCCTTCCAGCGTCCATGTTCCCCATTCTGCTAAATAATGGCGCCCGGGTGTGACTCCTGCCAACCAATAGCGATCCGCCAGTGGGTGCGTATTTTCCACCCGGATGGAATGGGCATGTTTACCGTCATAATGTAGATCAGTCACATCACATAACCGCAAGGAAAAAGGCAGTCGTCCCCACTCCGACTCAAAATGACGACACACCAATCGCTGTTGTAACGGGCTTACCCGCCAGTGAGCAAATAGTGTCCAGGGATCCTTCGCCATTAGGATCAGACGATCTTCGATCCCTGTTTGCACCCACTCCTCCTCCCACAGACGGCTATCTTCTTTCCATTCCGGTCGTTCCAGTCGGGGTTCTGCTTGTGTGACTGCAATCTCTTCCATCGCTTTCCGGTATTTTTGCAGACGGTAGCGAAACTGTCCCAACGTTAAACCAAGTGCTTCCGCCATCTGCCGATAACTTGCCCCTGCTTCCAACCGCCTTTGTACCCTTTCCCAATTCAACTGTTGATCCACTGAATGATCGGGCCCCTTTCTCTCTATTTATTTCCATATGCTAATAAAAAATCTAATTTTATACAATCCCCTCCATTGTTATATTTTAGTGAATAGGTCGAAAACTTATGACTGTATTCGACAAATGGAAGCGTAATCACAGGAAATATTGGTTCATTCCCTTGTCAAAGGACATCGGTTTTTAGGGGAAATTTCCTAAAGTTCGACAAAAAAAGTGCTGAATCATCAGCACAAAGAAAGAGATTTGTTTTTAAACCGGCGAGATTTCCGGGATTGTCTGTATTCTGTTTAGTATTTTACTTCTTGATTCCTTGTCAAGATTCCGTTCAAATGTTGAACTATACTGTGTGTCAAAAAAGTGGATAAATATGTTAGAATTCCATCGCGGAGGAGTGTTTGTTTGTGTTGTGAACCTCTCGCCATTTCAAATGACGAACTTCTCGTTTCATCGAACCGACTCCTGCCGACTCTCCACAAAGGCCAGTTCCTGGCCTGAATCATTCCCTAAAAGCCGGTGGTAAGTGGAAGCAACCGGATCACTTCCCAGTATCGTTGAGACGGGTCAGTTCTTGTGTTCAGGTATACGCATCACGATGAGTAACATCGCAATCACCCCAACCATCACACCAGCCAACAACAACCACGCCACGGTGTACCCACTGGTCAAATCCACCACCCAGCCAAACAACGGTGGCCCTAACACTACACCCCAAGATCCTAAGGAGACACTAAAGCCGCTGGCCAAGCCCGCTTGCCTCTCAGGAACCGATTCTGTGGCTGCATTCATCCAGATTCCGTTAAAGTCGCAGATACAAAAACCGAAAACAGCCACCAGCACCACCAACCACGCAAACGACCAATCCGGTTGCCACAAGGAAGCTAGCAGACTGCATATCAAAGTGCCCAGGGCGATAATCAGTAAAACTGCCAACCGCCGACCACCCCAACGATCACTGATGAGTCCCCATACAATCCTGCCCACGGAACCGGCCGTTTCTGACACGACTAACAAAAGACCCACCAGCGTCAAGGAGAATCCCAATGCTTGGTATGCAAAAAAGACAATATAAGTACTTAACACCAAATTACTCATCATTATATAAAGACTTATTTGGGCTTTGATCCCAAATTTTTTTTGCGTGAAAATGGGTTCAGATCGCTAATGAGAGGTGGAGATAACTTCAGATAGGAAACGATAGATAAAGATAGCTACCAATTGACGGGTTTACCGGTAAATTCTATTATTTTTATTGCAGATGCGGTAAGAAAGGAGAGATGAATAAAGTGGGTGATACTCAACAAAAAAAAGATCGTTTAATCACGCCCAAGGAAGCGGCTGAGAGGTTGGCGGTTTCACCTCTCACAATCAAGAAATGGATGAGGGATGGCAAGATCAAGGGAACAAAACTCATGTCAGTCTGGCGGATTAGCGAAGAAGAAGTCGATAAACTAGTCAAAAATGAGGGGGATTCAAATTGAAAAAAATCGGATTCATGGCAATCATTTGTCTGTTTGCTTTTGCTTTAGTTGGTTGTGGACCTGATGATGTCAGCACTGGTGCGGAAGATGCCTCCGGCAATGAAGAGAATAAACAGAATGATCAAGGGAAAAACGATGGCGAAAAACGTACCACTGTTAATGAAACCAAAGATGTCGGCGGCTTAAAAGTGACGGTGGCAGAGGTTGTAGTACGGGAGGATAAAATCGATGTGGGGATCAACCTGGAAAACACCGCAAGTCACCCCATCACCATTTATCCGGATATGGACGGAAAGATCGTGATCCCCGATATGCAAATGCAGTTAACCGCCAACATGTTTATGGGGGATAGTGTTGGAGGAGACGTATCCGCTGGGGTTAAACAAGATGGTGTCCTGTCTTTTACCACTGATAATAACAAGAAATTGACTACCGATGAGGTAAAATCATTCAACTTGGAACTTGGAGAAGTGGTCCACGGTGAAACCTATAGTACATTGGGCAAAATTCAGTTTGAAATTGCAATGGATGGAGAGTGATCACATGAGCCGGACAACGGAACTGGTACTGGGGATTATCGGTGGTGTTATCGGCTTTGGTGGTGCCTTCTTCGCCCTGTTCTTTGGTGCTCTTGATGCGGAATTTACCGGTAATGAATCGGTGCTCAACAGCGGAGCCGCCGCCTTTTGGTTCTCAGCCCTTGCTATTATCGGCGCAATCGTGGTTAAGTTCTGGGCCAAAATCGGCGGTGCTCTCATGGCTCTATCCGGCCTCGCCTTGTTGTGGAACATTGGTTTGTTCGGAGTTCTCCCGGCCTTGTTGTTGATCGCCGCTGGCATGATGGGGATATTCCGTAAAGGGAAACGGCAGGTAGAAGAAAAGGCGGCATAATAAAAACCGGGTGGGATCTCCCTCCCGGTTTTGGATACTAAAAATCGACAAAGTTAGACAAAGGATTCCGAATAAGAATTGATGAATGTTTTAGTTAAAAACTTTGAAGGGAGAGATAGGGAATATTAGGCAAAGCTTTAGATTGGTTGGGACTCTCCCAATATGAAGGCCCAATCTCTTTTGGATTAATCCTGGGAATTATCCTACTGGTCTTGGGTTACATAGTTGTTGTCTACTTTAAAGTTCGATCTGGCGATAATCTTTCCCTTACCATTTTGAAAGTTTCTCAATTTCAAATCGGTTCTTTTGATTTTACACCGAACAAGGAACTACAAAAATATAAAAAGACAATTGAGAAGCTACAAGAGGAATTTCAAGTTTTAAACGATGATTCTAAACATAAATTCATGATAATGGGATACCTAAACGAAGTAGGAAAACAAGCCCACAAAGTTATAGGGACTTCTCAAGAGGATAAAGAAAAAGTAAAAGAAGTTTTTGATAAAGCCATGGATTTAGCACTTAACATGATTCTTCATGCTGTTAAGGAAGGGAAAAAAGGGCGGTCTAGAATTTGCATTTTAGTTCCCAATTCCAATGGGAAGTTGTATATTATAAAAGGACATGGTTATTCGGATGAAGGACGGGACAAACTTCGATTAGGTGAAAGATCCTATGCGGGAACTGCTTTTCGCGAAAAAAGAATAATTCGTACCGGCAATATTAAAAAAAGGGATGAGAATAATACACCTTTCCAAAAGGTTCCTCAACAAAAAGATTACATTTCCCTTATTTGCGTTCCAATTATACTCTTTAACACCTGTATTGGTGTCTTAAATATAGATTGTTGGTCAGAAAATACTTTTACTGATGACGACGAGAAATACTTACAGTATTTCGCTAACCAACTCGCTCTTCCATTGATGACTTACAGAATTAAAAATGAAGAAAAACTTCACTCACTTATTGCTTCAGGGAGGGAAGAATAAAATGGCACGAATAAGAAAAGAAGGAAAAAAAAGTACTCATACCACATTATCTCCAATTGAACGTTACTATGCAGGCGAAATTTCAGCAGATGATTATGTAAAGCTTACAGAAAAATCAATTGGAATTGATAAAACAAGAGCCACTGCAGAAAAACGTGTTCGCAAAATCTTAAAGAAACAAAGACTGATGCAAGCATAATATAAAGCCGGGTGGGGAGTGAATCCTGCCCGGCTTCGTTGTCTATCGTTTAATATCCACCGTATCCCCTGTTTTCACACTTACCTTGATCCAATTTACCACGCTCACTTGCTTCTCAAATGCATGTTGCTGCTTCCCGTTGATCGCTACCTTTTCAGGACTTCCGCGCCTCATCTTCCCGAAACGGGGACTCCTACCTGGGTTAAAAGGAACAAAAAAAGAAATGTTGAATTATATTGTTTAGAATGAAAACGAAAGGGGGGTTATTATAGTGATTTTGCAGATAATCGCGTCTATTATATCTATAATTGTTGTTTTTCTCGTAAAAAAATACAGAAATTTGACATGGATACAAGTCGCTTCTCTATTCTTTTTTGTCACTCCTTTATTCTTAATCTTATTTATTTTCCTGGTTCATGGGAATTATGACTTATATATTTGGTTAATTAAACAAGATTGTTGGTATTGTACAGGAAGCGGACCCGGATTAGCTT
This sequence comes from Desmospora activa DSM 45169, assembly GCF_003046315.1. Classification (NCBI taxonomy): domain Bacteria; kingdom Bacillati; phylum Bacillota; class Bacilli; order Caryophanales; family Thermoactinomycetaceae; genus Desmospora; species Desmospora activa. Next base: position 971,324 of record NZ_PZZP01000001.1, on the reverse strand, counting down.
CAGTGGGAGTTAAATTGTTATTTATAAGTCTTCTTGGGTTATTGTTTTTTTGGGTATCCAGTAAAACAAAATGAAGTTAAGATACTATCGGTATTAAAAAACAATCCTCTTGGAAAACCCAAGAGGATTGTTTTTTAATACTATTACTATTTGGGAGCACAAGTGGTACCGTCACATTCGTAGCCATTATATCTCGGAGGAGTAAATGGATAATCATAAGAAGGATATGACCATTCTGTAGACCCCGGTGCACTCCCCGTCCATGACGGTACCACCTTAGCCCCACCTTTATCTAAATAACCGTCCTCAAAATAGCACCAGGGATCACCATATTCCCCGCTACATATAAATGGTACTCCATCCCAATCCCATTGATCATGAAAGTGAGTTCTTAAAATTGTAACTTTAAAATCGTCTCGTTCTGCAGTATACGGTTCCTGTAAATAAGATACTGCATAGTAGTAGGCAGAATGCTGAGCTAAATACCAATGACCAGATCCAATTCCAATACCAGGTTCATCTTTATTATCCGAAAAACTAGTATCAATGTAACCATAGGGCATATCAGTATACCAGAAATTACTATCCTGATCTTCTGAATAAGCTCCTTGGCCCCAAACTATACCATCATCATATCCGTAGAAATTCAAATCAATTTCCATCCCACTAGGAGCTAGACCTTCAATGCATTCTCCGGATAATACGCCTCAAACCCCTGATCCTCTTCCCATACAAACATATGATCAACATAGCGCGCAGGGTCCCTTGTGTAACCTGGCAGATAATAATCAATCCACGCACCAGTTTGCCCATATGCTGGTGCAATTTTATCAGCTGGAAAATCTGTTTCCCCATCATGAGCAAATGTCGGAATAGGGAAACAAAAAACGATTATCATTAATATATACGTTATTTGTTTTATCATTGTTTTGAATCTCCTTCCACCCAATTATCAGGAATATCTTTATATATTACTGAATTGCTGTCGTCTTTTCTGTTTGATTCTTTTATTGCATGAATTTCATCACTATCTAGCATTTCTTTTAATGTTTTCGCTGTCCCCTTAACTTTTATTCCATATATGATTTGACCCTCATTCACTGTCATTTCATTTAATACCCTTTGCAATCTTAGCACCATCCTGTTTTACTCCTTCGTGGATCTCCCCGCCTAATTGATCAGATACTAACAAATCGGCATCTACTTGCTCTCCTGACTGGTTACGAGTTGAGCCTGATCTGGGTAGGTAGTAAAAATATCATTGGTTGTATTATCGATTATAAAATGAGCAGCTAACGCAGGGGATGGTTTTTCAGTTCCGTCATCTTGGATTTCTGGAAGTTCTTCCGTTATGCCGATAGATTTGATCTCAAATTTTAGTTCTTTATAATCCTCTTCCCATTTAACATCATACTTTGTCCAGTGTTCAGAGTCTTCCTCCCCTTTACCTTTCGCCTCACTTTCTTCATTAAGATATTCCTGCTCATCTCCAACTTTGGCTTTAGACTCTTCTCCTTTCACTTTTTCTACTTCTTTCGCAGCAGTCCCACACCCTGCGCTTATCATTAACACTACAATGATCAAGCTGATTAACCATTCTTTTTTCATTTTTTCACCTCTTTATTTTTAACTCCCTCTCTCAAACCCTCCTTATAATTATTCGCATGAAAGGTTGAATTTGTGTTCTCTTCTATTAAACAGGGAAGTGAATTTATTTCATAAATAGGGCAGAAGGAGCAAACGCCGATTTTGGTATCTCCTTGCTAATAAGGAGCTCAACGATCCGTGAAATAAATGGCCATTTGGACGTTTTCCGCTAAACAGTTGTAGCCATACGTCCGTAGCTCTTAAGCAACGACTCCGAAAATTGATGTAAAAGGAACTTAACATTTAGCGATTAATACAGTATAATACGAATGTAAAGCACTATTTACTTTTGAGGGTGAGTAAATTGGTTTTAAACCGAATACGTGAATTGAGAAAGGCCCAAGGAGTGACCCAAGAACAATTGGCACTAGGTCTACAAGTTACACGTCAGACCATCATAGCAATAGAAGGCAATCGATATAATCCAAGTTTAGAACTGGCTTTAAAAATCGCAAACTATTTCGGTCTCCCAGTTGAACAAATATTCTGTCTCAAAAAGGAGGATTCATAAAATGGATACCACTTGGATTCTGTTCTCCGTTGCATTCATCGGCACTGCGTTAATAACTGTCGTATTACAAAAGAAACAAAGACAAAAGTCTCAAATTCCAGAAGTCGACGAACGCGTTCTTAAACTTTTTCAAGTTTATGTACTACGTACTCTAATTGTAAGTGGAATAGTTGGTGTTATTCTCTTATCTGTCTTTGCCATCATTGGTTACAAAAACATCCCATTGAATTACATTTGGCTTTACTTATTGGCTACCATGCTTGCTCTCGCTATTTGTTCCATTGTAGCCAAAAAAAAATAAGGGGGCTAACCCCCTTATTTCATTTCTAACAGAATAAATCTATAGCACCACCACAACCCCAAGTGGCAATTGCAGCGTAAACGACTACACATCCTACACCCGGAAGTCCCCCAGCAAAGAAAGACATTGCACAAAGTTGTGTCATCCCATAGCCCGCCATCAATCCACACATAGTAGCTACATACTCCCTACATGTAGCCAACGGATTGACTTCACCTTCAGCGCCTCGTTCATTCCAAAGTTTTTCAATTTCTTCAGGTTTGATCTCTTTGTTGTTTGTTAGATCGAACAGCTTCCCATCCTGAGTAATTTTAAAGCTTTGTTCTTTTTTGGTTGATTTAATAGTGAGTATTTCTTCATTGTCGTTGATTTTGTCAATATCATAGTTCACATTCGAAAAAACAAAATCTTTTTCCAGATCCACTCCAAAAATCGAGAGCTTTCTCTCATCTGTGTTCTTGATTAAGGTAAATCCTAATTCCGGGTGCTCGACTGAAATTTTCACTTCAGTCGTGGTAGATTCACTAAAACTAACAGCATTGTTTTTATGTAAATTTTTGTATTGCTCAGAGCCCTTGACTATGTCTAATATTTCCTCTCTTTGTTCTGGCGAAGCATTACTAAAAGATTCATCTACATTTCCCGAACACGAAGAACAGTCTTGCAGTTTATTTTCTTGGGCAAAGACTAGATCGCTCTCAGTTAGCGGCATTAAACTCCCACCAACAAGTAGTGAGAACGCCATGACAAAAACGACAATTTTTTTCATAATAATACACCCTCTCCTAAATTTCCTCATTATTACTTTATTCATAATGTCACAATATATTTTATATGTCAGCAAGTTACTTTATATTTTTCCCTCAATTAGTTACCACCGTAACTTTATATAGAACAAAGAACCTACACCACTAACGGCGGAGTTTTTTGCGATAATCCCCACAACTCCGCTGATAACATCTCCATATAAAATTGCTCCCTCTACCTCTAAATAATTAAACTGGATGGAGATCTCCACCCAGTATTTTATATTAAGCCATTCGCCTGCTTTGCTGGCTGTTGTTGTTTGGCTCGCTTATACCCGGAGCGTTTTTCATCCAAAAGATCAAGAACATTACCCGCCTGATAGCGGGATATTCCAACCTTTTCTGCGGGAATCCGTTCACTCGGCCAACCACCAGTTTCCTAGAAATAAAAAAAGCTAGACAGGGATTACCCCACCTGGCTTCCTAAATTTATCGTTTAATATCCACCGTATCCCCGCTTTTACCGTATCGGTAAACCACTTGATTGCACTATCTTTTTGCTCAAAGGCGTGTTGCTGCTTCCCGTTAACCGTCACTCGAATATACGGTTTCGGTCCCGGCTTTGAATCATCGGGCGTGGGTTTTGGTACCTCCTTCTTTTCCCCAAACATCCGCCGCCAATTCACGATGCCAACCTCACCAGTCACCTTGATACCGTTTTTCTGCTGCCATTTCTTCAATGTTTCCTCTATCTTGGGTCCAAAGATACCGTACACCTTTCCATTCTTATCCCTGGCCGGGGTAACGCCTAGAAATTGTTGCACGGCCAAAATATCGTTTCCGGTCATCTGATTCCCCCGGATATATTTAAGGGTACGGGAGAAACGGGCACCGTTGGGAGCGCTGTTCAGGCGGTCTAGCTCTTCCTGTGTCCACTTCGGAGCGGGTGCCGGGTCAGACGCAGCAAGCACCTTTTTGTAGTCGAATGCCGGACAATTCTTCCATGCATACCCCGCCATTTCCTGATGGCCCCGGATATACTTTATCGAAGGGATCGCCTTCCTCAAATATGCCACCAACGCCCGTAATGCTTTTTCCTGCTCTTTTGTCGGCTTCTCCTTCGCGAAATCACCGGTGAGACAAACACCGATCGAATAGGCGTTATGATTACCGACGTGGGGTCCGTTGATATTGTGGTCCAGGCAGTGTTTCGTCGTACCGTCCGGTTCAATCACGTAGGCATAGGCAATATTCCGCCAGCCATTGTTTTGAACGTGGAAGCGGGCAAAAGCTTCCGCATTGCTCCCAGCCAGTCCTTGACGAGTAGCACTGTGATGGATCACTAGGTGAGTAATACGGGAAACAGAACGGGTCAATGGCCCCCGTTTGGTGTCCCGTACAAGGGATTTTCGCACATCCTTGTATTTGCAGATACTCATTCGCTGTCATCTCCTTCTTCCTTGTGTAACAAAGAAACCCCCGCCGCGCTCTCCTCGGTCAAAAGATAGACCTCCAGCAGGTTTGCGTTGTAGGGGATTAGTTTAATGCTGCTTCCCAAAACAGAAGCGGCCACCACATGCCCGTTTTGAGGGGTTGCGGTGCCGCCTGAGTTACCTTTCGATTCCTTTGGCTCTTCAGGTTCTGGGATTGATTCGAAGCGTTCTGGGGGCTTTTGGGCAACCATTTCTAGTCTTTCCGGGGTTACAGGTGGTCGTTCTCTCCCTCTTTCTCCTCCTGCCGCTTCTTGCCCGCTAGGAGAACCCTGCCCGCTACCCACAACCCGGCCATACTCCCAACCAGGGCCATTAGACCGTTTGCCGTCTCCTCCGGGATCTCGCTTTTCCCCATTACTACCAGCGTTTGATTCGCGATCACCAGCACCATCCCTGCCAGACTGACGATCTCCCCCTTTGTCATCCCCATTAGCGACTTCCTGAGTTTGTCCCACATCTGACGTTCCCTCCTTCTTAATTTCATTCATCTTCTCCATCATCCCGGACGCGGCCACGCCCACCATCCCGGTGATGATCAGAGTCTGAAAACCGTTCTTCTTCCACCAGCTCACAATCTACCCTCCTTTTCTCCTCCCGTCGGCGCTCGTTCTGTAGGAACTCCACCTGTTTCTCCAGCCATTCCCGGTATTGCTTATCCTTTTCTCGCGCCTGCCGCTCATAGTGCCATAGCCCCAGCCCCAGCAAGAAAATTAAGAGAATGCGAGCATCCTGTTTAGCCAGCTCGACCAAAACCGGTATCGCTTGCGACAGATCCACCTCGCTTTCACTCCCTCTCTCCCGCTGCTTTTCAAGCCATGGTTCACCTCCTCGTATTGGGCGTTACATGCTAATCGTTAATGGGATCTGAAGGCTCCTCCTCTTCTTCGATTGGGGGCTGCTCTTCCTCTGGTTCCTCTTCCGGCTCTTCCCTTCGTTGCAACTGCCCGTTTACAACTTGATAATTTTCGATTTCCTGCGGAATCTCCCAACTGTCACACTCAAAAAAATGATCAAATGTCCTGCCGGGAACAATAGCGCAACCAGCGATAGAGCAAATGATATTTCCCTCTTCGTCTATATCGGCATAAAGTTTCACTTTCATTTATCACCCCTCCAACCATAAGCGGGATACTCGCGCATATACTTTCCGATCACTGCGGGAGGAACGAAGACGCAAATAAAACGCCCGCCGGTTCCCCGTTGGCGTTCCCAGATCAATTCGGATTTCCTCCGCTCTACTGTCGGTATCATCCGGGTCTGTGTTCGTTGATGTGGTAGAACCCAACACGATAACGTTTCCCTGGCCGTATGTCCCAGTTTCAATTGAGAAATATGCCCGCGCTCCCGCCTCCACGTACAACAGCGCCCGTACAACCAAGTACCGGGCTTTGTGTTCGTAAGTGAAGAACTGGCAATTTTGTGGTTGATCGGCGTGGGATGTCTCCCACCAAATCCCTTGTGATCCACCAATACTTACCGTCGTACTCTTCAACATGGGAATGGCGCCTTGGATGTTCAGATCATACTGTAACTCCCCACCAATGATAATCGGAAATCCATCTTCTCGCTCCACCCGAATCAATCCTCGCCGTACATCGATCCCCCCGCTGCCCATAAACACATAGCGCCGAGGATCTACCGGATTGACTGCCCAGTATCCCAGATTATCCTGATACACATGGGAGTTGGAATATATCTTTTTTGTTACGGTGGTAATGTTCCCATCGGGGTCCATCACTTCCGCCAGTCGCTTGGTGGCGTTTTGGAATCCAGCGTATAGGGTCGGCATGTTGGGGCGTATGTTAGCCAGCACCACATCGGGGGATTTCAGCGATTCGGGGTAGTCGGTAATCTCTAGGATTCGGGCTGTTAATTCCAACCCTAGCGGTTCATGAATGACCGGGACGCGGTCGCCCAGGCCCGGCTTTTGATCTGGATAGCCCTGCTCTTTTAACTCGACAAAGGATAGTTGCAAACTCATTTCTGGCTCATCCTTTAGCCGTCGCTTACATTCTTCTAACAGTGCATCGTAGTTGTAAAAGCGTTCATCCCGCACCGGTGGCGCGTGACGGATTCCAAACGGACCATACGCTTTTGATGAGGTGTATTCCGCTGTGACAAGATATTCGCCGGTTTCCTCATCGATCGCCCCATACCCGCGAATATAGGTGGCCAGATCCTTTGTATCGGAATGAAGTACCAAAGCCTTGGTATTGTGCTTGTATCGGAAAACGAAATCCGGTTCCCCACCGATTTCGTTTTTGATCGTTAAATGGGTTCCCTGAATGTCAAACTCGGCTCCGTACCGGTCCATTATTTGAGTGAGCAATCGGAGCGAGTTGTCATCACCAAAGTTCTCGAACTCCTTGGAACTGAATGAGCCTTGTACCGTAAAGGTGTACCCCGTCCCGTGCAAGGCAAAAGAAAGCGCCGGGATTATCTGTAGTGTCCGGCTCTCGGTGTCATAGATGTAGTTGTCCACAAGATCGGGGATCATTTTGTGCAAGGCTTCCACAACCTTAACCGGCGTGCGGCCCTTCAACCTTTTCTCCAGGGACTTAATCACATACTTTTCACCGTCATATTCGATCGTAGATTCCTCAGCCACAAGCGGGAAAGCATGCCGGTTTCGGTCCGTCTCCGGCACCCAAAACGAAAGCGAACGGTCACCATTGACCGCCCGCTTTCGTGTAAGTTGGGTATAATCGGTCAGCCGTTCTGCCTGGCCTTCCAAGGAGGTAATAATCATCATAACATCCCTCCTATTCCTCATCGTCTGCCCGCGGTACAGGATAAACCTTTTGCATCGCGCTAGAACTTAGGCTTTCCCGTTTGGTTGCATCATACATTTCCAAACCGGGGGCCGCGGGCAGGAATGTCACCCGTAACCGGTACTGATTAATCGTCAGCATTCCGGTGCTCCGCATCGCTCGCAAGCGAATCGTCAAATCCCCACTGCGGTTACTGATCCGTTTGCTCGTCGGCACTGCGTACATCTGCCCATAAAGGGGGAGTGTATGCGTGCCAGCAGGGAAGCGGCGACGGATTTCGTACAAAGGATTCGCGTTCCCGTCGCCCCAATTAAACTCCGCTGCAAATGGCTGATATGCCAGCGGGATAAACCCGACTTCCGCCTCTTGGGACAGGGTGAAGGTGACAAAGCCGTCCACCGACACCACTCCTGGTGTCTCTACGGTAAACTGTTGCACCGTCTGTAACACCGTGGAATAATTCCGGCTGTTTACCGCAATCCGATCCGGTTCCTTTTCATAGGGAAACTGGTATTTGTCCATCAGCTGCTCCAGTGAGATCTTCCCTTCAATATAGTCGTTGTATTCCTTCTCACTCAGTTGCACCAACATGTTCCCGTCCACATAAACTGTTCCCGTCCAGGCAACTGTACGGCCATATACCAACCGACATCCCCCACTCCGCCCTTGAAATACACCTCCAACTCGTACCCAGTCGCTGTCTGGACTGGTGCGATTGGGGACTACCGTTTCCAAGTTGTCGGAACTGTTGTAGTTGTAAACATACATACCAAAATGACCATCTGAAATCTCCGTCACCTGGCGATATAGTGTCCACAGCCAATAAGTCCCGGATGTCAGCTCAGTGAGGTTGATACTACCATTGGTCGCCTGATTGTCGGCAACCATCTTCATCGATGTTTGCCCGAAAACGGTATAATCCGTGCTGTATGTTTTGGTCGATAGTTGTGAGTGGTTCACCCTATTAACGGGTACGGATTCACCGGGCGTCCCCTCATAATCGCCATCCTCGCCGAACAAACTACCGGGTGATTCATCGTAGGCATACCATTTCATCGTCGGATCTTTCAGGGTTTCCACTGTCGCCTGTGCTGAAATCATCGTCCCTTGTAGAATCATATTCCCAAACCACTTAACAGCCTGTGTCATCTCAGCGCTGTCTCGGTGTTGAGATCCAAACAAACCATTGTAAAACTCTGGTAGGCCCACATTAAACCCGTATTGTTGGCGTGCATAGTTGGTCGCTGCTGGAAGCGTCGATGTTCCCCATGCAATGCGATCGCGGTCGGGGTCGTGCATTTCTTGCACAACCCGTGCCCAACGGGAATTGTTCTGCCGTAACCAGCGGGGGACAAACATCACGTACTCTGCCGCCACGGAAATAATGGTGTGAAAGTCCAAATATGCCACCGCGTCGTTAAACTCATTAAACAAGGCGTCTAAGTGCTCGGCTTCCACCTCTGACATCGGGGACGGCCCTTTGTAATTGGTATCCCCCGGCTGTCCGTTTGCAAAAAGATCCCAATTATAGGGGAAGTTACGGTTTAAATCGACTTGATTGGCGTTCTGCCGCCTTCCCTGATTAAAGCCCCATGGATTGACGATAGGGATGGTAATAAGCCGGACATTCTTCCGTAAATAAGAGAGCTGCGGATACTCCCGCCACCGGCGCACCAGTAGATCCAGGAACTGGGCCAAAGCATAAAACCCGGTGTACTCATTCCCGTGCAAACAGGCCGTCACAATAACCGTTTTCTCCGGGTTTGCCGGCGTGAAATCATAGCGCCAGATATCCCACCCACCTCATGCATCCTTTCCCAGGCTCATTTTGGTCACATAATCCGGATCTTCCGTAACAAGTGGATCAAGCAGATGGGCCAGCTGATCATCCGGATTAGTGTTATCCGGCACTCCCTCACCCAGGATCGTATCCGGCATGATAGGCGGTTGCCACAAGGTGTTAAAATAGGACGTGCTTTTGTCTGCTTCCTTTTTCACATCGTCCACATCGTTTGAGATCGCAACCATCCTCGCATCACTGTCATCCAGCCGTGTTTTTAAGGTGGGATACTCTTGTCCCATAGCATTTACCCTCGCCTGGGCCGCTTCAACCGATGAATCCCCTTCTACCACGATGGTATCCAGTTGGGTCTGCACGCTGTCGGCCTTTGTCACCGCCTGTTGTGCAATCTCTTTCGCTTCATCCGCTTTGGTTTCCGCCGCCCGGGCGATTTGTTTCGCCTCGGCGGACTGTCGTTCCGTATCCGCGATATTTTGGAGGGCTGCTTTCACGTCTCTACCGATTACATTATTCCAGTCGTTGCTCATAAACACGCCCCCTAAAAATAATAGAATCGAAAATCAAACGTAATCCGGCTGAACTCCGCCCCACGCACCTCCAGCTCGTTCCAACCCGGTGCCAGGGTAATCAAACCATAATTCGTCCGCCGTAACAGGGAAGTACGTTGCCCTCGCCATACTCTTACGCCGATCAGCTCGATCGGGATCGTGTTGTATGTGTTTCCTGTGTACTTGAAGTGATCCCCTGTCGTATGGTTGATCATCTCAAGGGTGGTCTGATCGGTTGCCGTCGTATGGATCGTAATATGAAGCGGATGTTCCCGCGGGTCAACCGTTACATCCCCCATGTTGTATATGCGAAACTTTCGGTTGGAATGATCATAACGAACATCCTCCAAGGGGATACCGTGACCAAACTGCCACGCCTCGGATTCAAAAATCAGCGGGTCAAGGGTGGTGGTCGTGGATTCCGAATAGGGAGAGAATGACACCAGGGGAAGTGTAAATTTCCCTAATGTCGCAATTTGGGCCATCGAATACGTACCCGCGTACTTGACTAGCCATCGCTTTCCCGGTTCCAAATCGCAAACAACATAAAAAGGTTCCCGTGAATCAAAAACGCGGAACAATTCGTTCCGCAAAAGGGGGTAATCATAGATGTCTCTTGCTTTCATCTCACATTGAGCCTCAATCGATCGACTCCCATACATTGTCCCCAGATCCACCAGCCCATCGCGTCCCTCCATCTCCTCTGTCTCGTGTCGAACTTCCGGGGCACTAACAATAAACTTTGTCACGATGACACCAAGCTGTGCCAGATCATACTGTTTCCCATCCTTACGAATCACCCGGAAATTATGGTGCGTTTTGACTATCATCGGAATCATCCCCGCAATCCACGGATATAAAAGGCGTTTTTCGTATCCTGTGCCTGTTGCCGCATCAAACGATCATACAACTCAGAATCTAAGTTCCCATGAACGGTGATATATACGTTTGTCGGACTACCGACTCCCTGAGCTTCTCCTATATGGGACCTCAGGGAAGGGTTAACGGTTGCCCATGCCGGTCGAAGGCTTGGATTCACCTCTGTCTCCAAAGCATCGTAGATACCATTCATGCCTTTATGAACCGTCGCCACCCCTTTCCCCAACCCTTTTTGCGACAGCATCCGGCTTGCAAACGTCGGAAAGAACGACTCCCCCGATTTATCTAAGTCAGATAAAGGCCCTTCCTTCGCCGGTGAAAACGGCAGGAGGTTCCTTATCTTCTTTAGCCCGTTAGTTACAGCGTCTTTTGCCTTTTTGAACCCATTCTTAATCCCCTTGGTAAAAGCCTCTAGCAAGCCTTTACCGGCGGATTTCCACTTGTCTGAAAACCCCTTGATGATTTTATAGGCTCCGTCCATATCCCCTTGAATGATAGATCGCACCAATTTGAAGCCGGTTTTCACAGCATCAAGTACAAAATCAACTGCCAACGATATAACTTTTTTGATGTTATTCCACGCATTACTAATTAAGGTTTTTACGTTGTTCATCACACTGGTGATGGTAGATTTGACCTGATTAAACCGGCTCTTAATCTGGTTATAGATCGCCATTAACGGCGTGATTACTTTTTGCTTAATCCACTCCCACGCCGCCGCCATAAAGGATTTAACCGCATTCCATACCGCTTGTGTGACAGCCTTGGCTGCATCCCACCGCGCTTTAAGGTAGTTGTAGATCGCCAGGATCGGCGGCTTTACAACGGATACAATCGCGTTCCACACCGAAGCCAGCCAACTCTTAACCGCGTTCCATACCGCGATGGTAACTTCTTTGATCGCGTCCCAGTGTTCAATCACTAGTGCCAGAATCAAGCCGATTGGACCGCCAAACACGGCCAGAATCGTTGTCCCCCACTCTCGCAGGAAATCCATCACAGCATTCCAGATCTCTACCGTTTTCGTTTTGATCGCTGTCCACGTTTCCGAAATGAAGTTTGCGATCGGCTCAAAGATGGACATCGCCAACTCCTTCAACCATTCCCACGCCTCAGACAACCAAGCGGAAACCGTGTCCCAGTTGTCCCACAAAAGGTAGATAGCCGCGATAATGGCCGTGATCCCTAGGATGATCCACCCAACCGGTGTAGTAAACAGAGCGGTGGAGAATGCACGAATCCCCCAAATGGCTGCCGTAAACGCCTTTTTCAGACCCATGAGCAGACTGCCGAATTTGGTTAAGCCTGTTGTACCATTCACAAGGGTGAAAAATTGAATCAGCTTCCCCCCTGCCGTCAACAGGTGACCAAAGGAGGTTGTCAGCATACCTAAATACAAAATGACCGGCCCCAAAGCCGCCGCAAATCCGGCTATACCGACAATCATCAGTTTTGTTTTTTCGTCGGTATTTTCCAACCATGTCGCCAAATCCCCCAGCTTTTCCGTCACCCATATAACCGCCGGTTCCATCGTTTGCGCGAATGCGATCGAGACGGCTTCGATTTTAGAAAGCAACTCATCATAGGCCCCTTTGGTGTTCTCGCCCATGATTTTAGCCGCTTCGTTGGCTGCACCTGCCGCTTTCTTCTGGGCGTCGGCATTGTTGGACAAACTGTCATTATAACCACTAATTTTATCCATGCCTTCGTTTAAAGACAGGTTAACCCCCCGCAGCGCTTCCTGTTGGAAGTACTTGCTTAAGACGTTCCGTTTCTCTTCATCACTCAAATCAGCGGTAGCTTGTTCAATCTCTTGCATGACGGGAAGCAATCCCCGAAAGTTCCCCTCTTGGTCGTACAGTTCAATATTCATCCCGTTGATGGCTAGTTTGCCGTCCTCTGCCCGGGCGGTTAAGTCTCGCAACATGGCTTCCATGGTGGTGCCTGCCATCGAACCCTTTATTCCCTGGTTGGCAAAAGCCATCATAAAGGAGGACGTTTCCTCGATGGACATACCCAAACTAGCCGCCGACGCCCCAGCGTATTTCATCGCCTCCCCCATTTGCTCCACGTTCGTGTTAGCATTCGATTGGGCAAAGGCAAAAACATCCGTTGCATGTCCCGCTTCTTCCGCTTGGATTTTAAACATGCTCATGGTGTCGGTAACGATATCGGAAGCTTGGGCTAAGTCCATACTGCCTGCTTTAGCCAAATCAAGCACGGGGTTGATGGCGTTTAGCATCTGGTTGGTATCCCACCCGGCCAGCGCCATAAATCCAAACGCATCCGCCGCTTGAGTCGCTGAAAAGCTGGTCTCCCGACCCATCTTCTTCGCCGTATCTTCCAGGGATTGCAGATCCTTTCCGGCGGCTCCTGACAGCGCTTGTACCTTTGACATGGCATTAGCAAAGTCCATCCCCGCAGTAATAGATTTTAAGCCAATCCCGGCAATCGGGGCGGTTACGCCCGCGGTAAGAGTCGCACCAGTGGCCGTCATCTTCTGCCCGGCTCCGACAAACTGTTGACCGGCGTTTACGAAATGCTGGCCGGTCTGGGCCATTTTTTTCCCAGCGTTTTGGGCCAGTTGATCAATGCCCCCCAACTTCGCTCGAACCTGCTCCGCCCCCCGCAGGGCCACCTCTCCCCACACCTTAAAGATATTCACCGGCTTACCCTCCCTTCTTCACCAATCTGGGATTGTTGCCGGGTTGCAAGTACCGCCGCGCATGTTCTTCCATGGATATGATCCTACCCGGTTGCAGTGCCAGGGCTCGCGCTTGCGCTGCCGCTTTTACCTTCCGTTCGATGTCGTCCTTGTACTCTTTGTAAGAAGGCGGTTTTTTTCTTCCTTGGGCCATGATCGGAAGTTCAGTGCAGTATCGTTGCCAGAGACGCTCTTCCGCTTCTCCCTCCATCGCCGCTTCCACCTGCTCAAAGGCTTCACGCCAGGGAAGGGAAAACACGTGCATCGCGCCGGATCCATACCGCTTTAGGAGGAGATCTTTTATTCCGGCTCTCCCCCGCTGACCAACTTCACGGCCTCGCTGAAAAAATCCGCCAGCTCCTTCCCACGCTCTTCCTTGATCTGTTTCAACAACGCAATGAGCGCCATACCTTTTGGTAACTCGGAAGGTTTCACCCCGATCATGGAGGCGACAAACCCCTTGATCTCCTTGGCCGCTTTCGGCTTGGACAATCCCCGAACCAACAGGGAGAAGAATTTTGCACCCAGCTTTTCCTGGGACAGTTGCCCTTGTTGAGCGTTCATGGATAGGGTCATAAACTCTTCCGTTACCTCGGCCGCGTCCACAATGGCCGTAAGACGGAAAATATCATCAAACTCCAATTCCCGGAACTGATAAGCCGATTGGTTCCGATAACCCAGCTCGTTCTCATGAACCGTTACCGCTTTCGCCACGATTCCCACTCCTTTTTTTGTTTTGGCCCCATAAAGAAAAGGAGGGTCGAAACCCTCCCGCATTACACGTCTAAACTCTCGACCCCGCCGCCGTCTTCTCCCTCCGGATACAGGATATAGTAGGGGGCTTTCAGGACATCCGCCGGATCGTAATGGGCGGTAAACTGCACTTCCGTCACCAAATCCGCCTTATCCTCCGATCCCATCTCAATCTCACTGTCCGGCAAGGCGTTTTCCAACACGTGGACGACGTATTTATCACTGTTTTTGATCCGTACAGCCAGGGCGATGTTTTTCAGGTAATCCTGCTCTAAAATATCCAGGCGGGGACGGATTTTCTTGTAACCATTCTCGCTTGTCTCTTCTTCTGCCCGTAGAATCGTTTTTAAATTATCCAATGTATGTTCAAACAGGTTAACCGTCAAGCGGTAGTAAGCCGTCTCCACATCACGTAGCCCTTCGACCGGTCCACGCGCACCGTCCGGCTCGCTTTCCCGGATCGTCACCTCTTGTGCAACCGTATTTCCGCCGGAAGTGGCCCCGATTTGCCGTTGATCCGATTCGCCAAAGTTGACAATCAGTATCCCGGCATCGACCAATACATTTTTGGCCGTATCCTTTGTGATCCCACTGCGCGGAATCTGTGCCATGGTCATTCCTCCTTACGTTTTATAGAGCAAAACCTCAAACACCACCATCACCCGAATCAAATCCTCCGTTGGGTCGGGGATGTCATAGCTGTTTTCCAGATAAAACACGATCACGGTATCCGCCATCAATAACTCCCGCCGGTTTAAGGATCGAAAGACTTCTACAATCTCATCCAGCGCATCGGGATCCTCCGATATCCCAAAACACTCCACCTCGACGGAATATCGCCACCGGGTTTCCGTGTCCTCGTTTCCCATCACCCGATACACCGCATAAGGAAAGGGCGTCCCCTCATTGATGGAAACTCGCCCCACGCGTGGATGGGTCTCTTGAAATACTTGAGCCAGCATTTCAGCAACAGGTTTCATTTGCTCCATATCCTCCGAATGATCGCGGGAAGATCCTTACGTGCCGCTTCCCAACCAGGACGGAAATACGGCTGTGGTTTCTGACCTTCAATCCAACGCCAACCCACCCCCGGAATATTACCTCGCCACTTGGTTTTTTTCCCCCGTCCGTTTTCAGCGTGAATCCCAGATCCAAACTCGACCGGAATCGCATATTCCGCGTTTGTGCCGACAATCACGGAGCCGTTTTTTTCATTTACTCGATGTTGGATCGACCCTTTCAGTCGCCCTTTATCAACTGGTGTTCGCGTTTTGATGTTCCCTGTTATATGAACACCCCACGCCTCCAACGTTTGGCGCTCCTTCCGCGACAATTCCCGGTTAAAACGTGGGATCTGACTGTTATACCCCATGTTTGAACACCTCCAGCTCCACCTGTAAAAAGCGGTTGCGGTGCATCGGGTTATCCACGTGGTTGACTTTGTACCGTTGGCCGCCGATCGTCACCCGATCCCCGTCATGAATGGGAACAGTGGCCGGACAAAACAGCATATGGGTGCTGGTATCAACGAACTTAGCCGCCTGTTCGCCCCGTCGTCCGGCCAAATAATCCAACTGGCCCCGATACTCTTCCTGAACCGTCCACGCCTTGGACTGCCGCCCGGTTGTCGTAATGGACTCGGTGTACTTCTCCAGTTGAAACCGCTGCGGAAATCTCATACAAAATACACTCCCCGGTGCGGGTTCCACAGGGCTTCCACCTCTTGTGGAAGACCGGACGCACTGGCCGCCCAGGTCGTCGATTCCCTGGCCAGGGTATAGGACTGCACCCCCGCCGCCTTGTTCATTTGGTATTCAATCAGTTTGGCAATCCCCAACCGGACGCCACCAGGGAAATCATCGTTTCCATCCGCATCTCTAAAATCCTGGTTACAATAGTCCCGTGCATGATCCATCGCCAGGGGGAGAACGGCAGAAAAATAATCGTCGTTTTCCGTATCCTCTGCCGAGATGCGCAACAGTCGTTTTAACTCCGCTACCGTCATGCTCGCCCCTCCCGGATGGCAGCGATCAAATCCGATTTCCTGTCCGCCACTTCTGACAGATCGATTCCTCGTTTTTCAGCCAACGCCCGTAGCTCTCGTTTTGTCATCTGCGCCGGGTCTTCTGCCACTTCTTGGCGGCGTTTGGTCAATCGTTTTGTTTGGTCAAAGCTGATCAGGCCCATGTCTTCACCTCCACACAAAAAGAAAAACCCCCTACATCAATCACCGCTTGGGGGCGTAACCTCTTGTGTTTTCACTTGCACGATTCGCACATTCTTGGGCTCGTATACCCGTTGCCAGTTGGAACCGTTGGTCAACTCTATATTGGAAGGAGCGTCTTTCGCCACGACCTGGGAAGTGAAACGTATTCCACGGGGGTGTAACAGGAAATGGCGGCGGTTGATCAGCACATCATATCCACCCAAAGAATGACGATCCACCTCCACCGGAACCGGTGCAGCACCATCGCCGTAGCCGATCGCGCCAACGCCAAACAGGTAAGAGGTGTATTTGCCGTTTTCCACCGGTAAGCCGTCATCCACCACCACGCGGTGGCCCATAAAGGATTGGATAATGCGCCCGTCGCTGTCACGCTCGGTTTCAATCAGGTCGTTTTTGGTCAAGTTGGCCAGTACCACCGAGTGCATCATAATCGCCGTCAGTTTGTCGTGGTTGTCACCCATTTTAAACTTGCCGTCCACAAACACATTGCCATCCATCGGTAGGTCGGCATCCAACTGATTGCTGTCTAGGGTGCCGGATGCAAAGACTCCTTCCAGAATCGCCAACAAGGTTTTTTGCTGCTGCCGCGACCAATACGCCGCCGCCAGATTCCCGATCGCTTGCATCGGATCATCCCCAGACAACGCCTTGGACAGGTCGCTCGCTGCCCACGCCTTCCCGCGCATCAACAAATGAGCCTTGTCGACGTCAGCCGTAATTTTCTGGGGAGTAAGTGCCCAGCCGGGGGAGTCTTCCAATACTTCGTCATCCCCGGACAAGTCCTGCCAATACGGCATATTGATCACTGTACCGCCGCTGGAAGCCAGCCGGTCCAATTCATTATTGGGAACGATAATCCCCGATTGCACCAATGCGGACAATTCCGCCGTCCGCTCGATTACATAACCGTTAAACACCTCAGGTACAATCACATCCGCTACACGGGTTGGGTTTCCGCCTACTGCCATTTCAACCTCTCCTATCTGTTGGTCATATGTTGGAACATGCGTCCCTTTCCGGCTTCTTCCGCCAATTGCTTGGCCGTCACCGGGTCTTCCTTGAGTAACCGTGTGATTTCCGTCAAATTGTTCGTCTTAAACGGGTTGTCGCCACTGCGGGTACTGCCGGTTGCCGCTGGCGGTTTCCCCTGTTGCTGCCGTTTGATTCCCAGAAGGTATTCCTTCCACTTCTCCAGGACAGCGGCCAGCACATCAAAACGTTTTTCCGCCTCTTCTTTATCCGGCCCCGCTACCAACGCCGCCAATTCTTCCGGTAATTCCTTTTCTTTTAACTGTGCAGCCAGTTCTCTCTCCACCTCTGCCCGCTCGTTCTTGGCTCGCGCTGCGGCCAGTTCTTCCCGCAATTGGCGCAGCTCCTTCTGTTCCTCAGTCTCATCCGGAAACCGCTTGGCAATCTCCTCTTCCACTACGTTGCTTAAGTTGTTTTCCTTCCACGTCTTCAACGCTTGACTAACCCGCTTATCCTCGCGGGATTGTAGCCACTTTTTAAGGGGGTGATCGTCGCCAGCTTCTCGCAATACCTCCTCTAAGGCTTCGGTGGTAATCTCCGATTGCTGCGGTTGCTCTTGCTCGACCGTTTCCACCGTTTCTACACGGGTGTCTTGTTGCTCTTCCATTTCCTTTTCCTCCTTTGTCCTACCGATTGCCGACCAGCCCCCGATAGTCCAAGCATTTATATTTCCAGCCTTACTTTGGCCCACTGTTCATAACTTTGGAAGGGGATAAACTCCCTGGTCACGTTATCCCGTCGCGCTGTGGGTGAGAATCCTTCCAACTCACCCCGAACACTGCAACGACAACGGATATTTTCCTTGGCACTTCCCATTTGCCCCGGTCCCGGTCCGCTGGCACCATAGGGTGAGCGGAAGTTTTCACCGGGTCGCACCCGCTGCCCGTCCAACGCCCGGTGGGAGGGTCGCGTCCGCCGGTCTAGTGTCGCATCCCACACGTTCCACATCTCCACACCCACCTCTGCCGCTCGTTTGTACGAATCCAGCCGTGCCCGTTGTGTGGCTAAATGCCCCTGAGTCTGGGCGATCAGTAACGCTTGATTCATGCCCACTTCCAGACGCTCGGCCAGCTTTTTCGCCATATAGACGTAATCCTTGCCCAGGGCGTAACCCCGTGCTATCTCATCGCGGATCGTTTGGTGGATATGTGCATGGTTTCGCCTCATCCGACCATCCAGCCGCACACCCTGGATCGGCATATCGATTGCCCGTTCCACCGCTTCCCGGTCCAACCGATAAAAATCAAGCTGAACCTTTAACTCCTGCTCAATCGCATACCAGGAGCGGCCAAATGACTCCATATACATCTCCACAAATGTCTCCCGCATAGCTCGCACGTTCTCCACACCCAACCGGTTTAGCTCCCGGATAATCTGCGTTTCCAACAGGATCAGCCGATACGCATTTGACCAACGACCATCATTCAGAAGATCGACCAACTCAGCCTGAAGAGTTTTAAGCGTTTGGCGGTAGTTGGTGATCAGGCGCTTGTTGAGTCTGGCCTGCTTGCGTTCCGCCGCCTTGTCCGCTTTCTGCTCCTCTTCCCGGTATGACATCTTCCTCTCCTCCGATCAAGCCACCCGGCCCAAATGCCGACTCCAGCCGTGCCGCCTCTTCTTCGCGCATCTTCCGCAGCTCAAACTCCGGCGAATCGATAAAGGACAGCAGGCTTAAGCGAGTTTCATCTGATATCAACCCTTTAAGGGTTGCGCTTGCTTCCGCTTCATCTCGGTAGTCACGGGGATAATTGCGCTTAAACTGAAACCAGACATTACGCGCGGAAAAATCGCGCAAATCCAGCCTTCCGGAAACCTTCCACCCTGCTTCCAACACCTTAAATTGTCGACGCAGGGCGGCGGTCATCTTCCGTTCCGCCGTCTTACACTTCGATTCCAGCCCCTGCATCTTGTAACGCATGGCGATGCCGCTAATATTGCCGCCAAAGTTCTTATCCTGGAAGTTGATACTGTTGGACAGCCGCATAATATCGTCTTCCAGCCTCTCCAAGTGGGCTTTGGTAGCTTCGATGTTGATTTGCTTGACAATAAAATCAATGTCCATCTCCGGGCTGGGTAACCCCCACACGCCGGTTTGTTTGGCCCGTTGGACGGTTTCCTTATCCGGCTTGGCCCCCTTCATCTTGAGATAGGCCAGCCGGTACTCCTCCAACTCATTGGCTAGATCGGAAACGGTCCGGTCGTATTCGTTGATCTTGTCCAATACATCCTCAAAATCACCCTTGCGTTCCTCGTTGTTGGGAAACTCCACCACCGGTACCTGGCCAGGGTAAGGGTGATAATAGGGGTTTTGCTCTTCCAGCGGGTCTAACACATATTTGCCAGTTTCCGTCTCGATGTAATACGTGATCGTTTCTCGATCGATCCATTCCACCCGCCGGCGCTTGTGCATACGGTGATCCTGCCAATATTCCCAATCGTAGTAGCGAATGGCAGCTTCCAGATCATCCGTAGACCGGTGCCGAATGGTGATGACTTCCCACGACGGCACCAACGTCACTCGGTCCGTCATCTCTCCCGCCGGCATTTTGGGATCGACCCAGTAATAGCGGAAAGCCGTTCCCGTCACCGCCCGCCATCGATCCGTCTCCGCATCCAAATCCTCGGCGTTGTTCTCCAGGTTGAAATCCTCCAACGCGCGATAATGGGGATGCTCAGCCAGTTCCTCCGCATCCACGTCCGGGATATCCAGCGAATACGCCACGGGGTTACCCAGAAAGTAACCGACACGGGTTTCAATGATATCCTTGGGGAAGTTATGGGCGATTTCGTTTCTAGCCTTGGTTGAATCGGGATACTGGCGGTTTTTGATCGGGAGTGTATTTGGCTCCGCTTTAAAGCGCTCATACAACATCCTCCGCCGTGTCGCCACCCGCTCATGTCCCGCGATTAGATCCCGGATGATGGTTGAATCGATTTCCTGCTTATACTCGATTAGGCGCAGGATGTGGGAATTATCCTGATTGATCTCGTTAAACAACATACTTTCACCTCCTTACCAGGGTCGCTCCATCGTCCAAACTTCACTTTCCGTCCATAGTGATTCCGTCGCATAGCGGCAGCTATCGATACTGTGATTTGCCTTGTCTTCTAATCGGTTTTTGATGTTTCCGTCCCTGTCCGTCTGATAGTCGATGTCCTCAAACTCTTTGGCGGTAAATGGCGTGCGTTGTGGATCGATCACGATTTCCTCCAGATCATCCAACCACTTTTCTCCGTATTCCACACTACCCGGCCCTTTTTTTGCCCCTTTAATACGGATTCCGTAGTCAATCCTCAATTCGTCGATGGATTTGGGTTCCGCGCTATCCGCGATGGTTTCGGTTGTCTGATATCCACGTTTCAGGATCTCTCCAGCTACATTCCGATTGGATAACTTTACCCCGTAGATTTCATCCAAACAAAAAAGACGCCTGCGCGTCTTGTCGTAATGCCACCGGGTGAAGGAAAAAGGATCAGCACCATATCCCCAGTCAATGCCTTGGTGGATGTTATCAAAGGTGGATAACTCGTCATCTGAAATCCGACGGAAAACAAGGTTTGTAAAGGGGACAACCCCGCTCCCGATCGGTTCCCCACCGTATTCCCACTTATATTTAAGCGGATTTTTCTTCTTTACCTCCTGTACCTCCTGAACAAAAGCTTCCGATACATGCTGGTTGTCTCGGTACGTTGAATGATGAACATAGACATTCGTTGGCAAAAAATGGCTCTCAAACTTTTTGTTCACCCACGATTGTTTTCGCTTAGGCGGGTTGTAACAGTAGTAGATTTTGTAATTCAGGCCCTGCGGCAACTCAGCCCGTACAACTGAATTGACGATGGTGGATACTTCGTCTTCGGTCTTAAACTCGGCCAGTTCCTCAATCCATAACCGGGCAATCGGATATTTGCTGGTCTTAATCGATTTAATCTTTTCCGGTTTATCCGCGCCCCGAAATATGATGCTGTTTCCCCGCGGTATATACCTAATTCGTAACGGGCTTCGTTTGGTTTCAAACAAATGGGAAACCCCCAAGTGTTCGATGGCCCAAAGTAGCTGTTCATATACGCTTTCCTGTAGTGTGTTGCCCACCTTCCGAATACAGAGCATGTTTACCGGGTAGCGCATCAAATCATAGATCATCGCAATGCTGACATGGGTACTCTTCGATGAGTTTCGGCCACCCTTCAGCACGTAATACAGGTGATCACCCTTTTTGTTCGCTCTCCAAAAATCGTGAAAAGCGGGTAAGATCTTTTCCGATAATCTAACCTGTTTCATCTTCATCACTGCCGATATCATCCACAAACTTGATACCGATATTGCCTTCCAAATTCATTTGTTCACGGCGCCCCCAACGGTCTGGATGCTTTCTTTCCAGGTACCATGCCAGCGCTTGCCAATTCTTAGACCCCGCTTGCACGATACCATTGACTGCGCGCATTTCTGCCGCAGATTCTGCTCTTTTTATAGCGTCCCGAAATTCCCGGTATCTACCACGGGTTGCTTTTTCCCCTTCACTCATCCATCGGTACCAGGTTGTTTCCCCGATCCCCAGATAATTGCACACCGTTCCCACATAGTTCCCTGCTGCTATAAGCTTCGTAGCCTTGTCGATTAGTTCAGGTGTCAGTTTTGACTTTCGCCCTGCACGCATCTCCACCACCTATCTTTCGAGTATGTTCTTGTGTATGTGTTCCGCGACCGCTTTCATCATCAACGGTGGGACACAATTCCCGATTCGCGCCCATTGGTCTTTAAAGTCCCCGGCAAACTGGTAGTCATCAGGGAATGAAGCGACACGCTTCAACTCCGCGATAGATAACACCCTTGGATATTCCCAGTGATAAAGCCCGCTGCTCCCCGTAACAAAAACGGTTTTGGTCACGGTGTTACACGGCTTATGTGGGTCCACCTTGATCGCATTGAACCAATGCTTTTTAGGGTGGACCTTATCAAAGGACTGACCCGGCTCCAACCGTTGCCATAAGTGATAACCAATATCCTTCAGTGTGCGGGTTTTATCGATCGGCAACCCTTTAAAGGCTTCTTTTACACTGACCGGCCTTGTTTGCGGTTTCGGATGACTCGGATCTATACCCAGATCATCGCGGACGCCAACAAAAATAATGCGCTCCCGATTTTGCGGAACGCCAAAATACATTGCATTCAATTTCCGCGCACTAACTTTATAGCCGCATGCCTTCAATTCCCGTAGAATCTCAGCAAAAAGGAGTTTCATCTTACCTTTAACCATACCCGCCACATTTTCCATTACGAATACTTTTGGTTTTAGCCCACGTAACAACCGGACATATTCATGGAACAATTGATTTCGCTGATCGCCGAAATCCCGTTTCCCCGCTGTGCTAAACCCCTGGCATGGTGGCGATCCGTCGAAAATATCCAACTCCCCCGGTGAAAGGCCCGTCCTTGACAAGCACTCATCAACGGATAATTTGCTAACATCACCATGGAATACATCTGTTTCGGGGTGGTTCAGTTTATACGTTGCTACTGCGTTATCATCCCATTCCACTGCCAGCAGGATCTTTCCAGCGGCCAAACGATACCCCAATGACGAACCCCCGCAGCCGGCAAATGTCGATATGACCTTAAACCGGGAACTCATGGCCGCACCCTGGGCATGTTACCGTTTTAACATCATCTGCAGTTGACTCGTCATATTCGGGGAAATCTTCATCTGGAACGTGGAATTGATTCATTAGCTTTTCAATCTCTACCGTATCGTATCCCGTAATTTCGATGTCAATATCACCGGCATCAAGTTCCTCGATAAGATCCTTCAGTTTGGGCATATCCCAATCGCCCGATATCTTGTTTAACGCGATATTGAGCGCTTTTTCCTTTGCATCATCCAGATCGACAACAGAGCATTCCACTTCTTTTAAGCCCTGTTCCAGCAATACCTTAAACCGTTGATGTCCACCCACTAGGTTACCCGTCCGTTTGTTCCAGACCAACGGCTCTACAAACCCAAACTCCTCGATTGATCGCTTTAATTTTTGATATTCTGGGTCATCCGGTTTAAGGTCGATGCGAGGATTATAAACGGCTGGATTGATTTTACGAATGGGGATCTTCTGTATGTTCACGCGTCTCTCGCTCCTTTCCCCTCATCTATAATGGTGCCGACTTATCAGCTGAATGAACAACACACCCAACACAAACCCCAACGGCAAACATAGCACCGCTCCAACCACCACGCCGATTAGTGCGGGATCACCTCGGGTTAAAGTAAACAGGATCATTAACGGAAGAAGTAAAAATAGCGTCCATGCCCAGTCTTTCATGGTTATCACTCCTTTCGTGTTGAATAAGAAAAAGCACCCGGATGGGTGCCACCAATAAAACAGTAATCAATCTTCATCATCGATATAAAGCTTTTCCAAGAAGTCTTGAAATGTCTGGCTAATATACAATGATTCTTTTATACCATCACCTTCAAACACTTCTGAGAGATCATCGTCCCTCCGCCTTAAGAAAACTCCCGATATCTCCTTGTGATCTTTCGGATAAAAAAAGCAGAATCTATTTAGCGTTGAATCAAAAGCAAACGGAACAACTGTACCATATGCTTTATACTTTTCTCTTCCACTAAAAAACCTATCCATTTCTTCAACAAAATGTTCTAGCCCATAAAATTCCTCAATATTGTAGGGTTCGCCTTCAACATCAACCCAAGCTCCATATTCTAGGTCCTCATATTGTTTAAACCATTCAACAAAGTCATTTGGAAGTCTAACTCCTAATTGTTTCTCTAGTTCAGTGATTACCTCATCCGAAAAAGGCTGTCCTCGTTCTATCCATTCCATAATAGCGCCCCCTAATTAACTTCTTGGTTTCCCCAAAACTTATGACCTCCAGTATGGTCAAAACCATTATTTAGGTCATATGGCACCAATATCATTTTACCCGCTTCTTTGTCATGATGCCAAGTTAGTTGTTCTCCGGGACCGGGGTTATTCTTTATCCCAGGGCCTATTGAACCCTTATTTTTTTTAATAGCTTCGATTTGGGATTCAGTAAATCCAAATTCTGTTTCCCAATTAGGGTACCGTTCCCTAAGAAGTTTAGTAGCATACACAGTTTGTTTGTTTGAAGAACCAACTACCGAATCCGCTGGAAGTTGAATTTCTAATAGATTGCCGTTTTGATCTCTTTTAGCATAAGGAGTAAAATCAACAAAAGCATCTTCATCGTATCGGATAGTATATTCAACACCATTTATTTCTTTTGTGTCAACAGTATTTCTTTTGTGTCCAGCGTGCACTATGAATCTACGCCCATCACTTGTTGTAGCCCAAAGTTCCTTTGTTTCCTCATTCCACTCGGTTTCAAAACGAAAATTTGGATCACCGGACCTTAACCCTTTAGGCTTTGTTGCTACATATGGCTCTCCACTACTACTTGGACCTTGCGACTCCTGTACCCATCAGCCGCATCCTCTGCAACATCATCAGTATTTCTGAATATATTCGGATTTGATAGTGTCCCATCGGCGTTTGCAATAATACCCCGCTGCTGAAGTGCCTGCATGACAGGCGGAGCTGCTTTCTCTATAAAGAATGCTCCACCTATTCCTAAAAGAGCTCCTAATACACCTGCCGTGACGGTATTTTTCCAGTTTACCTTTCCATCCTGCAACTGATCGGTGGTCGCTTGTTCCGAGCCTGCCGCGACTCCCCCACTTCCACCGATCGAAACCCATTTTTGAGCCGCTGGACTTCGCAAAAATTTAGAGCCGATCGAACTTACTCCACGAAGGGCAGCCGCTCCTACTCCTACACCAACGGCTCCCGCTAATCCAGCAATAGCTGTATCTGCCATAACGGTTTTAAAGTCATTTCCCTGTAACGCGGAAATACCACCACCCATAGCGCCCCCTAGCAAGATCCCTGCCCCAAAAGCCTGACCACCAGGGACAAACATCAACCCTACTCCCGCTGCAACGGTCAACCCAGCAAAGATTGCTTCCTTATTGTCCTTTGTCCAATTCCATGCGCTACTTATTCCGCCCCAAAACCCGGTACTATCTGATCCGGAATCTTTGCCTGTTCCTGCATCTGCACTACTGGTGCCATCCTCACAATCATCGGATGATGCAGCAGCTTGGGTACTAAAAGCGAAGGTAAGTCCATTTCCATTCATGGAACTAGGAGCTTGATATGGTTCTGGAGCCTGATATGGTTCCGGTGCCTGGTACGGGTCTGGTGCTTGATATGGATCCGGTGCCTGATACGGTTTCGGTGCACGGTATGGCTCTGGAGCTTCATAACTTGGTGCATCATAACAATCACTGCTACGATCCGGGCAATCAATTGATGATTCGACGGCTGCTTGTTGGGTACTTAGGGCATAGGTAAAGGCAAAGAAAAAGCTGTTTATCATCGATCTAGGAGCTTGTGGCTCAGGTGCTTGATAATTGGGTATGGGCGGTCCTTCCGGTATTGCTGGTCCTTCCGGTATGGGTGGCCCCTCTGGTATCGGCGCCTTTTTTGGTATAAACGGTTCCTTGGGAACAGCGGGACCATCCGATTTAGGCGCCTCATAACAGTCGGCACTAGAAATACTAGTCCCACTTCCAGTTCCAGACCCCCAAGAACAACCACTCAGTAACAGAAGAAGTGCAAAAGCAACCACACATACGCGTTTAAGTGACATATCATCCCCCCCTAAAAATGGATCCCTATAAAATTTGGCAACATTGATTTTATCGAACTGGGGGAAGAATGGGAATAGTAAATCGGTATTATCGATGGGTTTTCACGATAATTACCAATCATAATTACAAACTTTCTACTAATCGTTGATTACAAGTTTTATTGATATAATTAATAGTTATAAGTTAAAAAGGAGATGATTTATATGGGAGCCATACACGTTAAAAAAGATTCCGCAAACTATTTTTACACTATTGGTGTTTCTGAAGAGATGGATTACCATCATTTTTCACTCATATTAGATGCTAATGCAGTTATAGCTCTAAGGAGTTTTTATTACAAACCACATGCGATGCGTCCAGATCAGAAAAACGGTGTTATTGAATTACTTATAACTAATTACAAAAAAGATTTCATCCCAGGATTCGGAATACATGAGGCAAGCTATCACCCATCTAAAGCAATCCAGCATGAGCGAGAAAAGGAATTTCTCGAATCTATTGAAGAAATGTATTCATGGTCACCAAATGAAATTTTAAAGCATGCTAAATCTAACGGAATCAAACGGGATAAAAAGAAAGTGAATCAATCACAAAGAAAGATAAACACATATATCCCCATGTTAAAAAGTCTCCCTTTACTAGCTGCAAGTTATGCATGTCTATTAAAATTACATTTGTTAAATTCCAAAAAGAGTAAATTTCCTGGTATTCAGTTATACGAGGAGTTTATGTTATTTCAAAATGATGATTTAAAGACGATGTCTGCATTTGAAACAATACTAGCGTTCGATTATTTAGTAAACAATAAAGATTACGTTTCAAAACTAATGAAATTTGGTTCACCTAATTTACAAAAAGTAAGTAGTGCATGTTGGGATCTCTTTTATTTACGTTTACTACATAATAATTTCTATAAGGGGTTGGATGGAATTATTAACCCTAAGCTTATTACAAGTGATGAGGGGCTGTCGAAGCTTGCAACAAATAGCTCATTAAAAGCAATTTTAGACCTCGGGGAAGATCAAATTTCTATGATAGTATTTAATACTGATGTTACAGACAAAGAATTACAAAAAAAAATAAACAACATTGAACATAAATTAACACTTGATATGATAAAGAGATATAGTATTTCAGATGAAGAAAGATTTAAACGTATCATTGATACCGTGGAAAAATTGGAAAAACAACTATATAAGTAGAGCCGATCAATATTAAAATAAACTTAACTGACTTCCGCTTATTCTAAAACTATCTTTTTTGATGCACCCTGACAGGGTGTGTTTTTTCATTCATACATTAAAAGGGCCATTTGGCCCAAGTCGAATCATAATAATTTATCTCACTACTATATTATCACAGACTTTCAACCTTATAGTGCCTTCTTAGTGCCTTCCGTTTCGACCTGGCACTCAATTTCTTGATCCAATCGTAACTATATCCGAGCTCTACCGCAATTTCTGGTAGTGTCTTACCTGCGATATCTCTCATATATGCGACGCGGTGTTCCAACCCTTCAAATCCCGCGATCCGCTGTTCCATCTCTTTTCTAGCCTTCTCTTTTTGCTCCAGTATTAAGCTGTAATGCTCCACCTTATCGCAAATATCTTTCATTCGCCCTAGGCAAGTATCAAGCGGGAAACCTCCTCGATGACAAGCCTTGTACCAAAATTTATATTCCATCTCCAGATCACGGATACGAATTTCCAGTACATCAATTTCACGACATACGTCTTGGTACAATTCGGTCATCCCGCTCATCCTCCCCGCTTTTTTCCCCTTTTTCATTACCATTTATCAACCGTTATCTTTTCCTCTTGTACGCGTTTTCGACATCTACGGCTTTTGATTCGCTTTCATCTTCCCACCGCTCCTTCCATCAGGATTTCATAGATTGTCCGATCTTCAACCGTCTTCCATTGATAGATTTTCCCGCAGCCTGCATCACCACTACACCGTACCCAGCCATTCCGCAAACGCTGAATATTTTCGATTCGATCTTCACCACAATAAGGGCAACGGTTTTCGTAAGAAACGGTAACCTTTTTTGTTAGCACTGGCCGCTCTAGTTCAGACAGTACATACATCCTTCGCCGTCGTTTCATGTTGTTTTAGCCCCCTCTTCCTCTATGGTGATAATCACCCGCGGGTTGTGCTTGTCCGATTCTCCCTTTCGGTGCCGTAACTCCACATGATCAAAGCTGTCATCTATCAGAAACCCCATATCGACCAAGGCATCCATGATAAACTTGCCGCTGTAGTTGTCGGGGTCTCTCCGCCGCTTATCAGGAAAATGATAGGTCAGAGTCACTACCACCCGTTCAAACGGCTTGGATGGTCTTCTTGCCGCCGATACAATGGAGATCAATCTGGCCCATTCCCGTTTAACACGGTTTAGCTTGTAATAGTGCATGTTCCGCATTTGATTAAGTGATGGTGGAATCCCCGGCACCTCTATCTGGATCACTGCCCCTCTCATGCTCGTTTGCCCTTCCGCTGCCGCCCCATATTTCGCTCCCGATCCCGCATGGCACTCGCTACATTCCGACCGCTTCCTAACACTCCCCTCATGTCCACCAGTACCGTACCGTCGCAAAGGTATACAACTTGTCCATGTTGATCGGTTACCCATTTGACTGGGTTAATCCTGTTCGTCATATTGTTTCTCCTCTCGTTTCGATCCCGAACCATCCACCTTTACGAGGGGATATCATTCCTTGCCGTGTTTGGTCTATAATAAGAATGCCTATTTCATCCCGGCTGCGTTTTAGCGTCTTCGCTATCTCGTAGCCGGGTTTTCCTTTTTCCCACATCTCGCGGAAGATGTGTAGTTCCTGCTGTGTCCAACCAAAATCAAGGTCATCACATGCAATATAATCCCGCCGCCCTTTATAAGCCGTAGCATTGCTCATCCGTTCACCCAACGACTAGCTCACCGCCTTAATTCGGTAATCATTCCCGACTGTAGCCATGAGGTATTTTCCGCTCATCCCCACCAAACGGCTGACTGCTGCACCACCAATCCGATCAGATAAGGTTTCCATGTCTTCATTGCTGCTATACACAATCGGTCGTCTTGCCTGGGAGCGCTCGTTAAAAATGTGGAAGTATAGCCGCTCCTTTGCCTGCGTCGGATTGCTCTTCCCCAGGTCATCCCAAACGAGTACAGGAGCGTTTAAGACCCGTGATAGAATCCGGTTATATTCCTCGCCGCCGTCATCCATCATTCGCGCATTCATGAGGTCATCCATTAACGCCACATCCTTGACAATCATGACGGAATGCCCCTTATCAATTAGCCACTTTGCTGCACCAATTTTAAGATGTGTTTTTCCTAACCCAAAGGAGTTGTATTTTGGATCGTGCTTTGAGACACGCATTTCTTTTATTCGTGTCTCCCCATACTTTGCTATAAATCCTAAGCTGTTTATTTTTGAATCACGGATCAAATCAAACTCTTCTAGGTAACTAACAACGTGATCAAACATCGCTTTCTGCATCGGTGTTTGTTGGACGTAATCCTCAAGATTGCACTCTTTGAAATCATCAGGAATCATAGCGTAGTTAAGCCGCCGCTCGTATTTTCGTTTCTCTTGGCATTCACAAGGGCGGGCAGCCTCCCACCCCGTCCAGATCCATTCACTATCCTTACACTTCTCACACCTAAACTGGGGTTTTGATGATTCCGGCGAATGGGCTGTTTGATGCTGGCGGATCAATTGGATTCGTCTCTCGATCTCGTCCATGTACGTTCCCATGCGTTGCAATGTTGTTACCTCCTCGTGGGTGATAAGGAACTACCTTTTTGTTCATCTGTGCCTGTAGCGTGTCGAATTTCTCCCGAAGTTTCTTGGCCGACAAGATATTGGTTTGCCAGAATGGGTCATTTGTTGCCCAATCGATCACGTTCCGTATATCCTCTTTACTTCGTTTGTCGATCTCGTGCATCTTGCGGAAGTCGTCCGCCCATGTCTGTTCTGATCCCCTGAAGACATAATCAGGCTTCCAAGCTTGTATCTTTTCAAGAAGATAGTGAACCATTTTGATGTATGGGGAATCATCGGCGTATTTACGACGATTATCTTTTATACTTTTCTTTCCTTTACTTTTCTTTTCTTTTCTTTGTGGCGTTTCTGCCTCGGTTTCTTGGGTAGTTTCTGAAGTAGAAACTTCCTCCTTGCTTTGTGCTTCAGAAACTTCCTCCTTGCTTTGACGGTACTTTTTCCGCATTTTGACGCGCTTTTGAACGACTACATCAGCCCGTTTCTTGATGCCACTTGACGTTAAGACCCCTCTTTTTTCGTAACTCTCCCGATCAAAGCAACCCCACTTCAAACTTGTTTCCAACATGCTGTTGAATTTCTCCGGCGTTACATCTACCTTTCGGCAAAGTATCTGCATCGTTTCTGTGTCAGAAATGTCTAGTTCAAAATCATTGGTTCTGTAAATTCTCTCCAGCAATATAAAGTAGAAGGCGTAACCGTCATTCCCGTATAGCATCCTTAACGCTTCTATTTTTTCGTCATTCACAGCGTCAGTATCATGAGGAAAGTAATCCATCCCCTCTTTTTTGGGTCTTGCCACTCTCCCACCCCCATGGGAGGGGACGGCCAGCGCCCCCTAGAATAATTATCCCTGTTCCGGTTGCTCATCCACGGTGACGTATACCGCGCACTTCTTCCCGCTGATGCTGCAGGTCCGTTTTCCCACCGTTGCCACCCGGCCATCCTGTACCAACTCTGTTAGTCGGGGCTGAACGGCGTTTCGTTCCGGTGTGCGTATTGCTCCCTTCCGCCATAGCCTCATTGCCAGCTCATTGGCGGTGAGCCGGGGACACCGCTGTAACTCCTGCAACACTACCGTCTGCCGAGTGTTCAATGTCTCCAAGATCGCGTCGTAGGACTCCCGTCGAGTCTCAAATGTGATCTTCACCGCCTGCCGCCTCCTTTACGTATCCCTTAGCCACCCACAAAGATGGAACGAACATTTTATATTTCTCCCGCATAACATCCGCCACGGGGATATCCTGATAGACCGGAGTACCGGGAATCCGATAGTTCCCTGGCTCTTCCCCCCTTATCTTGCAGGCGGTCACATAGCGTCGTCGTCCCGCATCCGTGAAAACCCATATGTTCCCCGGTTGGGCAGTAAAGGTCTCATTCAACAGGTCAACCTTCTCCACTCTCCCGCCTCCCTTACATTTCCGACAACCTTTCCGTTTACCCCAGCAGTAGGGGCAGGGTACATGTTCATTCATCACGCCACTCTCGGACCCGTTCATTTGTCGGCCTCCTCAAATTTCGCGCAAGCCTTCCAGCCTGCGCGGTGGTCTGTCTCCGCTCCGTTAGTATTTAGCCGCAAACCGCATTTTAGATAAGCTCCGCCCTGTACTTTCTTTATCAAGTGTTGACATGTCTTACATCGTGCTCCGTCCGGCCCTGGCCCGAATACCCGCCGCATTTCGTTCTGTTCCAGTGGTGCAAAGATGTGATCGCTGAACAGTTTTATCTGTTCCATCACCCTGCCGCCTCCTTTGGGTTGAGTCCGGGGATTAATCCCCGGACTTCTCCTTACATAACCTTGCTTCGACCAGAGCATCCCACGCATCTTCCGAAATGACCCAGGTCACTCCGTGACGTAGTTCGACATCATCAATGTGCAACATGCGCCCTTTGTCTTCCCCTTCTTCGACAATAACCACAGACATGGATATCTCAGGGTCGCTTGCTTTCCCGTTAACTTCGACCACAATTCCTTCCTCCCAAACGTCATACTCGCTATCTCTCACTAGAATGAAATCGTGCAATTCAGGAATAATCCGCATCATGATTCCTCCTTTGTTTGTGTGCCGGGATTGTGGCCCCTGGCTGGCCTGTCATCCATTTACAATTTTCAAATGCCTGTACTTCGCGATGTGTCCGCATTCGTTATCCCAAACATGTACGTCGTACCATTCGCCGTCTTCGCAAAATCGCCTTAACTTTGGCTCTCCCATCGGTTCCCCGCAGGTCGGGCATTTCCACTCAACTTCAACAACCTTTGTTCCACGGAACCAATCCCTGTTCGTAATCGTCACAATCCGTGTTTCCATCGTTTTCCCCTCCTTGATGTGCCAGGGCATCAAGCCCCAGCCATAAACTCCCGCGCCTTCTGTCTGGCAGCTTGCTTCCGTTCGACAATCCGCTCAAGTCGCTGGATCTCCCGTGCCCGCCATGCGATTTCCTCAAGTCGTGCCATCGCTCGCTTATGATCGCCGATAGTTTGGTAATAGGCATAACTCCGCGTTACCTCGGCGTACAGTTCCCGGTGCGCTTTCAAGTCCTCTTCGTGGTTTACAACCTCTTGCCAAAAGTGGAGCATTATCGATCACCCTCCTGAAAATGTTGTTTTATCGCTCGTTTTGCTTGTCTCTTGCTCATCCAGCGGTATATCACCCTGGAGGGGTGGCGCTGTGGGTAGATACTCCAACGCCCGTCCTCGTCCGGTGTAGACTCCAGGACTTCGCCAGCGTGCCGGCCGTATACGATGCCGCCCCAGTCGTCTACGTCAACCCTTGGCCGTTTGCTGATCGCCACCGCCTCCTTGATATCCCTCAAGCATTTTGATCAGCGCGCTGGCTTCATTGGTGGTTAACTCCTTCTTGGATCGTTTGCCATATTCGCGCATCATGTATTTTTTAAGTGCTTCATCAGTGATACCCACTTGGTTAACCGTTGCCATGATCTTTTTTATTTGCAATTCACTAGCGAGACGCTGGCGGTTTCCTTGTGTTGCTCTAGGCGCTCCCTGACCGTTCCCTTGTGGCGTCGGTGTCGTGGGAGCACTTGCCGCATGTCCGTCATCGTCGTCTCCTGTACTGAGACTAAGGAAGGAGGTTAAGCTGTAACGTCGTGCATATGTCACCGCTGATCCGATCCCCTGCGCATCATTCTTTTGTGGCTTTACTATGATCGGGTCGGACTCCATCAGTTGACCGGATTGGTGATAAAGGCGTGTCACCAACCGGATCGATCCGTCATCCAGATTCGTGGGGAGCTGCATTACAAACAGCCCGTGTTTTGCAAGAGCTGGGCGTATTTCTTCCATGATTGCGTCAATGGTGGCATACCGATTTTTCAGGTGTGGGTTGGTTCCATCTTTTGCGATCCGGCCGACTTCCGAATGGAAGCCGACCAATGCTTTACAGATTTCATCGATGTTATCGCTTGTTCGCATTTTTGCCCTCTCCTTCAACTGCAGCTTTTCGCGGATTCCCATTTGATCAGATAAAGACACTCATCTATTTCCGTAGCCTGCGGGTTATAGAGAAAATATCCCGCCGGGTGGTATCCTGCTTTGATGGCCGCGTTGACGGCTAGAATCTCTACGTCAGGCTTGAAATCGATCATCAGTGGTTCAGCCGTTTTCACCTTGGCCGTATGCATCAGGTAACAGCCTGCAATCTCTTTCTTGTGCTCCAGTAGTTCCATTCCGATCTCTCCTTGGGTTGCTCCCAGTCCATCAATACGGTAAGCTGGGAGTAGGTTGGTTTGTTTTATTTATCGGCCAGTGGTGGTGCACTGCCGATAAAGCTTCGGAAAAGGTCGGTGATCGCTTCTGATTTTTGATCACCGACTTTTTCTTTTTCTGGCTGCTCCGTGTCCGGCTGTTCCTTTGGAACCGGGTAACCTACATCAACATGACCGTAAAGTTTATCCCCCACTCGATCACCCCCCTTATTCGTCGTGTACGTGTGCCAGGTACATCATCGCTTCGTACAGTTCTTGTGATTCTAGGGGTCTTTCCCCGTCCTCCAGGATCACCGGTTCAAACCATTCCACCTTTTTCACCTCCCTTCAGGGGGTGTCCACTTAATGGACATCCTTGCTCCACTTCTTATAGATCGCATCAGATACCGATATATCCAGCCCAAACGCTTCCTTGATGGCGGTAAGCTGTGCCGCTTCCTCTAAGATCGGTTGCCGTTCTTTCAACATCTCCGGCGTCATATCGCCTTTTTTGATCATCTTTGGAATGCCGTGTTTGTTGGAGATCGCTTTATTCGCTACGGTGTTAGCCTTGATGTAGTGTTTTTCTTCTGCTTGGATGCCCAATGTTTGTTTGATAACGCCCATCGCCTTTTTCTGATGGTCTTTGTCCATCATGCGGAAGACTTGGAATCCTTCTAAACCGGATTGATGGCGTAACTCCTTGATTATTTGCTTGACCCATTTTTTGAACGCTTTGGCTTCTTTACGACGACTGTTTAAGATCGCTTCATATATGCCAAACTCTGAAATGATACTTACATTTGGATTTCCGCCTTGGGTACTACGCACAATCTGCGTAAAACCTTTTTCGTCGTCTCCTAAGTTCCGGGTCATATCCGGTGCATTTCTGTACCCCAACGCTTCCGCAATATCCTTCGCAACCGCCCACCACTCGCCTTCCACTTCCACGAACCGGATTTCGTAACCGTTCCATTGCTCAGTTTTCAATTTTTCATCCTCCCTTATCTCGGTGTGGTTTCGCCCAACTTTTCAAGCTCTGCGCAAATCTCAAATTGCCACTCCACATCGTTCGTCGTGTGTGCCAGGTAGCTGCATTCCATCAGAAACGCAATCCGCCAAGCCCGTTGAACATTGACTTTCAGACAGTGCGCCATTTCGGTGATTTGCTCAGGGGATAGCCCTTGTCGTTGCTGGATCGTCCAAAGTTCTGCCATCCGCTGATGGACCGCCCACATTATTCCCACTCCTCGCAATTTTTTGATGACTCAGCTTCCATTTCCGTTTAAACTGATTGAGGGCTTGTGAATCCATCGGGTTTATGAGTTGATCGCCTCCTGCTCCTTTTGCTGCTCTTCTTGTTTGATCCGTAAAAGAATCTGCATGACTATAGGAGCGATTTCCTGGACCTTTGATCGAGGGACAATGATCTTCTCACCCGGCTTAAGTTTTGGCATGTCAATTAGCTCCTTTCTGTACCAGTGGGTTTTAATTGTCCGATACATTTTGTATCAATATTTACATGAAAAAGATCAGGGAATAGACTTCTTTCACTAACGCCATATAGTTTTTCAAACTTTAGCATAGTCTTTCGTCCTGGATTCGCTTTCCTTTTCTCAATTTTCCGGACGAAAACCTCTGAAATGCTCATCATTTCAGCAACTTCTTTTTGGGTTAGATTTCTGTTCAATCGTTCTTGAATTAATCTATCTCTGGTCATTGGATCACCTCCAATTTTGATACAAATTTTATCGCTGATTTCATCATAATAGATAATAAATGTATCGTCAATATGTTTTTGATACTTTTCTTATCATTTGTTTTCAGCGATAAGTTTTGTATCTATACTAGTAGGTAAGGTCAAGAATTTATCTGTAAATTACATGCTAAACTGAAAGGAATTATATTGAACATGCTCGGACAAAGGTTAAAGTTGCTTAGGGGTAAAAGAACTCAAGAGGATATTGCAAAACATTTAGGGCTAACAAGAGCGAGATATTCTCATTACGAAAATGGTAGAAGCGAACCTGATACTGAAACCTTGCAAAAATTTGCTGATTTTTATAACACGTCAACTGATTACTTGCTAGGCCGCACAGATAACCCCAATCCAGAGAACGATAGCTACTCCCAAGCATGGCGGGAACTTGAGAAACTAGCTAGAGAAGAAGGAATTACGGATCTATATACTAGCCGCCCAGGCGATCCTACGGAACCGCTTTCAGAAGAGATGGTTCGGGATATCATTATGGGAATCAAGATCGCGAAGAGTTACCGGGAGGAACAAGAGAAGTTAAAGAAGAAAGAAAAAGAGGATGCTGACAATGAATAAGGAGAAAGGGGGAAGAACGAAGGAAAACCAGGGGACACGAGCGAAAAGATTAAAACCAGGTATCGTTACTCCCTGATGAATTATTCGTGACAGCTGAAAGGAGAATAAACCATGGAGGAAACGAAGGGAATGCTGAGGACAATTTTAGAGGCACAGGAAGTTACCAACGCAAAATTGGAGGCCTTGACATCCGATGCCCGCCATCTTCAGGGGGAAGTCGCATTTATTAAGGAAAACGTTGCCTCCCTCAAAGAGAGTCAGGATAAACAGGATGAACTTCTTCAACAGTTGGTACAGGGGCAGGAACGACAAGACCGCATTTTAGAGGCTTTAGCCACGCGGTCGCTTGAACAAGAAACGGAAATAAGAGAGTTGAAACGGATTAAATGATTGGGATAAGATATGGGAATTAACGGGGGAATATATGGTGGGTGACAAACTAGACGTGATTCTTGAGAAACTGAACAACATGGATCAAAGGTTTGATCAGATCGACAAGCGTTTTGATGAGGTTAACAAAAGGCTGGAGCGAATTGAAGATCGGGTGGATACTATCGCAGAACAAACAGCCTTTGCGAGTGAACTACAGTCTCCAGTGAGTTCATTGCAGAAGCGAATGGATGATCTGGAGACAGACGTGAAACTTTTGAAAAAAGTTTTGTGAAGTGGACACAAACTAACGTTCTTATTCGAATAATATATACAGAGATAGATAACCTGCTCCCCTTCAAAGGAAGCAGGTTTATTGTTCCAAGGGAGATGATACTAGGAGGGAGTGTAACCATGCCTTTTGAGTTGATCAAGGAAGCCAAACGATTGGGAGTTCCAGTTCATTTTTGTCCATTCAATTCGGAATTGAAAGGATTTTATACAGGTGGACGTTTCCCGGCAATTTGCGTCAATGAATCTATTCGGACGAATGTGCCACTGGTCCGCTGCGTGATCGCCGAGGAGATCGGTCATTATTACACCTCTGTAGGCTTCGGTTTTCCCAGGCCATACAAGATATTTCAAAACCAGTTAGAGATCATTCGCGGGGAAGACCGTGCATGGCGTTGGGCTTGTGATCGTTTGCTCCCCGTGGACAAGCTTCAACGTGCTGTAAGACGAGGTATATATACTCCCTGGGATTTAGCTGAACATTTTCGAGTGGTTGAGGAGATGGTACATTTTCGGTTGAAGGTATATAAGATAAAACACGTATTATAGGAGGACTTTCATCTGTGATAAAACACGTTTGCGATCAGTGCCGTAAGGAACTATCTGGTCTAAATGATTTCCCGCACTCATGAGTTCCTATGTTCATCCGTTATTCCGAACGTATGATCGAATTGCATTTTTGCTCTTGGGAATGCTTATCTATCTATCGAAAAAATGAGGAGAAACAACGACAAAAAGATAGTGCCTAAAGGAGGAAATATGCGGGCCAGAACTTATATTCGAGTAAGCACGGATGAACAAGCCCGAGAAGGGTTCAGTCTATCAGCTCAGGCTGCCCGTTGTCGTCAATTCATCCAGTCTCAAGGGTGGGAAGAGGACGGCAGCTATAAGGATGATGGATATTCCGCCAAGAATTTAGAACGGCCAGGAATGCAACAAATGCTCCGGGATGCAAAAGAAAAACAATTTGATGTGCTTGTTGTATACCGCCTTGATCGCCTTGTCCGTTCAGTGGTGGATCTGCATTTAGTGATTAATTTGCTGGAAGAAAAGAAAATCGCCTTTAAATCCGTCACGGAGGTTTTTGATACAACGACGGCCATGGGTCGCTTTTTTATCACTTTGGTAGGCTCTATGGCCCAGTGGGAACGGGAAAACCTCGGGGAGCGGGTTCGCATGGGAATGGAACGTAAATTCTTGGAGGGGAAAGATCTTCACACCTTTGCGCCCTATGGCTACACTACCGATGAAAACGGGAAAGTAGTCACTGATCCGAACGAATCGGCCATCGTCCGACGCATCTACGATATGTATAAAACCAAGGGGATTCGCACCATCTCCAGGGCCTTAAACAGAGAGGGGATAACCACTCGGCGCGGAAACCACTGGCAAGACCCACAGATCCAATACATTTTAACCAATCCATATTACATTGGTGTTTTGCGTTTCGGGGAACACTCCCGGGAGGGCAACCATCCTCGTCTCATCGACTCGGACCTATGGCTTGAGACTCAAAAACGGATCGAAGATAGACGAGTAGGAAAACGGGCGGCCACTTCCGATTATCCTTTCAGCGGCGTGTTGACCTGTGCCCGTTGTGGGGGAAATATGATCGGACAAAGCCTTAAACATCAAACGAAGAAATACATCTTTTATAAATGCGGCACACAACACAATTATGGAACATGCGATCTTCCCCGGATTGCGGAAACGAAAGTAGAACGCTCATTCTTCGATGCATTGGTTGAGTGGCAAGCGGAAGGAATCAACATGCCCTCCGATCAAAAGGAAGGGCTGGACCTTAAACAAATTGAATCAGAATTGGATCGGATTAAACGACGCCGGCGGAAATGGCAGGAGGCGTTTGCGGCAGATATCATCACGCTGGAAGAGTTAAAGGAAAGAACTCAGGAGGATCGAGCAAGGGAAGAAGAGTTAAAGACAAAACTGACCAAACAGCCGGAAACTCCCCGTGTAACCCTTGAGGAGTTCAAAGAGGCGATTCAGGATCTAAGGAAGGTTTGGCCTCAAGCCACTGCGACGGAAAGAAAACAGATCATCCGGACCTTGTTCTCCGAAATCGTTATAGATAGGGATGGAAACGGTCGAAATGATCCAGTTAAGGTTATATCCACAGAATTAGCGTAAAAAAGGGCAATATCATGCGATAATACGTCCTATTCTAATGTAAGGGTTGCCCATATTAAGCCCAAAGGAGGCTAAACTGATGCCCAACAAAACACGATTGTGCAAAATCTCACGCAACTGGCGCCAAAGCGTGCCACGATCAGGGGAGCTGTTCTCATTACCACTAGGGTCGCGATAACCGGCAAAGGCGGCGCTTCCCACCAACAGAACCAGCACAGCTGCTGCCACCATTGCGTAACGCCATCCCCAAGCTAAAGCCAAGGGCAGCAATACCAGTGCGGACAAGGCCGATCCGGCGGTGATCCCCATCTGTTTAATTCCCATCGCAGTTCCCCTGCGATTGCGGGCAAACCAGGCGAGTATACCACGGTTGGTGACAGGATGCATCGCCCCATAGGCGAATCCTCCCAAGATCACACTTACTAATAGGCCAGAAAAAGACGACATGGTCGCCGCCAGGGTAAAGGATATCGCAGACCACCCCGCCAGTGTGAGCAGCAATCGGCGAGAACCGAAACGGTCGGCCAACCATCCCGCCGGTAGATTAAACAGTGCCTGCCCCAAAAATAAAGCGGCAGGCAACATCCCCACTTGCGCTTTGGAAATATCCAAATCACCTCAATTAATGGCGCTAACGGAGCCAATCCCCTTCCGGCAAAAGCGATCGCCACCTGTGCCACTAACAGCCAACCAAGCATCAACCACGGCCTTATCAACGGGGTTTCCCTCTTCTGCCCTGGTGTGGCCGAATCCATTTCGCTGTCCAAATTCATCACATGCCTTTTATTTTGATGTTAACAGATATTTTTATGATAACGGATCCGAAAACCCAGGTACAAACCAAACCCGCCCACGACCGTTTCTGATCGCTGGACGGGTCATTTCTTGGCTACAAACCCGATATCCATTCCATCTTCATCAAGACCGCATATACTCCAACTAGAATGATCCAAGCTCCCACTCCCACTAAAGCGATTCGCAGCTCTGGCTCCTCTAGATTTTCCGCATCTTCCACCTTAAAATCCTCAAAAATTTTTTTCATGGCATCAGGCGTAACACCCTTGAAATCTTGGGAGAAAACGCCTTTTTCTCTCCTTTCTGTGGCGCATGTTCCTCTGGGAGTCAAAGACTGAGTACACTGCCGACAGATGCAGACACAGCTTGTTGTGAGTGATGACACGGATGATTCCATGGAGGCTGCCAACCCCTCCGGTAAACGCTTCCCCTTGTGGAATTCGCGACCGCACACAATTCTCCTTCCCATATTTTAGATAAAAACCCCAATCCAACAGGATTGGGGTTTAATGCTCAATATTGTACTAATGTGAAAACATCCAAGTCCGCAGGCAGCTTCTCCCGTCCTTGAAGATAGGTAAGCTCAATGATAAACGCCGCTCCCACCACATCCGCTTGCAGTTGGTTCACCAGATTTAAAGTGGCTTGGATGGTGCCACCGGTCGCTAACAGATCATCCACGATTAGAACCCGTTGTCCCGGTTGGATGGCGTCACGGTGAATCGCCAAGCGGTCTTTTCCATATTCGAGGTTATAGCCGGCTTCCACCGTTTCCGCAGGTAATTTTCCCGTTTTTCGCACAGGAATAAACCCAACCCCCAACGCATAAGCCAGCGGTGTTCCAACCACAAAACCGCGAGCCTCCGGCCCCACGATCAAATCCACTTGTTTATCCTCGATTTTTTCAGCCATCTGATCGATTGCCGCCCGAAACGCAGGGCCATCTTTGAGTAACGTGGTAATATCCTTAAAACGAACCCCTGGCTGTGGAAAATCGGAAATCACCCGGATTTTATCTTTGAAATCCATGCTTCTTCGCCTCCTGATTGGGCTAGCTTCGGATTGATCGAAGCGATATACGTATATAGATCACGCGTGGAAGAATAGACCAAACACTGTTGCACTTCATCCCATTCTTGTTGTTGTCGATAATGAGTTGAGCGGGACAACGGTTTTTTTTCCGCCTCCGGCACCAGTAGCAACCAATCTCCTTCCCTGCGTACAAAGCCCAGTTCCTGAAATACTTCAAGTATAAATCCAATCCCCTTTGCCGATAGTCCCGTCATGCGGGCAAGCCGTTCCAAATCCCGGGGGATTCGCAATTCCTTCACTTTCATCACTGCACCGTACAATTTTTTAAAATGCTCCCGATCCGGTACGCCGGAAGGGCCATTCCAGTCGGCATCACCAAAGGCAAAGTAAATTCGCTCCAACTGGCCAAACCCTCGCAATAATCCCTCTATCGCAGCTACCGCTGGCGGCAAATCGATCAGCACCAAATAACGAACGGTCGCAGCATCCGTAAACGGATTTGGATCTAGTCGATCCCAGGATAAGAGGGTGGCTGCATAATCCCGCTTCCACCAATGGGGTTCCTCTCCACTATGAACAAACAAGGTCTCCTGCCGTTTCGCCAGCGGGCCCAACCGCTCCCGTTGATCGCGATTGCTGCGCCAATCAAAAATCTGCAGGTGTGGAACCGCCACATCTCGAACCAAAAATTGCGGATTACGCCGTTGATTCCATTCGTTTATGGACAATTCCCCCAACAGTTCCGGTTGGGATTGCGGCATCAACTCTTCAGCCAATTCCCCCATGCGAAAGCCGACAGCATCCAGAGAAGAACCCTCTTGCTCCAACATCAGCTTTAAATGATTTTTATCGCGGCCAATTCGTTGAATTCGCTCCAGACGGGAACCGATGAGGCGAAAACGGGGAGTGGGATTGCCAATGCCGTAGGGAGCCAGTTTTTCGATCGATTCAATCAGGGCAAGATTCACCTCTCCCAACGTGAGATCCGCATCGACCGCAGACAACGGAATATAATCCTCCTCTGTCAACCACTCACTGGCTAACTGATCCAGCCGTTGATGCAACTGCGCCAAATCACGCTGCGGCAAACTCATCCCCGCTGCCATCGTGTGCCCGCCGTAGTGCGGCAGCAATTCATCACAAGCAGTCAGGGCACGATACATATCAAACCCAGCAATGCTGCGGGCTGAACCTTTGGCCATTCCCGTCTCTTCATCGATACCGAGCACAATCGTGGGCCGGTAATAGCGTTCCACCAAGCGGGAGGCGACAATTCCGATCACCCCGACATTCCACCCCGGTGCCGCCACCACAATCATACGGTGATGTGCTTCTGGCTCCTCCTCTACCAGTGCAACCGCTTCAGCGGTGATCGCTTCCACCAAATGTTGCCGCTCCCGATTCATCCGGTCCAATTCTTCCGCAATCAGCGCGGCTTCAGCGGAATCCTCCGTCAGCATCAGCTCTACCGCCTGCCC
Source organism: Desmospora activa DSM 45169 (assembly GCF_003046315.1). NCBI lineage: Bacteria > Bacillati > Bacillota > Bacilli > Caryophanales > Thermoactinomycetaceae > Desmospora > Desmospora activa. Next base: position 929,295 of record NZ_PZZP01000001.1, on the reverse strand, counting down.
CGCGGTATCCAGGCGACCGCTGGCGTTGATGCGGGGTCCTAAGGAAAATCCGACATGTCCGGCGGCCACCTCCCCATCGATGCCAGAGGCTTCCACCAGGGCAGCCATTCCCGTTGACGGATTCTGATTGATCGCCTCTAAACCCCGTGCCGCCAAAATGCGGTTTTCATCCACCAATGGAACCAAATCGGCGATTGATCCCAAGGCGACCAACTCCCACCCCTCTTCCGGCGGTTCACCCAACAGGGCATGACACAATTTAAACGCGACACCTACCCCCGCTAACTGTGAAAACGGATACGTACAGTCAGGCTTCTTTGGGTTAATCACGGCCAATGCCTGGGGTAAAACCGACGGCGGTTCATGATGATCGGTAATGATTAGATCCAACCCCAGCTTGTTTGCATGGTCAGCCTGATCCACCGCACTGATCCCGGTATCGACGGAAATCATCAGGTGGACGCCTTCCTCCTTCGCACGGATTAATGCGTCTCGGTTTAGTCCATATCCTTCTGTAAAGCGGTTGGGTATGTAATAATCCACATCTGCTCCCAGTCGTCGGAACACGCGCATCATCAGACTGGTGCTGGTGACACCATCGGCATCATAATCCCCATAAATGCGAATTTTTTCTCCCTGTTCTAACGCATGGCGAATTCGTTTTACTGCTTGTTCCATCCCGTCCAGCCAAAAAGGATCATACAGATCTTGGACACTGGCACGCAAAAAACGACGGACCCTTTCCACATCGTCCAGTCCGCGGTTGATCAGCAATCGGGCGACCAATGGATGCAAGTTGAGCGAATTCGCCAATTCATCGACACGTACCGCTTCCGCTTCGGAAGGACGCCAGCGCGTCTTGGGTCGCAGCATTAGGGTCACCTCGCTTTGCCGCTTTTCATTATAGCACACTGGGATCACCGGTAGATACAAAACGAAAGCTGCGGGTAACTCCCGCAGCATGATAAAAATATAAACGTTTATCGTTATTCCGTCACGGTAGATGCCTTCCGTTTTTCCCGTTCCATCGACTTCCATTTCCAAGTAATCCAGATTTGGCTAGCGATAAATATGGAAGAGTAGATCCCCGCGATCAAACCCAACACCAGGGCGAGGGAGAAAAAGCGTATGCTCTCTCCACCGAAGACGAGTAGGGCCACCGCAGCAAAAATCACGGTTAAACCGGTGTTGAGGGAGCGAACTAACGTTTCGCGCAAACTGCGGTTGACCGTCTCCACCAGTTCCTCCCACCGCTTCGGTTTATCTGCCTCAAAATTTTCCCGAATCCGGTCAAAGATCACAATCGTATCGTTGACCGAATACCCCACAATCGTCAATACCGCCGCCACAAACACCAAATCCACTTCCCATTGAAACAGGGAAAACATCCCGATCACAAATAAGGCATCGTGGAACAATGCAGCCACCGCTGCCATGGCAAATCGGTATTCAAACCGTAGGGTCACATACAGAATAATCCCAACCGATGCAATCAGCACCGAGATCAAAGCATTTCTGGCCAACTCACGCCCAACGATGGGATCCACCGTCTGTTCATTGACCGCCACTTGTTTCCCAAATTCCTTTTGAAATTGGTCACGGATGGCGTTAACTTTCTCTCGGTCTAAACTCTCATCCGTGCGAAAGACGAGCAGTTCCCGCTGATTCCCAGCTTTACGGATATTGGGATTATCGTATCCAAGCTCTTCTAATGCCGCTTTTCCTTTTTCCATGTCAAAGTCTGGTCCGATATTGATATCCACCCGCGATCCGCTGACAAAGTCGACACCCAGGTTGAGGCCCTGAAGCAGCAACGAAGCGATCCCAATCAACAAAATGGTGGCCGAGAGGATGAAAAAGAGCTTTCGTTTACCTACAAAATCAAACTTAAAGTTCACCGATCTCATCCTCCTTCACACCGTACCAACCTGGACGTCGAAACAAGCCGGAGCGAACCAACAAGCCCAACAAGATACGCGATAGCGCCACCGCTGCCAGAAAGCTGACGACGATCCCCACGATCAGGGAGACGGCAAAACCGCGTACGCCGGCCGTTCCAAAATAAAAGAGCACTCCCGCCGCAATGATGGTCGTAACATTAGCATCAAAAATCGTGAGAAATGATCGGCGAGAACCGGATTTATTGGCGGAGGCAACGCTTTTGCCTAAACGCATTTCATCTTTGATCCGCTCATACATAATGATGTTGGCGTCCACCGCCATGCCGATGCCTAAGATAAACGCTGCGATCCCTGGCAAGGTTAAGGTGACATGGAGTAGATTAAAGGTTAACAACACCAAGTACCCATATGTAATCAAGGTGATTACCGCCACAAAACCAGGCAGGCGGTAATAGCCGATGATAAAGATGAAAATGATCGCAATCCCGTACAGCCCCGCCACCAAACTCTGCTGTAATGACGCGGCTCCGAGACTGGAATCAACGGCAAAGCTCTGAATCTCATCCAGTTGCACCGGTAATGCACCAGCATTTAACAGATCGGCTAGTTCCTGCGCCTCTTCAGGGGTAAAGTTACCGCTGATCTGGGCTTGTCCATTGGAGATCACGTTTTGAATGACGGGAGAGCTTAACTCATTCTCATCCAAATAGATTGGAACGGGTTGCCCGAGATATTCCTTGGTTAGATCGGCAAATTTTTTGCTGTCCTTAAATTTTACGCTCACCACCGGGCGGCCGTTTTCATCGTAGTCCAAACGGGACCCGCCTTGGGCCAGATCCGTTCCCCGCATTAAAATCGTTTCTCCGTCAGGAGCACGAAACGTCAACACCGCAGGCGTCCCCAAAATCTCCCGCGCCCGGTCTGGATCATCCACACCAGCCAGCTGCACGCGGATGCGATCCTGCCCTTCCACCGAGATTTGTGGTTCCGTCACACCGAGAACATCGATCCGTTGACTGACAGCCTTGGAGGCGTCGGATAATACCTGTTCATTGATTGGTTGTCCTTTTTCTAACGGTTTCGCTTCATACAACACCTCAAAGCCACCCTGCAAATCCAGACCGAGAGTTATCCCCCGCGCAATATCCATACTGGTAGCAGCCACGGTGGCTAGAATGGCGATAACCAACAGGCAAAAGAGGATAAATCTCCCCTTGCGAACTTTCATGAGATGCTTCCTCCTTCATTTTCGAAAGAAACCCACCTCATTATCCCAACTCCAATGATGCATGTCAATTTATCCCGACAGCAAAAAACCGGACCGATCATTGGTCCGGGCTTTTGTACACACTGACCATCAGCCAGTTCATAAATCGGGTCGCCTTCAGCGACAGGATATCGTTTACGAGGCGATTGAGTCGGGGCCATCCTCGTCGGTAGCTCTCCGACACGCACGCCCATACCTGTTCGCCGGTCACATTTTCATAACCGTAATAGCGAAATTCCGCCGCCTTGCTGTTACACAAATCTTCGATACACTGCATCAGTTCGGATTCACTCAGCAATTCTACATTTTGTTTACGCGAGTGATTCACATTGTTGACTGGTTTTAATGTCTTCCTCACCGCGACCCCTCCCCGTATGCTCGTCTTCCCTATTATACCTTCCGCGTATTCCCTTTGAACACCTTTCAATTGGCTCTTTTTTCGTTGTCATGTGAAACGGACAAGCGCATAGGTTTTAAGTACAAACCCTTATAGGAAGGAGAGGGCATCCGTTTGACCAAGCAAACGTTTCTCCAAGGGACACTCATCCTGGTCGGTGCAGGATTTATCACGAAAATATTAGGGTTTGTTTACCGTATCGCCCTCTCCCGTCTAATCGGTGACGAGGGAATGGGTCTCTTTCAGATGGCCTTCCCCATTTTGCTTTTGGTTATCACGCTGACGACTGCCGGTTTGCCCGTCGCCATCTCCAAGCTGGTGTCGGAAGCGGAAGCCACCCGTGATGAGTCGCGAATCCGATCCATCCTAATCCTCTCATTAGGCATTGTTACTGCTCTAGCAATCCTATTTACCATCCTCGTGATTGTAGCCGCCCCACTAATCGCCAATACGCTCTTAACCGACAGCCGCGCTTTATACGCCTTGTGGGGGATTGCACCGGTCATTCCGATTGTAGCGATCTCCTCCGTTTTTCGGGGGTATTTTCAGGGTCGGCAGCATATGAACCCCTATGCTGCTTCACAGATCGTGGAACAGGTTGTGCGTATTTTTACCGTGCTGATGCTGGCACGACTGTTATATCCCTATGGAGTGGAATATGCCGCCGCCGGAGCGATGTTTGGAGTGGTAATCGGGGAAGGAGCTGGAATGCTTATCCTTCTTCAATCCTTCCGCCGGGATCCCAAGCGCCCCAGACTTCGCTTTCCCTTGCACGAAATCCGCCGGGGATGGGGACATTTTTCTACCACTGTGGGACAGATGATGCGTATTACCATCCCCGTCACCGCCAGTCGCATTATCGGTTCCCTTTCTTATGCCGTCGAACCGATCGTCGTCTCCCAAAGCCTGGCTCTCGCCGGAATCGCTGTAGCCGCTTCCACCGCATTGTACGGTCAATTAGAAGGAATGGCGATCCCACTTATCTACTTTCCTTCCTTTATCACTTACGCGCTGTCCGTCTCCCTCGTCCCTTCTATTTCCGAAGCGGCGGCCAAGGGAAGAATCCGATTGGTGGAGCATCGACTCAATCAAGCGATTCGACTTGCCATGATCGTGGGTGCCCCTTGCGCCATCCTTCTATTTATGTTGGCTGGACCCTTAACCATGCTCCTGTACCATAACTCAGACGTTGCCCGGTTGTTGCAGATTATGGCTCCCTTCGCCGTTTTACTCTATTTGCAGGGTCCTTTAGCAGCGGTATTGCAAGGGTTGGACAAAGCGAAAGATGCCATGCGCAACTCTATTTACGGCGCCGTCATCAAGACGGCTCTCATTTTCTTGTTGGGTTCTCAACCGGCATTGGGAATCGATGGGGTAGTGTTGGCCATTAACTGCGGCATAATCATTGTCACCGCCCTTCACTTTATCAGCATTATCCACTATGTCCCCTTCACCTTGATATTTCGGGATTGGATAAAACTCTCCTTCGCCATCGCCGGAATGGGTACCGTCTTACACTTCGTGATAAACCGGGGTGGCAAAGAGCTGATGATCACTGTCAGCGCAGCCATCGTTGTCAGTTTGATGCTGTACGGCATTTTTCTGATTTTGCTGGGATTGTTGAAAAAAGAAGATATTGAGCGGGTTCCCTATGTTGGCAAATGGCTCGCCCCTCTGTTTCCCCGTTAATGTTGCCGTGAATCGATATAAAAACTGCCATGATGGTCGACGCTGGCAAAAAAGATCTCGCTGATGTCCTTATGCCCATATTGGTGTAATCGCTTCTTCAACCAGTCTTGGTCTTGTCCCAGCTTTTTTAGGGCATCCTTCTGCACTTGGCCGTCAACCACAACCGGTACCGGTAGCCGTGTGAGGCGATCCACCTTATCAAAGAGATCCCCCTTTGTTACCGGCATCCGTTCTTCCTTAGGAAAGACGCTTAGCTTCCCTGACGGTTCCAGAATGGCAAACTCCACATCAGCCAGATTATGAATCCTCTTGTCTCGCAGCTGTACCATTAAATCCTCGACATTGTAGCGCTGCTTTCGCATTTCCTGCTCCTGAATCTTTCCGTTTTTGATTAACATGGAGGGTTTGCCATCCACAACATCACGTATACGGGGGCTTTTTAGTGTTACCCAGGCTAACAACACCTGTGCTCCCAACATTGTTACAATCGGGATCACCCCGTGCATCAACGGAATTTTGGTATTATCGATGGAGATGACGGCAAAATCGGCAATCATAATCGAAACCACCAGATCGAATACCGACAGTTTACCGATTTCTCGTTTTCCCATTAAGCGCATCACTAAAAGCACAAAAAAATAGATAAACACTGACCGCAAAAAAATCGTCCACATTGCTCCTAGCTCCTCTGTCCACCGACTTCCTCCCTATTTTCAACTGAAACGAGGAAATTTATCAGCGTACAGCCCTCCCACATCCGGACAATCATAAATCTGCGCTCACGCTCATACCCATGTACAAACCCTTGCGGGAGGTGTTTTCGATGAAGCAATCCATTTTGGATGGAGCAAGCAAACCGAAGCTGAATTCACCGCTTTTATCCGGATTACTGATTGTGTTTGCCATCGTACTGGCAGGTTCTGTCGTAACCGCGCTTCTTTTGCGCTTTACTTCAATCACAGAATCCTCCCTCCCCTATTTTACTTATGGCATCAACGGAATCGCACTGTTGATCGGCGGATGGTGTGCCGGGAGGAAAGCAAAGCAAAGGGGGTTACTTTACGGCGGTTTAACCGGAGTCTTGTATGTGATAATCGTCTTATTGATCGGATTTCTCGCTTTTGACACCACCATGCGCATTCAACCAGTGCTGTTTACAATATGTGCAACCGGGTTAAGTGCCATCGGAGGAATCTTCGGTGTCAATACATCCGCCCCCTAACGATATAATCTAACAAAAAACGCTTCGGTTCCGATCCGCGCAAACCGAAGCCTTTCTTTTTAGAGATCCGAACACAAGGAAAAGCGTGCCACATTTGTTTTTATATAAGCGACTGTCGTTTTGCAAAGCCCCTGGGTTGCCAAAGGCTCTCAGGGGCTTTGGCTGTTCAAGTGTAAATTACTGATGACCACTATACTTCTACAAGCGATGAAAGCCGAGCCATTTTTCCGTCAAATATCCCATCACAACCATGATCCCACTGATAACCACCGCTGCCTCTACTGAAACATCGGTACCTGTCGCCACCCGTTTTGACATTGTGAGTAACACAAACGACAAAAAGGGGATTTGAACAAACATCGCCAACCACAGGGGAAACCGACACTCTTGCAGCAACAATTTTAGGGCGAACTCCACGATCCCAAACAACATCAGATAAGTAATCAAGGAGCCTGTCGCCAGAAACAACCAGTCCCACCATCCATTAGCCTGAACTTCGTCGGGAAAGGCATAGCCGACCACCCAGAGACAAAGAAACAACAAACAGGAAAAAGCGACAAGCGCAAGCAACCCCCCCAAAAAAACAGCGGGAAGGAGGGTGCTCCAACTCCACTTTCGCTCGCGGGTTCCCACTCGATCAAAGATCATCAAGCTCCAGGCGGAGGCGATAAACCAGAGGATAAAAAACAAGATCACAAACATAGAATCCTCTCCTCACATACAACCCACTTCGTCTGTTTTATATATACGAAGAACGGAGGAGCATGTGAACCGCAGAGGATCATGTTTGTCCTTTTTCCTTTAAATAGAAAAACACCCCTGCCGCTAAAAGACCGGGGTGTTTGCTTATCAGCTATTTTCGCTGGTGCTTTCATCTTCATTAACAACCGCATTAACGGAGCTACGTTCAAAGGTGAGACGGGTATTTTCGTTCACCTTCAGGCTGATCCGTTCATCGTTCAAATCCATAATCGTTCCATGTAATCCGCCGATGGTAATCACCTTATCCCCTTTTTTCAGGGAAGAGAGCATGGTGTTCCGTTCTTTTTGCCGCTTTTGTTGCGGACGTAAGAGCAAAAAGTAAAATACAGCAAAGATCAGAATCAGTGGCAAAAACGATGCAAGGGTTTCCATTCAAACATCCTCCTTTTATTAGACACACAAATTAAAAATTACGGGTGCCATCCGGTTCGCTCGTTCCATAATAGCTTTCAAAAAACTCCCGCCGAAAATCGAGCAGCCGGTCCTGCTGAATCGCTTGCCGCACTCGCTTCATCAAGGTAAGCAAAAAGTGCAGGTTGTGGATGGTGGTCAGGCGGAAGCCGAAGGTTTCGTCCGATTTGATCAGGTGGCGAAGGTATGCCCGGCTGTAATGGCGACAGGTATAACAGTCACATTCCGGATCGAGAGGACCAAAGTCCCGGGCATAGGCGGCGTTTCGAATCACCACCCGCCCCTGGCTCGTCATGGTGGTACCGTTACGGGCGATCCGAGTGGGCAAAACACAATCAAACATATCGACGCCACGAATCACGCCCTCCACCAGGGCATCCGGGGAACCAACCCCCATCAGATAACGCGGTTTTCCTGGAGGCAATAAGGGGACTGTCTCTTCCAACGCCTCATACATCAAGGGTTTCGGCTCACCTACGCTAAGGCCGCCGATGGCGTAACCGGGAAGATCCACATCGGTGATCTGTTTGGCGCTTTCCTGCCGCAAATCGGGATACATCCCACCTTGAACGATTCCAAAAAGCGCCTGTTCCTCCTTGCGGCGGTGTGCCTGTTTACAACGGTGCAACCACCGGGTGGTCCTTTCCAGCGATTCCTTAACATATTCCCGCTCTGCCGGATAAGGGGGACATTCATCAAAGGCCATGATGATATCAGCCCCTAGAGCGTTTTGAATCTCCATCGCCTTCTCAGGACTGATAAACAGGGACTCTCCACTCAAATGGGAGCGAAAGGAGACTCCTTCTTCCGTGATCTTGCGCAGCTTACTTAAGCTGAACACCTGAAATCCGCCACTGTCGGTCAGAATGGCTCGATCCCAGTTCATAAAGGAATGGAGCCCTCCCGCCTCCTGCACAATCTCATGGCCGGGACGAAGAAAAAGATGATAGGTGTTGGCCAGAATGATATCGCTTCCCAATTCCTTCAGTTCTTCGGGACTGACCGTCTTCACTGTCGCCAGCGTCCCCACCGGCATAAACACCGGTGTATCGATGATGCCGTGAGGAGTATGTATACGCCCGAGACGTGCTTGTGATTGGGAGCAGGTTTTGATCAATTCGTAACGAAGAGCCAATGGCTGTTCCTCCTACTTATACCATTATACCTTAGTGCTAATGTTAGATAAACATCCAACTGATGACGGATTTATAACCTTTCTCAAACAATCAACATCGCATCGCCAAAACTAAAAAAGCGGTAACGCTCCTGTACCGCTTCCCGATAAGCGGCCAATACATTCTCTCTACCGGCAAATGCGCTAATCAGCATCATCAGCGTGGATCGGGGCAGATGAAAGTTGGTGAGTAAACCATCGACGACTTGAAAGGAATAGCCGGGGTGGATAAAGATATCCGTCCATCCTTGTGCAGCTTGGATTTCACCATATTTTTGCACCACTGACTCCAGCGTACGCACCGAAGTAGTTCCTACCGCACATATACGTTTTCCCTTTTGCTTGGCTTCCCGGATCATGTGCGCCGATTCCTCCGACACCTCAAAATATTCGGCGTGCATCCGGTGCTCCTCCACCCGTTCCACTGTGACAGGACGAAAGGTGCCTAAACCTACATGCAGTGTAATGGGAACTATGTGCACACCCCGTTTTTTCGCTTCCTCCAACAAGGCCGGGGTGAAGTGAAGTCCTGCCGTCGGCGCCGCCGCCGATCCCACCTCCCGCGCATACACGGTCTGATATCGCTCCGGTTGATCCAGCCGTTCCCGAATATATGGAGGAAGCGGCATCTCGCCCAATCGCTCAAACAGCGGTTCCAATTCTTCTTCCCCGTGTAGCAATTTAAATACCCGCCCACCGGCGATCTCTGCCTTTTCCTGCGCTTCTGCCCGCAACAACCCATCACCAAAAGAGATGACCGTCCCTTCTTTCACCCGCTTTGCCGGCTTCACCAAAGCCTCCCAGCGCCCTTCCCCCATCGGCTTTAACAATAACAACTCAATCTGGGCGCCGGTATCCTCCTTTACACCGATTAAACGCGCCGGGCGAACGCGTGTATCGTTTACCACCCACACATCACCCGCTTGCACATAATCCAACCAATCGGGAAAGCGTCGGTGCTCAATCCGTCCATCCTTCCGATGAAGCACCATTAAGCGCGAGCCGGAGCGTTCCTCAGCCGGGGTTTGGGCAATCAACTCCTCCGGTAAATGATAATCAAATTGTGATACATCCATCCACCTTTCACCCTTTCCACACAAAACGCCCGCCCCTCATCGGAACAGGCGAATTACATACATCAATAAGCTTAGCACGATACTGATGATGATGCATGTCACAATCGGGAAATAAAATTTGACGTTTTCTTTTTCCACGACAATATCTCCCGGTAGACGACCCAAGTTAAAAAAGCGCCCGCCCATTTGCCACAAAAGGCCGACCACAATCAACAATACACCCACTGTAATCAAGAGCTTGGGAATCTGGCTCATCCCGGCATCTCCACCCCAAAGTGTTGATAGCACCGAGGCGTTACCATCCGACCCCGCGGAGTACGCTGCAAAAACCCAATCTGCAACAGATACGGCTCATACACATCTTCTACCGTATGCGCCTCTTCCCCGATCGTGGCCGCCAACGTCTCAAGCCCTACCGGACCGCCTCGGAAATGATCCATAATGGAACGTAACAGTTTGTGATCCACCTGATCCAGTCCCAGTTTATCCACTTGAATGCGGTCCAATGCGTCTTGGGCTGTTTCCCGGGTAATCACCCCGTCTCCCTTCACCTGTACAAAATCCCGTACTCGTTTCAGGAGGCGATTGGCTACACGTGGGGTCCCTCTGGCTCGGCAGGCGATTTCCTGTGCTCCCTCCGCACGCACCGTCACCTGTAAGAGATCGGCTGCGCGGGTGACGATCCAGGTAAGCTCTTCTTCAGTGTAGTATTCCAGCCGACTCATCACACCAAATCGATCCCGCAACGGAGAAGAGAGCGATCCTGCCCTTGTGGTGGCTCCTACCAGTGTGAATGGTGGCAGATCCAAGCGGACGGAACGGGCACTGGGTCCCTTCCCAATGACGATATCCAGGGCGAAATCCTCCATCGCCGGATATAACACTTCTTCTACACTGCGATTGAGACGGTGAATCTCATCAATAAACAATAGATCCCCCTGCTGTAAATTGGTTAAAATCGCCGCCAAATCCCCCGGACGCTCAATCGCTGGCCCTGAGGTGGTGCGCAGGTTGACCCCCAATTCATTGGCGATGATATAGGATAACGTCGTTTTGCCTAATCCCGGCGGGCCGTACAACAACACATGATCCAGGCTCTCGCGTCGCATTTTGGCCGCTTCTATGTATATCTTCAGATTTTCCTTCACCCGGGACTGGCCGATATAATCGTCCAGAAAACGAGGGCGCAGGCTAAATTCCATGGGCTCGTCTTCCA